>JAIEPI010000177.1 GCA_019749855.1 Rickettsiales bacterium | reverse complement strand
GTACTCACGGGTGCCGCGCTCATCGCAATGACCTTCAACCACGATGTTCACACCGGTGTTGGATTTCAACCAGCCAGCTTGCTTCTCAAGCGTTGCTTGAGCTTCGCTGTCCAGTACGGAGCTGTCGAGCGCGTAAAATACGCGGTCGGAAACGCCAGGAGCCAGTTGTTGCAGGCTGTCGCTGCCTGAACCGTATTCGCCGTTTGCACCGCTACCGGAAGCAGAACCATCTTCGCCTGGTGTTTCGCACGCAGCGAGGAACAGGAAGGATGACAAAACAAGGCCTAATTTAAACGTGTTATTCATTGATACTCTCCATATAATCATGTTCGGTGATTCGTTCTTAAGCAATGACGCGGAAATTCTCAACCGCCCCACAACATTTTTTTACAACTGACGCAGCTTTGGCCAATCCCCGTGCTATAATGGCAACAGTGGCGACCATGCTGGATCCGTCGCATCGACCGGAGTCGTGAGCTGACGAAGATTTCTGCCCGTCACATCAACAGAGTATAGTTTGGTGGAACTATTAGGACTGGACTGCTGGTTAAACATAATGACACGGCCATTGGGCGCCCATGTAGGGCCTTCAGCCAGCCAGCTTTCATGCAGCATACGCTCACCACTGCCGTCCGAGCGCATAATGCCGATAAAGAAGCGTCCCGCCGCGATTTTAGTGAAGGCGACATAATCACCACGTGGCGACCACACCGGCGTCCCATAGCGCCCATCACCAAAACTCAGGCGCTTCACGCCGCTGCCATCTGCATTCATAATATAGAGCTGCTGCGAACCGCCGCGATCTGAATTGAACACCATTTGACGACCATCCGGTGAATAAGAAGGAGACGTGTCAATGGAGGGACTGTCCGTCAGACGACGCAGGTTTCTGGAACGCAGATCCATCTCGAAAATATCGGTATTCCCGTTTTTCGCAATCGACATGGACAAACGGGTTCCATCCGCATTGAAACGTGGCGCGAACGACATGCCCTGAAACGTCCCCAATGATTCTTCACGTCCGGTTTGCAGATCGCGCAGATAAACACGCGGCACTTTGCCCGCATAGGAAAGATAGACGATTTCCTGCGTATCCGGTGCAAAGCGAGGCGTGAGCACGAGATAATTTCCGGCGGTGAGAAACTTATGATTCTCGCCATCCTGATCCATGATAGCCAGACGCTTCACACGACGACTTTTGGGCCCACTCTCAGAGACATAGACAATACGTGTATCGAAATAGCCTTCCTCACCGGTAATACGCTTGTAAATTTCATCCGCAATCAGGTGTGAAATACGCCGCCAGTTGCGGTTAAACGTATCATATTGCTTGCCAGCGACTTGTTGCTCACCATAAATATCCCATAGGCGAAAGCTGACTTTGACTTTCCCCGGGCCAGTGGGTACCACACTGCCAATAACCAGACCGCTGGCATTAATCTGCCGCCAGTCCGCAAAACGTGGAATGTTAGTGGTAAAGCCAACCTGTTCAATAAAGGCGCTTTTATCAAGCGGCCGGAACAGGCCGGAACGCTCTAAATCTGCGGCAATCACCTGTGCCATATCCCTTCCAATGCGCGCCGCTTCGGCATCATTGGAGGAAAAATCCGCCACCGCAATTGGCAATGGTTCAAAACCACCCTGCGAAATATCCAACTTGAGTTGGGCTTGCGCCGCGGAGGAAAACGCCAGAAAGGCAATTGATGTAATGATAAGGCGAAGCAGCATGGTGGCACCTTCAGGGAAGTTAGACGCTTTGATTGGTTTTACTCATGGCGCGAGAAGACGTCAAATGTCAACCCATCATACAGTGTAAGCAGAAACTGCCTCTGATATTTTTGCCCCTGAGCGCTGGCATGCATCGCATGGAGACGGTTAGAAAAACACTAGTAAAGGAATTTAGGGTCGAATGTCAGTTCCATTTCGCCCCAGCTGCCATGTTTTGAGGGGTCCAGATTTTTCAGCGGCGCACAACGGGCCACCGCACGCAGCGCCGAGTCGGCAGCGGCGCGGAAATTAGCCTGTGACATCATACCCGACTGCCCGGATGCCAGCACGGGCTGTCCCACGAGTGTGCCATCGGGATTGAAATTTGCCTTAATGATCACGCGTAACGTGTAGTCATTTTTGACACCCGCCGGCGGGTTCCAACAGCGAATAAACTGCTGAACAATGGCATCTCTCTCACTTAAAGACAGCGGCTTGCTGGGGTCATAATTCTGCCCCTTCATCGTGGTGCCTGCCTCTTGCGGTTTGGCCTTTTCATCAACCGCATCAGACTGCTGCGCCTGCTGACGCACATTTTTTAGAATCTCATCCAACGCATCTTTTTCATTCTTCGGCTCTGGCGTTTTCTCCGCCTGCTGCTTCTTCGGTTGCTCTTTCGGCGGCTCAGGTTTCTTTTCTTCTTTTTTCTCAGCCAGTTTTGCCGGAGTGGGCTTTGGCAGCGGAACAGAGTCCTTCGCAGGTGTGGGAGCTGGAGGCGGCGCTGATTTGGTTGGCGTCGCTTTAGGCGTTGGCTTCGGGGGCGCCTCTTTTTTAGCCAGTGGCAGAGTGGACGGCTTCACATTGGAGACAGCGCTCACCGGCAGAATCTCGACACTGATGGCCACCGGCTCCGGCTCATCACGCTCAAACCATGACGGCAACCCTGCGATGGCAAACAGCAGTAGCGCCAGATGCAAGCCAACTGAATAGAATACACTGCGTTGATCAGGCCCGTCGATCATGGCTAGGTTTGATGCCCCCGTCGCACGTCTTAGCGCTTCACCGGCATGTCGCCGATCGTCTCCGAGACAAGCGCCACTTTGTTGAGGCCTGACGCATTAATCTCACCAATCACTTTCATCACGGTGCCATAATCAACGCCTTTGTCGCCGCGCACGAAGATGCGTAGATCCTTGTTTTCCTGTGCCACCGCCTGCAGACGCCCGCGCAATTTATCCAGCGGGATTTTCTCTTTTTGCACGAATATGTCACCTTTAGGATCAATGCTGATGGCCAGAACTTCCTCTTTACCTGGCAACGGCTTCGCCTGCGTTTCCGGCAGATCCACCGTCACGCCGGAGGTTAGCAATGGAGCCGCCACCATGAAGATAATCAGCAGCACGAGCATTACATCCACCATTGGGGTGACGTTAATCTCGCTAAAGGCACCCTGCCCGCCACCACGGCGGCCACGCCTGCGCCCACCGCCGCTCGTTCCTGCACTCATTCCCATATCTATCCTTACATAACGACTGTTTATTGCGCTATTAAGCGGCGGCCGCCAGCTCCGTCTGACGTGAAAGCAAGGCCTCAAACTCGATACTGAAATCCTCCATGCGTCCGGCCAGTCGGTTCAACTCACCGTTAAATTTGTTATAGGCGATCACCGCTGGAATCGCCGCAAACAAGCCAATCGCCGTTGCCAGCAACGCTTCGGCAATGCCAGGCGCCACCACTGCCAGCGAGGTATTTTTGGACACCGCAATGTTCTGGAAGCTATTCATAATCCCCCACACCGTGCCAAACAGACCGATAAACGGGGCGGCGGAACCCACCGTTGCCAGAAAGCCGAGGCCCTTTTCCAGCTCGTCCAGCTCACGATTACGCGCGACACCCATGATCTGCGCAATACGCTCCTTGACACCGGCACCGGTGAGACGCGAACGCGTGTTACCTTTGCCGGTGGTGCGGAACCATTCTTCCATCGCCGCCATAAAAATGACTGCGTAGGGATGATTGGCACGTCGCTTCACTTTTTCATAAAAACCGTCCAGCGCATCTGCTGACCAGAAATCCGATTCAAATTTGGCCGAGCGCAGCTTGATGCTCTTGAAGCGCATGGTTTTGTCAATGATGATCGCCCATGTCCAGATAGAAGAGGCCAGCAAGCCAATCATCACGGCTTTCACCATGAAATCAGCCTGCAAAAACATGCCAATGGCTGACATATCACTTTGCGCCACATTTCCCGCAATCTCTGCGGCACCCACAGCATCAACTGCCGTGCTTACATTTGTACTATCCGTCATGCGACGTATCTCCCTTACTCTGGGGGGTGAAGTGTTTAAAAATCATTTGCTGCATTGCGTCTGGCAACGGCGAGGGCCGAAGCGCCGCATTGACCGAGACAATGTCCACCGTGAGGCGCGCAATGTCATGCTCAGCGCGGCTTAGACGCTGCGTCATACTCATACGCACTTTTGTGGTGCGTTGCAACGATGTTTCAATCAGGAGCACATCATCCAGTTTGGCCGGCGCCAGATAGTCAATCTCGCAACGCCTGACCACGAACAGCAAGCCCTCGTGCGCCATCAGCGATTGTGACAAGCCGCATAATCGCAGCGCCTCGGTGCGGGCGCGCTCAGCAAAACGCAAATAGTTAGCGTAGTACACCACACCCCCCGAATCCGTGTCTTCATAATAGACACGGCAGGTGATGGCATGTTGCCCATTGTGAAAGCTGCCACTGGAGTGAGAATGCATAGAAAACAAAGAAAAAAATGCGCTATTAGTACGTCGTTAACAATTTGTTAAACCGTCACGTGTTTGTCAAGATCATCTGCTATATTCAGACTAAAGAGAGATGTTTTCATGCCTGATACCAGCCACTCACCCTTAAACACCGTCTATTCTGGGGTAAAAAAAACACAGCGTGCGCCTGAACAGGCCACCCGCATCCTTGAGGCGCTGGGCTGGGATGCGAGGAATGATCTCTACAGCCATAAGTTATCTGCCCCGTTGATCAGCGCGCTGGTGACATTGGAAGAAGTGCATGCCCTTGCAGAGTATCCCGAGGATGAGCGCCAGTTTCGAATCCAGTCCCGTGAGCGCGAGGAGGCCTTGCTTCGCATGGAGTATGGGATTAAATCAAGAAAAATCAAATTGCTGCCCGATCTCAGCTTTAACCGCGACCCCGTGACATGGCATGAACGTGTGGTCCAGTCGCATGCCATTCTTGAAAAGATGGATGTTTTGATTGATCATGCCCTGCAAGCGTTAGGCTCCAAAAAACCTCGGCTGGCAAGTGAACTGAATCGTTTGCAAACCATCACTCATAATGTGCTTAGGCCTTACCGCGCCGAGGAATGTGCGTATGAAGGAACGCTTGGTCTTCGTGATGTTGGACGGGGATACGGGAACAGTTAAATCATGGCTCAGGTGTTTCCTGACCCACGGCAAACAAACCCTCCTGAGTTAGCTCAGCTCTCGCCGGCATTTTTTTATGCAGGTGCTTATACGCTGTTTCCGTCAGTACGCGACCGCGAGGCGTGCGCGCCAGAAATCCCTGCTGCAATAAAAAAGGCTCAATCGTCTCCTCCAATGAATCGCGCTGCTCGGACAAACCCGCCGCAATGGTTTCAATGCCCACCGGCCCACCGCCATAATGATCGGCAATAAACAACAAATAGCGCCGGTCGGCGGAATCAGGGCCCAGCGCATCCACTTCCAAACGCTGCAATGCGTTATCCGCCAACTTGTGATCAATCGATGTCTGAGCCGCCGCCTGTGCAAAGTCACGCACCCGCCGCAGTAAGCGAACGGCAATACGTGGCGTGCCCCGCGAGCGACGCGCAATCTCAGCACTGCCCTGTTCGGTTAGCCCGATGGAGAGTATTCCCGATGCCCTTTGCAATACCTTATCCAATTCTTCCGGCGAGTAAAATTGCAGGCGCAGCGGAATACCAAAACGATCACGCAGCGGGTTCGACAGCAACCCCAGACGCGTCGTTGCCCCCACCAGCGTAAATGGCGGCAGATCAATACGCACGGTACGTGCCGCCGGCCCCTCACCAATAATCAGATCGAGCTTGCCATCCTCCATCGCTGGATAGAGCACCTCCTCAACCATCGCATTCATGCGGTGAATTTCATCAATAAACAACACATCGCGTGGCTGCAGTCCGGTCAGAATCGCCGCGAGATCACCTGCCTTTGTCAGCAATGGCCCTGAAGTCGTGCGAAAACCAACACCCATCTCGGTGGCCACGATATGCGCTAATGTCGTTTTGCCAAGCCCGGGTGGCCCGTAGAATAACACGTGATCCAAGGCTTCCGAGCGTGCGCGGGCCGCCTCCACAAAAATCCTTAAATTATCACAGGACTGTCTCTGTCCGGTAAAATCGGCAAAACTCTGCGGACGCAGCGACAACTCCTGCGTATCTTCGCTCAATTTATCGGCAGTGCTTAATCGGCTGGATGACATACAGGACCTCTCAACACAGCATAGTCAGCTTTTGGCGCGGAGCAACCACTAGGCCGCGAGCAAACGCAGACAATGCGGGATGATCTGCTCAATGCTAACCACCTCGTGCTCCTGCATCACACGCGCCACCGCAGAAAAAGCATCCACACGCGTATAGCCAAGATTGACTAACGCTGAAATCGCCTCCTGCCGCGCTGCCTGCAATGGGTCCTCTGGCGTGGCCTTAGCTTTGGAACCTTTCCCCGAGACTTGAACCGGCAGGCTTATGGCACTCGCAGCCATTGCGGGCAGCTTGTTTTTCAGCTCGGTAATCAACCGCTCCGCCAGACGCGGCCCCACGCCATTGGCACGGGTTAACGCCGTTTTATCCTGCGCGGCAATGGCGTTTGCAATCTCATCGGTGGACATGGCGCCCAATAACGAAAGCGCCATTTTACTACCCACGCCCTGCACTTGGGTGAGGGTGCGAAACCATTGACGGTCAGCCTCACTGAGGAAGCCGTAGAGATGAATATGATCTTCGCGCACATGCGTTTCAATCCAGAAGGTCACCTCCTGCGACATACCCTGCAAGCCCCCCAGCACACGTGATGAGGCAAACACCTGATACCCCACGCCATTCACATCAATAATCGCGTGATCATCCGCCAGCTGATCTATCAGGCCACGCAGTTTGCCAATCATGGGGCCTCGCTTTGGAACGTCATGTCTTTGACGTCAAATCCGTACGATCCCTCCGTGCCCGGATTAATCACAAGGGTTTCGGTCCCCTGCATCAGCGACATGAAAAACCCAAACTGTATTTCAATGGCAAAGTAGAGAAAATCTTCAGTATCGGTGGCTTCATTAAATAATTCCGCTGACGTGAACACCGGAATCATGGGCCGCCCTTCAATGATAAAATCCTGAATGCTGAGCGTATTGGCTTCCATGTCTGGTTCCTCAGACAAGATAACAATCACCATATCACTGGCATTAAATCCACGCGGCTGTTCCATAACATTTCCTTCACTCATTAGTTTTTGTTGACGTAATCTGCCCAGCGCATCGGCGTTTCCACATCGCCGTTCAGCCAGGCGAACATATCCTCGCCGCCCATGGTCATGCCCATGAGAACGGCTTCATCGTCTTTCGATTGCAGGTTCATAAAGGTCGCAAACAGCAGCGGCCCTTCCTCAGCACCAAAGATATCTGTAAATACTGCGTGGTGAACCACAAATCCGTTTTCTTCAGAATCAATCTGCCGCATGGTCGCTACCGCTTCAGTGAAACCGGCCACATAGCCCAGTGACCAGGCATCCTTTGCCACCGCAGGCAGCGCCTCGGCCTCTTCCATCAACGCGCGTTGCGCAAAAAGGGCTTCGGTGAGAAATTGTGCCGCCTGCGTAACAATATCTCCCATCTGCGCCGAGCTGTTTTTAACTTTCTTTTCGCCACGTCCAAACATCCATCCCAACATTTCAGGCTCCTGCCATTTGGTTTATATAGGGTGTTAATGTATGATGCTGCGCATGCGTAATGGCAATCGCCAGCGCATCCATCGCGTCCATACCATGGGTGCCGCAGCCAGGTAGCAACACCTGCACCATCATGTCGATTTGCGCTTTATCAGCACGACCCGCGCCGACGATGGTTTTTTTCACCAGATTCGGAGCATACTCACTCACGCACAAACCGGCCTGTGCCAGCGATAACATGAGCGCACCTCGAGCGTTTCCCAGCTTCAGCGTCGAGCTGGCATTCACATTCACGAAGGTTTCTTCAATGGCGGCACTGTGCGGATGGTAGGTGGCAATCACCTCCTGCAACGCCGTGTGCAACATCAACAGACGCTCAGACATTGCCGCCTTCGCGGATGGTTTAATGACACCGCAGGCAACAAATGACAAACGGCTTCCCTCACTATCCACTACGCCCCATCCGCAGCGAACAAGACCCGGGTCAATCCCCAACAATCGTTGCCTAAGCACTGAGTCTCATCAGAATGTCCTCTGATACTTCAAAGTTAGAGGTCACGTCCTGTACATCGTCATTGTCCTCGAGTAGGTCGATCAGTTTGAGGAGCGTTTTAGCTTGCTCCTCATCGACGGGAGCGGTGGTTTTTGGCAGCCACACCATTTTCGCCGAATGCGACTCGCCAAAGCGCACCTCCAGCGCACGCAACACCTCATGCAACGCATCCGTTGCGCAGGTAATAACGTGGCCCTCAGCACTGGATTCACAATTCTCGCCGCCAGCTTCTATGACGGCATCAAACATCGCCTCCTCGCTGGCGACAGACGCCGGATATTCAATGCGCCCCAGACGATCAAACATAAAGCTCACGCTTCCGGATTCCCCCAGATTGCCATTCATTTTGGTGAAAGCAGCGCGCACCTCCGAGGCGGTGCGATTGCGATTATCTGTTAAGGCATCAACGATGATCGCCACGCCGCCCGGACCA
>JAIEPI010000079.1 GCA_019749855.1 Rickettsiales bacterium | reverse complement strand
TTATGTCCTGTGTCATGGCTCTATCAAGCAGTTTCTATAAAGCGAGCACAGTCCATTCAGCCTTATGTCTCGTCACTACCCGTGCTCTGTGTCGGCAATGTGGTTGCTGGTGGTGCCGGTAAAACACCTACCGTGCTTGCACTGGCGACGCTGCTTCAAACGATGGGTCAAACGCCTTGCATCCTCAGCCGTGGCTATGGGGGATCATTCGCTGGGCCATTGCAGGTCGATCCACGGCACCATGACGCATCACAGGTGGGCGACGAACCATTACTTCTGGCAGAGAGTGCACCCACATGGATTGCACGCCACCGCGTCGCCGCCATGCCACAAATAGACGCGAGTGGTGCCTCGGTGGTGCTGATGGATGATGGCTTGCAGAATCCGTCGCTGCACAAAACAGGCTCCCTGCTGGTGGTGGATGGTGGCTATGGCCTGGGCAATGAACGTTGCTTGCCCGCAGGCCCGCTACGTGAGCCGTGGGCGGCCGCTTTGGCACGCGCGGATGCCGTCGTCGTCATCGGAGAAGATCGCCAGCACATCGCGAAAAAATGCGTAAACACGCCAGTGTTACTTGCCGCGCTGGTGCCTCAATTAGATTCACTTGATGTTGCTGCCACGCGCTGGCTGGCCTTTGCCGGCATTGGCAGGCCGCAGAAATTCTTTGATACATTGCACGGCGCGGGCGCCGAGCTGGCTGGCACCGCCCGCTTTGCCGATCACCATCCCTATCGTGAAGCCGAGCTGCAAAGCCTCGCTGAACGCGCCGAGCGGGCGAATGCGGCCTTGATCACCACGCAAAAAGATCACCGGCGCCTGCCCAAAGTCTGGCAAACTCGCATTCAGGTACTACCGGTCACGCTGGAGTTTGATACGCGCTCACAATGGTGGCTAAACGCGTGGCTGACGAAATTATGCGCCGTGAGATGATCTCATCGTTAAAGACCCTACTTTTTGCAACTCCGGCCTTCCTGGCCTATGCGCTGTTTTCCGTTCTGCCCCTTGGCCTTAGCCGCCGTATCGGCTCCGCACTGGCATATAGTATTGGGCCAAGATTACCGGCTCACCTTGTGGCCAAACGGAATCTTGCCTTGGCTCTGCCCGAGTTATCAGTGAGCCAACAGCAGGAGTCTCTGCGTCAAATGTGGCAAGGATTTGGACGTATTCTCGCTGAGTTTCCGAAGCTTGGCACAGCGTCATTCCTTCCTTTTATCAGCCCAGACGACGCGCTGCTTCTGCAACAGCTGCATCGGGCTTCCAAGCGAATCATTGTGATTACTGGGCATATCAGCCATTGGGAGTGTGTGGCTCTTTGCGCCCATCAGGCTGGAGTGCCGCTGAGTGTCATGTACCGTCCAGCGAATAATCGCCTGGTGAATCGCCTGATTATCAAGATACGTTCGCGTTACGTAAAAGCAGCGTTCGCCAAAGGCTCCACGGGTGTTCGCCAGATAATACGAGCACTGCAACAAGGTCAGCCGGTGGGTATGCTGGTTGATCAAAAGGAAAATCGTGGCGTGGCGCTGCCCTTCTTCCACGCACCGGCCATGACCTCATTGCTATGTGTTCAACTCGCTCGAAAAATGGGAGCTGTCCTTCTACAGGCGCGTATTCTACGTGGTGAGAACGATGTCTATCGTATGCAACTCTTGTCCATTGATTGTTCATCTGGCATGAATCAAGCCGATGATGCGCTGGTGATGCAACGTATTCATCACCAGTTTGAAGCATGGATTCGTGAAAGACCGCACGACTGGTTCTGGGTGCATCAACGATGGCAGGATAGGAATAGCACATGAGTCCGTGGAAAATGATGGCAATTGCAATCCTATTGCCGCTAGGAATGATGATACTGCTGATTGCTCCGCTTTATGCCGGCGCTTACGGCGGTCTGATGGCACTGTACGGAGAAGATGTCAGCGATAGTGCGATTCATCCTGACTATCAACTGGCGACCTATGAGGCATTGTTTCAATTCTGGCAGACGCACAGTGCGCAGGTGGGGTTTTTTGACTTTATCCTGCCCGCATTTGGGCCATTACTGCTGGGTGTCGTGCTAGGTATAGCTTTTTTTGTCATGTTTTTGCGCTATGTGCGGCGTGTTTTTGTCCTTTAAGCATGCAACATGGTTAAAGTTACGGCCAACGCACCTCGGGTGGCAGCGACATTAAAATGGCCTCAGTATTGCCTCCGGTCATCAATCCAAAGCGTGTGCCGCGATCATAGAGCAGGTTAAATTCTACATACCGGCCACGACGAATAAGTTGATGTTCCCGCTCTTGCGTCGTCCAGCTGCGTGCCATACGTGCACGGACGATCTCGGGGTAAATACGACGAAACGTGCGTCCGACATCCTGTGTAAACGCAAAATCTTTCTCCCAATCGCCGGTATCAAGATAATCGTAAAAAATACCGCCAATGCCACGTGGCTCGTTGCGGTGTTTGAGGAAAAAATACTGGTCACACCATGCTGTATAGCTTGGATAATAGCCGCTATCATGCCGCTCACAGCACTCCTTGAGTGCGGCATGAAACAGCTCGGCCATTTCAGGATCTTCGATCATCGGCGTCAGGTCAGTGCCGCCACCAAACCATTGCCTGCCTGCTGAATCTGTGGCTTCCGCATGCAGAGATGGGCGCTGGGGTATGTCGCCCGCTGGCGGGCGTACCGGTACGGGGTTTAGGCGCATTCCGCTGGCGTCTAATCCACCGCTGCCAATGACTAAAAGCCGCGTATTCATGTGAACCGCAGGAATATGCGGGTTCGCCATGTGCGTCACAATGGAAATCCCGCTGGCCCAAAACTGTGGATTCTTTGCAGCACCCGGAATCTCACGGCGCATCGATTCGGAGAATTCACCACTAACGGTGGAGATATTCACCCCCACTTTTTCAAATAAGCGACCACGCATCAGGGACATTTCGCCGCCACCGCCTTCAGGGCGGTCCCAGTAGGTCCGCTCAAACTGACCGCACGCTCCCTCATAATGGGTCGCCTCGCGCTCCAGCGCTTCAAACGTATCGCAAATATCATCGCGTAGATTGCGGAACCAAAAAGAGGCGGCTTGCTGACGTCGGGTAAGTTCACTCATGGATTCATCATCAGTATGGGGGAATTGGCTACTACAACAGATCCACCACTCAATCAATCATTCTGCTTATGGCTGGGGTTAAACTACATTGGCGCAACCCCTCGCTCAGCACAATGGCAGCGGCAATGGCTACATTTAACGAGCGTCCATTAAAAGCTATTGGTATAATAACACGTGCATCACTACACTGGTGAACAAGCTCATGAACTCCTGAACTTTCACTGCCGAATATCAGCCAATCGTCAGGCTGGAAAACATGCTCATACAGCGAAGTTGCCCCGCGAGTCGATGCTAATATCAGGCGCCCACCCCGCGTTAAACGATACGCCTGAAACGCATCCCATGAGGCATGGCGTATCAAATCCACGTGCTCACCATAATCCAGTGCGCGTGATTTAATGCGCTTATCATCAAACGGAAAGCCACATGGCTCGACCACGTGAATACTCACCGAGAAACACACACCCAGACGAATAAAAGAACCTAAATTATGAGGGATATCCGGTTGGTACATCACAAGCTGCATGAGGGTCTCTCAGTCAAAAAGAATGCTGGTCGGAATTAATTAAGACTTAACACTTCAGCGTTAAACTAAATATTGGAGTATAAAAAGAGTTGTTTATGAAAACCCAAGGCTTCAGCTTACTTGAACTTTCTATTGTCCTCGTCATTATTGGCCTGCTGGCCAGCGGTGTGATGGTGGGTCAAAGTCTAGTGCGTGGCGCAGAATTGCGCAGCGTCATGACAGATTACAGTAAAATTCTTACCTCATTCAATGCCTTCCGTGGCAAATATAATGCGGTTCCGGGCGACATGAAGAACGCCACCAGCTACTGGGGCACTGCCGCCACCTGCCCCCCAACACTTGCTGCACCTCTTACAACTGCTGCCACCTGCAATGGAACTGGCAATGGTTTGCTACTTTATGGTGAGATTAGTGCTGTTCAACCGGAGATATTTTTAGTGTGGCATCATTTGATCAACGCAGGAATGTTTGAAGGAAATTTAACGGGCGCTTCAGGCTCTGCTACAGTCGCCTATGTTAGACCAGGCATTAACGTTCCTGAGTCTCGAATTTCCGGCGTCGGTTACAATGTTGTTTCCTGGGGTAACAACCTAACGAATGATCCCGTTCTGTGGGCTGGCGGAGGGTCTTCTGTGTCAGTATTAATTGGGAGTGATAACCCTGCTGGTTACAATACATTCCCTGCATTCAGTGCGCCTGATGCTTACAGCATTGATGTAAAAATGGATAATGGGAAGCCAGGTTCAGGCATTTTTCGCTCACTCAAGCAAACGGATTGTGTGGTTGGTGTAACAGCAACCACCAGTCAGACCGCAGCCATCTACGACCTTACCAAAACCACTGTGGCGTGCAGCTTAATTGCCAGTCTTGGTGGTGATCCGGGAACAAGTAACTAAGCGATAAATGATCCTAGTTTTTCGCCTTATCCACCAACTTGTTTTTACCAATCCATGGCATCATGGCGCGGAGTTTTGCCCCCACCTGTTCAATGGGATGGGCTGCCTGATTGCGCCGTGTCGCCTTGAAATGCGGCGCACCGGCTTTATTCTCCAGCATCCAGTCACGGGTGAAACGACCCGACTGAATATCCTCCAGCACCCGCTTCATTTCTTTCTTGGTTTCTTCCGTTACCATGCGCGGGCCGGTCTTATAATCGCCGTATTCCGCCGTGTTGGAGATGGAGTAACGCATATTCGCCAGACCGCCCTCATAGATGAGGTCCACAATCAGTTTGGTTTCATGCAGGCACTCAAAATAGGCCATTTCCGGCGCATAACCCGCTTCCACCAGCGTCTCAAATCCGGCCATAATCAAGTGTGATATACCGCCACACAGGACCGCCTGCTCACCAAACAAGTCGGTTTCGCATTCTTCCTTGAAGGTCGTCTCGATGATACCAGAACGCCCGCCGCCGACAGCGGAAGCATAGGAAAGGGCGATTTCTTTGGCATTACCCGTCGCATCCTGATGGATGGCGATCAGGCAAGGCACACCGCCACCTTTTTGGTATTCACCACGCACCGTGTGACCCGGGCCTTTGGGAGCGATCATGTACACATCGAGGTCGGCACGTGGCTCAATCAAGCCAAAATGCACGTTCAAACCATGAGCAAATGCTAGTGCCGCGCCTTTTTTCATGTTGGCGTGCAGATCATTCGCGTACAGATCGGCTTGCAATTCATCAGGAATCAGTACCATCACCACATCGGCCCACTGAGCCGCCTCAGCTGGCTCCATCACCTCAAAACCTGCGCTTTTAGCTTTTTCGGCTGAGGATGAGCCTTTCTTCAGCGCCACGCGCACATCTTTCGCGCCGGAATCTTTCAGGTTGGCCGCATGGGCGTGTCCCTGCGAGCCGTAACCAACGATGACGACTTTCTTGGATTTGATGAGGTTGACATCGGCATCCCGATCATAATACACGCGCATGGCTAACTCCGTTGAGGCTTATGAAAAGAAGTGCCTTATACGGGTTTTGCACCGAGCGATCAAGCGCGATATGTGAGGGCTTAATGCCTGAAATGGCGCATGCCGGTAAACAACATTGCCATGTTGTACTGATCTGCCGCCGCAATCACCTCTTCATCACGCACCGATCCCCCGGGTTGTATGAGCGCCGTGATTCCCGCCGCCGCCGCGGCATGCACATTGTCATCAAACGGAAAGAAAGCATCCGAGGCCAGCACCACGCCTTGTGTACCCAGTCCATTTTCCTCGGCCTTATGGCAGGCGATATGCACCGAATCCACGCGGCTCATCTGCCCGGCACCAATACCATGCGTGCGCCCGTCTTTAACCAGCACAATCGCATTAGATTTCACATGCTTGGCGATGGTAAAGGCCAATAACAGGTCTGCATGCTCCTGCGGCGTCGGCGCGCGCTTAGTGACGGTTTTCATGTTGGCTTCCACCAGCACCAGATCATCCGGTGACTGCACCAGCACGCCTCCGGACACACTTTTGATGACTGGCATAAAGTCGGGGCGAACACTTGGCAGCTCCAACAAACGCAAATTCTTCTTCGCGGCAAAAATTGCTTGTGCCTCGTCGCTGAACTCTGGTGCGATAATCACTTCGGCGAATTGCTCGGCAATAGCCTGCGCGACCGGAGCTTCCACGCGACGATTAAGCGCGATAATGCCACCAAACGCGCTTTTAGGATCACAGGCAAAAGCGCGATGGTAGGCTTCCGCTAAATCATCGCCCACTGCCACGCCGCATGGGTTGGCGTGCTTAATGATGGCCACGGCGGGTTGGGTAAATTCCTGCACCAGCTGAATCGCCGCGTCTGTATCATTGATATTGTTATAACTCAGCTCCTTACCCTGCAACTGACGCGCACCTGCCAATGTACCGGCGGCATCGCCGATTCGATAAAAACCCGCTTGCTGATGTGGATTCTCGCCATAACGCAGTGATTGCACACGATCCGCCACCATAAAGAAACGTTGCGGCAAGCCTGGCGATTCCTGCTTGGCAAACCAGCTGGCAATGGCCGCGTCATACTCAGCAGTGCGTGCAAAGGCCTTGGTGGCCAACTGACGACGCAATGCCAGCGTGGTTGCCCCCTCATTACTATCCAACTCACTGAGGACTAATGCGTAATCCTCTGGAGACACCACAATCGTCACATCTTCATGATTTTTGGCAGCGGCTCGAATCATCGCCGGCCCACCAACATCAATGTTCTCGATGCATTCATCCGGCGCGGCACCTGAGCGCACCGTTTTTTCAAACGGATAGAGATTGATCACCACCAGATCAATCGGTGGAATATCATGCTCCTGCATGGCTTGCTGATGGGTTTCTTCCTTACGGCGCGCCAGAATCCCGCCATGCACACGCGGATGCAGCGTTTTCACCCGTCCATCCATGATCTCAGGAAAGCCGGTATGCTCGGAGACATCCCGCACCGCAATTCCGGCATGGCTCAATAGCTTGGCAGTGCCGCCGGTCGATAATAGCAACACCCCTTGCTCCACAAGGGCTGTGGCCAGCTCAACGATGCCGTCTTTATCGGATACAGACAATAATGCCGTGCGAATTTTACTCATGGCGGGGGTCTTTCACGATAGGTTAGGTCTTAGGTAGCAGCGATTGCATGAAACTGTGGCACCAGATCATGCAAACATGCACGCGCCGATTCTTCATCGCCAGCATCACATGCCTTTTTTAAAGACTCCAGCATAGCAAAAAAATCCTCGGGAATCGAATCAAGCTGTGTCGCCAGACGAATGCTACTATGCGATGTTTTAGCCAATTCTTCTTCATTGTAAAAGAGTTCTTCATACATTTTTTCACCCGGCCGCAATCCCGTGTAGGCGATGGCAATGTCCTGCTCAGGCTTGAGGCCTGCCAGTCGGATCATTTGCCGCGCCAGATCAGCAATACGTACGGGTTTTCCCATATCAAGCACATAGACTCGGTTATCGAGTGATTGCTCCTGCGCATGCAGCGCCGCCGCGTATAGCACCAGCTCCACCGCCTCACGAATGGTCATAAAATAACGCTCCATGTCGGGATGCGTCACCGTCAGCGGCCCACCCGCTTGTAATTGCTGCTGAAACAACGGCACCACTGAGCCGCGGGAACCCAGCACATTGCCGAAGCGTACGGTGGTCACGCGCATTTCACCTGCCTCGCGCTGTAAGCGGGCAAAACAGACCCGCTCCGCCAATCGTTTACAGGCCCCCATCACATTGGCAGGATTTACTGCTTTATCCGTGGAAATCAGGACAAAATCCGTAGCACCACCCGCCTGTGCGGCTTGCAAGGCATTCTCGGTGCCAAACACATTCGTTAATGCCGCCTCACAGATGTTATCTTCTGCCAGCGGCACATGTTTGATGGCTGCGGCATGCACGACGACCGCCGGCCTGAATTGTTGACACACACGCTGCAAATGCGCGGCGTCTCGCACATCGCCCAGTAACGCCTGATGCAGCAATTCAGGCTCGCGTTGGGCTAATTCACGGTCAATTTCGTACAGCAGATATTCAGAATGATCATACAACACCAGCAGTGAGGGCTTAAAACGGGCAATCTGACGGCACAACTCCGCACCAATCGAACCCCCAGCCCCCGTCACCAGCACCGCCCGCCCTTGCATCATCTGCTGCATACCCTGACGATCATGCACATTTTGTGCGCGCCCCAGCAGATCTTCAATTTGCACCGGCCGCAGCGGAATGCTGGTCGCACGGTCATCACGAAAATCGGTGAGTCCTGGCAGGCGCGCCAGCGGCAGCCCAAGGCGATCACTCAGATCGAGCAGCATTTCTATGGAACCGCTATCCAGATGATCCTCACTCAGAAGCAATTTCTGCGGTCGCTCGCCACGACGCCCCAGCTTGGTCGCCACCTGCGGAATATCCTTCAGGTTGCCATAGACCGTAACGCCATGCAGCTGGCGGCCTTTTTGAGCGCCTTGCTCAGCAATGATGCCCACCACACGGTACGCCGCACCTGGCATT
>JAIEPI010000169.1 GCA_019749855.1 Rickettsiales bacterium | reverse complement strand
TTACGCATGTTCTGATCACGGGGCAATTCAGTGGTCACACGCGCCACCACGGTGACGTCAGTATCAGCGCTGCCATACTTCAACGCATTAGACACAAGGTTATAAATCACCTGACTCAGCTCATTGGTGTCGCCTTTCACCAGCGGAAGAGTCTCCGGCAGATCAAGCAAAAGTGACATGGTTTTCTCGCGTGCCTGCACGTCAAAATGCTTGGCCTCCTCGCGAATGATGTGCAGCATATCGACGGCTTCCATCGGCACGCTATGCGCATTCATTTCAATTTTCGACAGCGACAGCAGATCCTGAATCAGCCGTCGCATCCGCTCAGCTTGCTGCGCCATCAGCGGCAGAAAAATATCCAGCGCCGCCGGATCATCCTTGCCCACGCCCTGCAATGTCTCAATCGCGCCGATGATGGTGGTCAGCGGTGTTCTGATTTCATGGCTGGCATTGGCCACGAAGTCAGCGCGCATCTGTTCGACGCTTTTGAGCTCTGTGATGTCGTTCATGGTAATCACGATCGACATGCCGCCCGCTGACGGAATCGGGAAACGCTCAATGACGGCGAGGAAGTCGCGCAGCACCGGCTCCTCGATACGAAATTCAACCTCACGACCACGCAAATCCTCAATGACTGAACTGACGGCGTCAATCAGTGAACTATTGGCAATGATGTCTTTCAGATGGCGATTGGCAAGATTCTGTCCAAATATGGCCCGCGCCGCACGATTGGTGCGCACAATCTGTTTTTCATCATTAATCATGATGAGAATATCCGGCAAGGTATCCACCAGAATTTCGCGCTCCGTGATCACGCGCTCCATCTGTTGTTTCTTTATTTCCCAGATGCGCTGTAATCGCCCCAACGCCTCGGACAATTCGGCGACCATTGACAAAAAGCTCAGATCAGGCGGGCGAACACGTTTGTCCTGCGAGAGATTTTGTACGTAATGATTCAGCGCAGATATATTAGCGAGGAACGGATAGACAAACGCCGTTGAACCAAGCAAAATCACCAGATACGCGAGCAGAAAATGGGTGAGATTGAGCGTGCCAATCACCACCATGACCGCCATGACTAGCAGGGGCGGCAGAGAAATCACCAACGCTGATTTCAGCAAGGTATTAAATGGCACGCCAGTACGCGACATGGAAAAAGGCTCGGGCTAAGGGTTGGCGGATTCTACACTGCCAGTGACAATTAGAGGATTTTGCCGTCTAATCCAATCACCAATACGCAGCCATGAGTGGCAGCACGATTAAAGATAAATGTTTTCAACATCAATCGATGACCGCACACCCACATATTGGTAGTTATCACGCAGCCAGTCTTTTGCCATTTGATTGCCCGCCGCACGCAGATGGTTAATAAAATCCCAGTCCGGATTCAGTTTACTGGAGCGCCCCAGATGCGCCATGAGTTGCTGCGTTTCAATGAGGTGTAGATTGACATTTTTATACTGATCACGCGGCAGCTTGCCTTGTTCAATGAGCTTTTTCACAAAGGTCACCGCACGAATCTCCGGCATTAAACTGGCGTTAAAACTGATGTCATTCACGCGATCAAGAATTTCTGATGCTTCCTTTGGCACTTCATCCACACGTACCGGATTGATTTGTACAATCAGCACATCCTCGCTTTTGGTTTGATAAAACAACGGATAGAGCGCTGGATTTCCAGTATAGCCGCCATCCCAGTAGGCCTCACCCTCAACCTCAACGGCTTTGAATAAGAAAGGCAGACAGGCGCTCGCCATGATCACATCGAGCGTAATTTCATGTGGTTGAAATACCCGCCCTTTGCCGGTTTTCACATGCGTGGCATTGACAAAGAGTTTAATGCTATTGCACTGACGCACCGCCTCAAAATCAACGACCTCCTCAACCACTTCCCGCAGCGGATTAAAATCAAACACATTGGTTTGATAAGGCGACCACATGCGCGTGATAAAGTCGAGTGCCATGAAGGTCGGCGAACAATGCAGGCCATCATTTTTGAACAGGCGGTCAAACGGCGTTTCCTGCCAAGGCAACAATGCTGATGCACTACTAAGCTTAAGCCATAAATCATGCATCGCCTGCTTGGCGCCCTCGGGGCCGCCTTTCGCATAGCCACTGACAAAAGCCGCGGCATTCACTGCGCCAGCACTGGTCGCGGTGATAGCTTCAATGCCCAAATCTTCCTGCTCCATGAGCGCATCAAGAACGCCCCACGTAAAAGAGCCATGCGCTCCCCCACCCTGCAGTGCCAGATCAATGATTTTCATGTCTTTAGGTGTATTGGATTTTTTCATTATTCTAATCCTTTGCTTTAAACAATGCTGCGGCAGCTGACTCAAATAGCCCCCTTGATTCCAGGGCGGCTTCGGCACGCATTTTCTCAACGGTTAACCAGTCCAGATAGTCTCCCAAATCGTCACGACTCAGAACCTCAAGCTTGCGAGGAAGCAACAAATGGTTTGCTTTAGGACGATCATCATCATCAAACATAATGGCGCACTTTCATAGAGCTGTTATGCTTAGCAGATTATTTCTCTATGACCAACGCGTTCATCATTACCAGAGCAAGATGCAAAGCAAAATGCGCGCCATTCAAATTGACTTTTCAACTGGTACGGGCCGATTAATCGCCTGTGATGTCGATCTGCCTCAGCCAAACGCGGGCGAAGTTCGCCTGCGCGTGGCATACGCAGGAATCAACCGCGCAGATGTGTTTCAGGTGGCGGCTACCTACCCTGCCCCCGTTGAGACAAACAATATCCCCGGGCTTGAAGTATCCGGCGTCATCGACGCCTTGGGTGAGGGCGTCACTGATTGGCAGGTGGGCGATGCTGCCTGTGCCTTACTGACGGGCGGCGGCTACGCAGAGTTCTGTGTATGCGACGCCCAACTTCTGGCGCCTGTTCCCGCCGGTTTTGACCTGAAACAAGCCGCCGCCCTTCCGGAAGCTTTGATGACAAACTGGTTGGCGTTAGTGCGCTTAGGAGAGGTGCAAGCCGGTGACTATGTGTTGCTCAGCGGAGGCAGCAGCGGCATCGGCACCTGCGCTATTTCTATGCTGAAAACATTAAACGCCCATCCAATTGCTTTGGCTGGAAGTCCAGAAAAAATAGCGGCTTGCACATCTTTAGGTGCCATAACACTGGATTATCGTACAGCCAATCTGGCAGAACAGGTCACGCAACATATTCAAGGTGGCTCTGTGGCAATTGTACTCGATATGTTGGGAGGCGACTTTATTGATCTGGCGACAAAACTATTAAAAGTCGACGGTAAACTCATCACTATTGCCTGCCTGAACGGCCCTCACACCGCGATCAACACCGGCCGCCTACTGATAAAAAACCTGCATTGGCACGGGATGACCCTGCGCTCGCAATCACTGGAGGTGAAAGCCGCGCTTTGGCAGGAAGTTCAACAATTTCTTTGGCCTGAAATGGCGCTTGGGAGACTTAATCCGGTGCTGGATCATGTTTTTCCCCTCAAAGAGGCCAAAAAAGCGCATCTTCGCATGCAACAGCGCTTGCATATTGGCAAAATATTACTAGAAGTAAGCCCTTAGCCTAAAGAATCATTAAGAATAAGGATAACGCGCCATGACTCTTCCATTGATGCCAAAGGCGACCGCCGTCTGGCTGGTTGATAACACCACCCTGACATTTGACCAGATTGCCGAGTTCTGCGGCATGCATCCTCTTGAAGTTCAAGGCATTGCGGATGGTGAAGTTGCCACTGGTATCATTGGCGTCGATCCCTTGGCCAGTGGGCAGCTCAGCAAAGAAACCATTGAAGAAGCAGAAAAAGATCCCGCCAAGAAGCTTCTGATTGCCGCCACAGCCCGCCAATATCTGGAAACCCGCCTCAAAGGCAGCCGCTACACGCCACGTGCCCGCCGTCAGGATAAGCCGGAAGCGATTGCGTGGCTATTGAAATACCATCCTTATTTGTCAGACGCACAAATTATTAAGCTGATTGGCACGACGAAGAAAACGATTGATGCGCTGAAAGACCGTTCACACTGGAACAGCGTTAACATCAAACCAAAAGATCCGGTTTTGCTAGGCCTCTGCCTGCAGATTCATCTTGATGAAGCGGTGCGTCGCTCGCGGCCAGCCGACGCGGTGGTTGCTACGCCAGCCGGTGGCGACGATGAGCCACTCGCATCGACTGGAACTCATGCGTAAGACGGCCATCTGATGCAACTAAACGATCAGCACGCCGACGATCTCGCCCGGCAGGTTGATCGGTTTGACGCCGCATCCATCTTGTGTATCGGCGATGTAATGCTCGATCACTTCATTTATGGAAGTGCGACACGCATATCACCGGAAGCACCGATTCCTGTGCTCAAAATTGATCGCCAAACGGTGATGCTTGGCGGCGCCGGAAACACTGTGCGTAACATGATTACGTTGGGAGCGCAGGCAAGTTTCATGTCGGTTGTTGGCAATGATGAGGCGGGAAACCGAATTGTCGCGCTGGCTGGCAACGAGTCCAATCTGGAGCCTTATTTACTGAGTGATCCTAAACGCACGTCCAGTGAAAAAATCCGCTACATCGCCGCCGGACAACAGTTGCTTCGCGCCGACTATGAGTCGGCAGAGCCGCTACCCACAGCACTGGAGGATCGGGTTCTGCGCTCCGTTAAAGAGGACATTGGACGCTATCAGGTCGTTGTTATGTCGGATTATGGTAAGGGCATGCTGACAGATCGCGTCATTCACGGCGTGATTGAAACAGCCAAAAACTCTGGATTACCAGTCATTGTTGATCCCAAGCGCCGTGATTTCTCCGTGTATCGTGAGGCGACAATCCTCACCCCCAACGCACGTGAGCTGAGCGAGGCAGCGGGCCGCCCCCTCGATTCCACCGAGGACTTAATCGCGGCCGCTCGTGAACAAATGCGCCAACATCGCATTCAATCCATGGTGATTACGCGTGGGGCGCTCGGCATGATTCTATTAGAAGGCGAGTCTGAAGCTCACATGATCAATACTCGCGCCCGCGAAGTATTTGATGTCTCTGGGGCTGGCGATACGGTGATCGCCACGCTCGCCGTGGCTTTGGCGAGCGGCAGTCGTTTGGCAGATGCGGTGGAGCTAGCCAACGCCGCCGCCGGTATTGTGGTGGGTAAAATCGGCACCTCTGTTGTGTACCGCACGGACTTAAAGGTCGCCTTACTGGCGCTGGGTGCCCGTGCTAACACCATTAAAATTGCTCCACGATCTCAAGCCGCGCAGCAGGTGGAGGAATGGAAACGCGAAGGGCTTCGCGTTGGTTTTACCAATGGTTGCTTTGATTTAATTCATGCTGGCCATTTAGGTCTGATCAATGACTCTCGGTCTGCGTGTGACAGGCTGGTGGTTGCCATTAATGCTGATGCCAGCGTACGCCGACTCAAAGGCAGTAGCCGTCCGGTGAATACGCAGGAGGAGCGTGCCTTGCTACTGTGTGAACTCTCAGCGGTGGATATGGTGGTGGTGTTTGAGGAAGATACCCCAGAAGCCTTACTCACCCTACTCAAGCCCGATATTCTCATGAAAGGTGCTGATTATAGCATGGGCGAGATTGTCGGCTCAGAGTTTGTGATGTCCTATGGTGGCGAGGTAAAGCGAATTGCGCTGCGTGAAGGTTACAGCAGTACCAATATCATTGAGCGCATTACCCGCAAGGCGGCGGGCTAGCAGCTGCCACTACCCATCAATTCCCCATAAGATAAAAAAAGATGACATAAAAAAAGGCACCCCAAAGGACGCCTTTTTTCTAAATAATGATACCTGAAGCTTATTCAGACGCTGCTTCAGCAGGTTTTTTCTTGGTGGAGAAAGTCGCCAGATTGCCAAATTTATTTTTAAATTTCTCGACCTGACCAGCTTTGCTGAAATTCTGCGAAGCGTTCGGATTCCATGCCGCGTGGGTGGTTGGATCTACATCAAGCTTCATCACATCGCCTGGCTTGCCCCAGCAAGAGCATGTCATGAACTCGGTGCCATTATTCATGACAACTTTAATTTCGTGATAATCGGGATGAATGCCGTCTTTCATATGTCTCTCCATATGGTCTGGTGACCAAGAACGGGCCTTTTAACGTAAACCATGGGCTGATGCAACCATTTTTACCTCTCACGGCGTCACCAGATGATTGATCGGCCCATGGCCATGGCCAAAACCTGGGGCTTTTTGAATCGCTTTTTGGACATAGTCTCGCGCCGCCTGTACCGCGTCGCGTAGGTCATGCCCCTGAGCCAGCCCCGCCGCAATCGCTGAGGCAAGCGTGCACCCCGTGCCATGCGTGTGCATGGTTAGCACGCGCGGCGAGCTGAAAACGACTTCATATTCGTGGGTTAGCAATAAATCCTCTAGCATGTCTCCTTCCATATGCCCGCCTTTTAGCAATATGGCACCACAGCCCATGGCCAGCAATTGCTTGGCGGCATCGCGCATCTGCGACAACCCACCAATGGTAATCCCCGTTAATGCCTCAGCCTCAGGAATATTGGGGGTGAGTATATGCGCCAATGGCAGCAGCCGATCCACCAGCGCGTGCACCGCATCCGCCTGCAGAAGCGCGGCACCACCCTTGGCAACCATCACCGGATCCACCACCAGTGGCAGCTCTCGTGCCTTGGATTCGATCATTTGAGCGACCGCAAGAATTATCTCCGCCGTGTTCAGCATGCCGGTTTTAATCGCATCGGCCCCGATATCATCCAGTACCTGCGCCATTTGCAGGCAAACAAACTCGGCGGGCACCTCATGGATTCCTGCGACACCCAGACTATTTTGCGCGGTAAGTGCTGTAATCGCCGTGCTGGCATAGCCACCAAACATGGTCACCGTTTTGATATCCGCCTGAATACCCGCCCCGCCACCGGAATCTGAGCCAGCAATGATCAGCACTCGACCTGCCTTTGTGGGGCTCACCGGTGCTGGCTGTTCATGGAAGAGGGATACCACGTCACGCGACTTGGGTTGCCAGTTCCATATGACGCGCCAGCGACCCCGTCACTTCGTCCACCATCGCCACGGTTTCGGCCTCAACCATGATGCGAACGACTGGCTCGGTACCGGATTTGCGTATCACCAGACGGCCCTGCCCCTTGAGCCGCGCCTGTGCCTCGCTGATCGCATCCTGAACGCTACGATTATCCAGCGGGTTCACTGCCCCATAGCGCACATTCTGAAGTTTTTGTGGCAGCGGCTCAAACACGCGCGCACACTGACTCATGGGCGTATTTTCCTCAACCATGACCGCCAGCACCTGTAAGGCGGCAATCAATCCATCACCCGTGGTGGTATAGTCAGAGAAAATCAGGTGGCCGGACTGTTCCCCGCCAATGTTCAGTCCACCCGCGCGCATGGCTTCCAGCACGTAGCGATCACCCACAGCGGCGCGGGTCAGGCCAATGCCACGCGCATCCAAAAAGCGCTCAAGCCCGAGGTTGGACATGAGTGTGGCAGCAACACGCCCGCCACGCAGCCGTCCATTTTTGTGCCAGCTTTGCGCGATCAAAGCGAGAATCTGATCGCCATCAATCACCGCCCCCCTCTCGTCACACATCACCACACGGTCTGCATCACCATCCAGCGCAATGCCTAACTGTGCACCGCTGGCTCGTACCGCTTCACACATAGACTGCGGCGCCGTTGAGCCGCATTCCGCATTGATGTTAAATCCGTCAGGTGTAATGCCCAGAGTGATCACTTCCGCGCCCAATTCACGCAAAATAACCGGCCCCACCTGATACGCAGCGCCGTGCGCACAATCGAGCACGATTTTAATGCCATCCAACCGCAAATGCCTTGGAAAACTATGCTTCACAAACTCAATATAGCGCCCCTGTGAATCATCAATCCGTTTGGCGCGTCCCAGTTTCGGCGGCGTGGCGCGCAAGGATGATAAATCACTGTCCATCAGGCGCTCTATCTCCGCTTCGGTCTCATCTGAGAGTTTATAACCGTCCGGCCCAAACAGCTTGATGCCATTATCCGCATAGGGATTATGTGAGGCGGAAATCATCACCCCCAAGTCGGCGCGCATCGAACGAGTGAGCATGGCCACTGCCGGTGTCGGTAACGGGCCGACCAGCAGCACATCCATACCGACAGAGATAAATCCAGCGGTGAGCGCTGGCTCCAGCAAGTAGCCAGAGAGTCGCGTATCCTTAGCAATCACCACCTTATGGCGATGCTCACCACGGTTAAACACGCGACCAGCCGCCATGCCCACGCGAAGGGCAAGCTCTGCGGTCATGGGAGGTTGGTTCGCCTCGCCACGAATACCATCAGTGCCGAAATACTGCCGCTTGCTCATTTTTTCTGCCTCACACCTTCATTAAGCTGTCACACTCGTCTGATAAATTAATCCAAATGATATTGAAAGTGAACCTTAATGCAGCGCACCTCAGAACTCGAACAGAATCTTAGGCACGTACTGGAAAATCGTGACCTGCCTGCGCCGCTTCGCGCG
>JAIEPI010000060.1 GCA_019749855.1 Rickettsiales bacterium | reverse complement strand
CTCGCTCCTGGCCGTGGCGGGGCGCGTGGCGTCGAGCCGCCAATAAGTATTGATGACGGAATCACCCCGCGCATCCGCCATCATCGTCGTAGCCGGCGCGAGTTTGCGCACGCCATTGAGGATGGTGCGCGGCGCGGGCACCACAGCGTGGAAGTTCAGGTAGTGGTTGAGGGCGACGGCATCGCCGGAATCACGCTGGATTCGCAGCTGCGTGTCGCCTGTGGGCAGGGTGCCTTGCAGATTCTCAAACTGCAACGACAAGGCAAAGCGGCGATTGCAGCGGAGGATATGCTTCGCGGCTATGCCATTCCTGCCGGTACGGACCTCAACTGAAATGCCACGCTACAAACTCACCATCGAATATGACGGAACTCATCTGGCTGGCTGGCAAAGACAAGTAGGCCAGCCAAGTGCACAGGGCATTCTTCAAGAAGCGTTTTTTAAGTTCTGTGGGGAACAGGTGATTCCTCAATGCTCAGGCCGTACCGACGCCGGAGTGCATGCGCGCGGTCAGGTGGCACATGTTGATTTGCAGCACTCGCACGCCGCATTCCGAGTATTACAGGCAGTGAATTTTCATTTGATTGAAACACCCGTGATTGTGGTGGATTGTGAGGAAGTGGCCGCTGATTTCCATGCACGCTTTGATGCCACCCGGCGACATTATCGCTATCAGATTATGAATCGTCGGGCACGTCCGGTGCTTGAGGCCGCGTATAGCTGGCACATTCCAACCGAGCTGGATGTCATCGCTATGCAGAATGCGGCTCAGCTTTTAGTCGGCACGCATGATTTCAGCAGCTTCCGCGATACGCGCTGTCAGGCAAAGTCACCTGTTAAAACGCTGGAAAAATTAAATGTGCGACGTGACGATGAATCCGTGTGGATTACCACCTGTTCGCGTTCATTTCTTCACCATCAGGTGCGTATCATGGTAGGCACACTGGTCAATGTGGGCAAAGGCAGATGGAACAGCGACGATGTCGCCCAAGCGTTGGCGGCACGCAGGCGAAGCGCCGCTGGCCCCACCGCGCCAGCCAGTGGGTTATGTTTCATGTCCGTTGATTATTCCTAAACGGATGGCTGGCGAGAATAACCGCGAGAGGAAACTAAAAAATTTCCCACCATTGTTTATCATCCGATGGAATGGCGCGTGGCGGCAAGGGCTTGCTCTCATTAAACACGCACAACACATCACTGCCATGCCGCAAGGTAAATTGTGATGACACGCGCTCGACAACGATATAGCTCGCATTTTTTCGGAAATTCAGCAGATTTTCCTCCCCACCTGAATCCACCACGAAAAAGGCAGGAATGTCGGCATTCACATCTTTGAACTCGAAGTAGGTAAACTCCCCATCATCAAAGATACGAATGGGAGAAATAACATCACTGCCCACAAGACTGTAATTAAAGTTCAGTGTTTTCATCACTTCCGGATCCGTCAAATCCGGCACCGGATCCTCATTGATGAAGTTCGAATAATCACCCGCGTAATCATCGGGATAGATGAATCGCAGCACGAAAACCATGTTGGCAGCGCGAATATTTTCTGTTTCTTCGGCGTGAAGCTCAAAATGATAGGTGCGCTTGTTGGTAATGACAGACATATTCGTCAGCGCATCCTGCTCGACAGGCTTTAGGAATAAGCGTGACCCCACAGGATTGACCTGCCAGGCGACAGAATCACCAATCGAGACCGTGCTGACTTCTTCATCCGGCGCAAATTCAATAAACGCCTGATAGCCATAATGCCCAATAAATTCGTAGACTTCATTGGGGCTATACCGCACGGTTTGAATGCGTTTATCCATTGCCAGCGGATGAGGTTCCTGCAACGCCAATGATGGGTTTGCAAAAAGCAGCATCGCCATGACAGACACAAAAAAACGCTGCTTGGTCATGTGTTCTTACCTTAAACTACCTGAATAACTGACCTTGTAATCCGTCACCACAAAACGCATCGGCGTTATCTGAAACGGCTTATCCTCTTCCATATCCTTTGTCTGGGCGACA
Source organism: Rickettsiales bacterium (assembly GCA_019749855.1). Classification (GTDB taxonomy): domain Bacteria; phylum Pseudomonadota; class Alphaproteobacteria; order Rickettsiales; family UBA998; genus UBA998. The sequence goes on along the minus strand of JAIEPI010000060.1, from coordinate 6,255 downwards.
ATCAAATCTTTATAGTAAAAGATAATATCGGCGCGTGCTGGCGCAGAAGTGTTTTCTTTGCTTCCATAGGTATCAGCAATAAAAGATACACTGGCCTGATAATATTCTGGTTTGTTCGGCACCGGCTGAAGCTGCACTTTCGCCGTATCAACGGTGATAGCACGATTCGCATAGACGCCCAGCTTTTGTACAGGACTGTTCGGATTACGCACATCCATACGTGCCGCATAGTCACCAAAGGCGACTTTATCACTATGGTTACGCATGAAATTCATGCGCTGGATGAGCGTGCTGCTACTGTAACCCTCGCGCCGCAGAACATATTCCACCAGAAAAAATCGGCGAAGCGCATCATTGATATCTTGCGTGCGGTACGACTTAATCGGCTTAACGAGGGGTATCTGCTCATAGGCATTATCAGCCAGATACAAGAAAGGCTCACGTGGATTCAGTGGCAGCAGCCGCAAGAGCGCGATGACGGCAATGAGTCCGGTCAGGCTGGCGATGGTCGTTAAAATAATAAAGAAATAGCGCTCAGAAATAACAGACAGGTAAATGGCTGAATACCATGAACGCGCTTCGTTAAAATACGCCTCCCGATCCAATTCTTCTATAATAACGTTATCTTCCAGCTGCATAAAATGATTTAATGACGTTTGTGAGTCACACAAATAAATAAAAAAACGATCAAGTCAAAGGCAAGTTAGTTAAAATATTAAGCAAACTGTAACAAATTTGAAATATTTGAATGTTACATTTATGTGAAGATAGCCTAGGATCATGTAGTGCGCTATGCAAAATCAGTTTCCACTTAGATCTCTTATTCGAATTGCTCTGTTGGTTGCACCACTATTGCACCCAGCCACCCTTTATGCGGATGGAGATAGCGGCGTTCCAGCGAGCAATGCAGGCTCCAGCAGCGGCGCGGTGTACGGCTCATCCGGTGATGGCGGCGGTTTCAGTGATGGCTCATTCCGACTGGAAGGCAGCGGTGCCATCCCCGCATTAGAGGGCGTTCTCGACGGGTTTGATGATCGATCACCCGGGTATTTAATGAACACCTACATGCGTAATGATTTTCGCTTCCAAAATGCAACGCAAGCGGAAGATGAACAATACCGCGACGCAGAACTCCGCACGACCAGCAGTGTGTATGGCTCACAATCACGGCAACCAATACGCCATAAAACCACGCCGTTGATGTCTGCCTTGGATTTAAATGAGTGGTATCACATTAGCATTCAAAATCCTAGCTCGCCCGAAGTAATAGACCCCATAAGGCCCTCAGCACTAGTCATGGAGCAGCGCTTAATTGAAACGCGTACCCGCGCTGGCGAGTACAGCCCTTATATTGGCCCGCTTTATCGCGGCACGTACAATCTTTTTCGCTACAATTCCCGCCTGAATCAGCCAACACAGGGCGATGCGCTCGCCACCAGTTGCAAACGTATGGTGGAATCAGAAAATGTCAGTAATCGGGCTGAAAGCCCTGAATGGCAACGCCTTGAGATGGATAACTGCACCAATCAGTTCATCCTCCAGCAAAATGCCCGCTACAGCAATATGGCGCATGAAGAGCAAAGCGCCATGCCATCAACGGGGCCGCAGAGTTGTCAGCCGTTTCGCATGATTCCACCTTCGGATGAGGATCAGGAATATGCCGCCGACTGGTATTACTCCGTGGCATGGAAAAAACTGCTGACCGATGCCAGCTTTCTTGCTCGCGATGGCAAAGCCCCAAAAGAGCCGAACTATGGAAATTCACAGGGACCGGACAATCATCACATTCGCATTACAGAGTCGATTCCTGCACCCACAGGTAATTTTGGGCGTACCGAGCTTAAAGATTTAGCCACGCCTAAACTTCAACTTGAGCGTATTGCTGATCCCTCTCATCCGTTTTCACCGCGCTGGGATTTTGAAAAGGAGGATCGTAGTTATTCACCTTCCACCGCCGCTTACGGTGGTAATCCCACCAATGCTGTGCGTTGCATGCCCAATCAACCGGTGGATATAATGAAATGGCGTGAGACAAAGTTTGATCGTCACATCACCGCACGTATTGCCTTCAATATCGCCTGCTTTATCAATAAGAAAAAATGCTGGACTCCCTTTCGCTGCACGGCGTCCGAGCCATGCTGTGCCACGAAGCTTGATGGCCGCGACAAGGTTCCAACCCCGTGGTGTAACGCGGGCACGCCTGACCCCAGCATGACGGCCAACAAACTATGCCAGTTTTTGGCTAAGCCCGTTATCCCAGTGAATGCGCTAAAAATGCGTGATTCAGCAGATACTGCGATTTACCCGAATGGCGTTCCTGCTGGCTATAAATTTGAGAGTTATTTTGGCAAACATCGCCCTTACATGCGTTGCTGGGATACCGGACAGGAATGCGGCCTGCCAGAGGGCACCTCCTTTGATGATGCCATGTCCAGAGACGATGGGTCGCGCTGGGCCATTATGGGTGCCGGACGTGAGGGACAAAGCTGCCTCATTGGCGGCAGCAAAGGCAGGCTGGGTGTACCTAACGTCAGCCCCATCACCGACTGGATGGAGCTGAAGCTTTATCAGGTGAATGCCATGCGGCGCGGACTATTTTGTTTGCCACGCAATGACATTATCAACAAACCTGGTGACACTGAGCAGCTGGTGCTTAATTCCGGCGGTGCTGCCCCACAAATGCGCGTGCCCAACCCTGCAGACGGTGCGACCGATCGCTATCAGACAGTGCCCTGGCCCAAAGCATGGCGTGGCTACGTGATGGAGCCAGAGCAGCAATATCGCTTCCCGAACTTTGGTGCCTCCGGCGGCAGCGTGAGTATGCAGACGGGACTGGATGATGCGATGCCAGGCGACATTCTGGTGTTTGATAAAGACGTGATGATGTCCGGTGCACGGCGCGGCAATGGCGTTGGCAATGATAATGTCTGGCGCTTACCTTACGTCGCCTATGTCACCGAGACGGACAATGCAACCCGTCGTAACGGTGGTGATGGGAGTGGTGGTGGCGGCGGTGGTGGTGGCGGTGGCACCCCATCCGATGGCGTGACTGGTGGGCCCGAATTTGTGCGTGTGGAAGCGCATAATCACGGTAAATTCCCCGATGCCTGCGGCAACACCACCGATATGTTCATGGGCGAGAGCTTCACCATGTATAAAGACAGCCTGCCAGACTGGATTGAACAACGACTGAGCGCGGTGGGCAATCACACCAATAAATGCGTGGATCCGGCACTGAATGACTGCATTGAGCCGCGCTGGAGTCAAGTGAAGCGCTATAAAATACAAGAAGATATTCGCGGCGGAGGCGGAGGATAATGCTAATAGCCACAAGACTCATTGGATTCTGCCTGCTTTTATTTGCTTTTGAAGCACAGGCAGTTGATTGCTCCAATCTGGGCAGTACCAATATCAATCAATCCTACAACATCGAACCCGATCGCTTGCGTGAGTGTATCGCGGAAGGAATTGACCCACCCCGCGAGTGGATTGTTCGCGGCGGTAGCGGTGTTGAGCGGCAATCCGGCGCTAACGAAATGGGCACCGGCGGATTGGTCTCTACCGGCCTGAAAACCGCTGCGGAAGCCGTACCTTTTTATTCGGGTCAAGGCTGCTGGTACTCGCAAAGCAACACCATGGAAGGCGGTGAATCACATGGCGGGGCGGAGGATGCCTGTGAAAGCTCCGGCGATGGTGAATCCAGCTATGGCATGCCTGAAACCTCCTTGTTTGCTATTCCTGCTATCCCCAATGTGCTCACTCGCTGTTTGTCTGGCTTGTTTGGTGCCGTACAAACGCGCACCAGCGGTCAATGCGTCTCCGCTGGCCTTAATGTATGTGGTATGGGTGTGGCCAATGGCAATGTATGCGCGGGCACCAATGGTGTTCGCATTAATGGCAGAAACGCTCTCACTGGAGGGGAAAGCCTCAATATTGCTGGTGGTTTGAATTCCGGACCAGCTGGCGAGATCGGCACGTCCGGACTCAGCGCGTTACGCGGCCCTGTTTCGGTGGCAGGACTTACGAAGCTGGAACTGCCAGACGGTCAATTGATTGACATTGCAAAAGATTCGGTCATTACAACGACAACAGATAACTTTGTCCAGATTCGTGACTCCGCCGGAATACTTCTCAATGAGTTTGATCTCAAACAGACAGTAGGCGCAGCAAAGCTCTTTATTCCTAAAGAGGGCGTCGATCTTGATCCAGGCGTGGTAAATGCCGACAACTACAAGGATCAAACAACGGATCCCTACGGCAATGCACTGCCATCCTGCTATGTAAACCGCACCTGTTAGCTCAGAACAGTTTCTGCAAAATACGCTTCTGCCTGTGCCAATGCCTGCGGATCCCCCACATGCAGCCAGTGACCGTCATGCACAAGCGCCGCCACTCGACCCAGCACGCCGTGCGCTGAGCGATGGCGATCATACAGCAGATTCATGGAAAATGCGTCTGCCGGTGCGTTCTCAAATAATCTTGGATGAAGAATCTGCGTGCCAGTAAACACATAGGGAGCGCTCGGAGCCTCACCACGTCGTCTGGGCGTATATCCATCGCGCTCAAGGAAGAAATCACCCTGCCCCTCAAAACCAATGGCTTTTTCGCGTGGTTGTAAAAGCAGCAACACGTCCATCACCGCCGGATCCCACGCTTCTTCCATGCGCTGCAAAAGGGGCTTTGCAGGCCCGTCGCGCAAAATCACATCACTATTCATAGCAAAAAACGGGCTATCACCGAGGAGCGGCAGAGCACGCACGATGCCGCCGCCGGTTTCTAACATGGTAGGCTCTGGCGAAAAAATAATCTCTGGTGCTGAGCGCTGACGCAAATGCGCCTGAAGTATTTCGCCCAGATACGAGCTATTAACCACCACGCGCTCAATACCGTAAGCCTGCAGCAAGTCAATTTGGCGATCAATCATACTGCGCCCTGCCACCTGTATCAGTGGCTTGGGCAATGTATCCGTTAAAGGGCGCATGCGTTGCCCACGCCCAGCGGCGAGCACCATGGCATGCCGAATGGTCATCTGTTTGGCTCCGCAAGTAAGGCATGCAGGTTCAAAATGCGCTGCACAACCTCAGGCATGATGTAGCGTTGACGCCATGCCTGCAATGCCGCCAGAGATGGATGCTCAATGTTGCGATCAAAGTAACGCCACACACGTGGCAGCATCGCAAGGTAACGAGGCTTGCCATCACGACGATACAGGCGGGTAAAAATGCCCAGAATCTTTGCGTTACGTTGTGCGCCATAAAATGCGTAGTCACGCAGGAAATCGCTGGTTCCTAAGCCACTGGCCACGACAAATTGCTTCAAACTCGCATCAACCACCGCTGCATCCACATCACGACGGGCATCTTCCAGCAACGACACCACATCATACGCCGGACGCCCCAATACCGCATCCTGAAAATCCAGCAACCCAATGCGTGATAGCCCTTCTTTCCAGCTAAGAATAAACAAATTATCCGCATGAAAATCACGATGCGTCACCACGGCTGGCGTTAAATCAGCTTCTTCCAGCAGAAGCTGCCATGCCTGTTCATAACTCTCCACGGCTTCTACCACCTGAGCTACAGGTAATATCTCGGGAAGGAGCCACTGTGCAAATAGCATCGCCTCCTGCAACAACAAGGAAGCATCATAGGTACTAAACTGACTGCCAGATTCGGCGGTGAGTTGAAGACCCTGCCCCGCCATGTGCGCCAGCAAATCGATGGCGTCGGCATAAATAGCGGCTTCTTCCGCTGGGTTTTCCCGTAAACGCAACGTGACGGAATCATTGCCAAAATCCTCCAGCAGAAGCAGCCCTTCATCGGGGGATGCTTGCAGAATGGCTGGAGCACTATAACCAGCACGCGCCAGATAACGCTGTGCATTGACAAAAGCACGCGTATTTTCACGCTCAGGCGGCGCGTCCATGAGGATGGCCGAGGCATCCCCACGCGTCAGCCGTTCATAACGACGATAGGATGCATCGCCTGGTATGGCCTGTCGGGTGGCATCACTCCAGTTTGCCTGCTGCAAAAAATTCTGAATAATATGTTCTCGCGTTATAAGCTTGGGAACTGCTTCCATCGTTGCTGCCATGCGGGTCCTCCTTCTAGTGTCATCAATCGTCGATCATCGCCACCCCCAGATGACAGACGGATGATCAGCCGATCCTCCGGCAAGAAATCCATGGCAATCTGGGGCCATTCCATCAGGCATACCCCGTGTGTTAACGCTTCGTCAAGCGCCAGCTCTTGCATT
>JAIEPI010000137.1 GCA_019749855.1 Rickettsiales bacterium | reverse complement strand
GTTGCTCCAGAAGCACGACCTCTTCGTAGTATTTGCGAATACGGCCCTCGACCATCTTCTCGGCAATGTCCGGTGCTTTGCCTGAAGCGATTGCTTGTTCTTTCAATACAGCGCGCTCACGATCCAGCTTGGAAATATCCACCTGTTCGCGGTGCAATGCCTCAGGCTTTGCCGCCGCAATATGCATGGCAATCTGCTTGCCAAGCTCTTCAATTTTTGCACCACTGGCTTCCGTTTCCAGTGCAACGAGAACGCCAATTTTGCCCATGCCAGGCTGTACTGCGCTGTGGATATAGGAGGCGATATGGCCTTGCGAAACGCTCACAAATGCACTGCGACGAAAATTCATATTTTCACCAATGGTAGCGACCGCCGCCACGATTTCATCCGCCACAGTTTTACCGCTGGTCAGCATGGCATGGCGAACCGCCTCTGCGTCACCTTTTTTATCAAGTGCCGTTTCAGCGACGGTGCGAACCAATTGCTGAAAATGCTCATTGCGCGCCACGAAATCAGTTTCTGAGTTGAGTTCGATAATAGCGCCGCTGAGTCCCTTGACGCTGACGGCAATTAAGCCTTCAGCCGCCACACGCCCAGATTTTTTCGCCGCTGCCGCCAAGCCTTTTTTACGCAGCCAATCAACGGCTGCTTCCAATTGACCCGCTGATTCTTCAAGCGCTTTTTTGCAGTCCATCATTCCTGCGCCAGTTTTTTCACGCAGTTCTTTTACCAGAGAGGCTGAAACAGACATGTCTCTTATCCTTATAACTATCGGTTAATGTGCACGATTTACGCTGCTTCGTCGCTTTCAGGGGCAGAGCCTTCATCAGCCAGCAAAGGCTTTTCAGCTTTTTTACCCTTCGGCTTTGCTTTCGTTGCCTCTGCAGCTTTCTTTGCTGCTTCTGCCATTGAAGCTTTTTTCGTGGTGGCTTTTATTTTAGATTCGTCCTCTTTTTCAACAGCAGGCTCATCTTCAACGACCATTTCACGCGTAAATTCAAACTTCTCCGTGGTGAGGCCAGCGGATTCGCGGCCATCAATCACCGCATCCGCGGCAAGCTGGCAATACAGACGAATGGCACGTGCCGCATCATCATTGCCAGGGATTGGGTAGTCAATGCCATCAATCGATGCGTTGGTATCAACAATCGCCACAATGGGAATGCCCAATTTGCGCGCCTCTAAAACCGCCAAATCTTCCTTCGTGACATCAACAATGAACAGCATATTGGGACGGCCATTCATTTTGCGGATGCCGCCAAGCGATGACAAAAGTTTGTCACGCTGACGTTCCATCATCAAAACTTCTTTCTTGGTGAGGCCTTTTTGAGTGCCGCCGAGACGATCTTCAATTTGATTCAAGCGCTTGATGGAGTTCTGGATGGTGTTCCAGTTGGTCATCATGCCGCCCAGCCAGCGCTGGTTAATGTAGTACTGGTTGCATTTGATCGCCGCTTCCTGAACAAATTCACTGGCCTGACGCTTGGTGCCAACAAACAGAACTTTGCCATTGGCCGCTGCGACTTCACGCAAGGCAGTCAGCGCGTTTTGAAGCAAGGGGACAGTTTTGCCCAGATCAATAATGTGTGTATCGTTGCGAACACCATAAATGAATGGTGCCATACGTGGGTTCCAACGACGGGTTTTATGTCCAAAGTGAACGCCCGCTTCAATAAGCTCACGCATCGTAAATTGTGGTAGTGCCATAATAAAAATCCTTTCCGGTTATACCTCCACGGAAGACTAGTCACTGACGAATCAGCAACACCGGAGGGGCGAACCCCAAACCTCCGTGTGTGTGGTGGAGCGCTTCATTATCGCTTTTTTGTTGAATTATCAATGAAAAAACAACCGATAGAGCCTAGAAATTATCTGCACTGCGTTGGATAAGGTCAGACTGGCTAATCATGCCCTTATCAATGAGGGTTTGATCCATAGTCTCTTTTTTAATGGATAACCTTAGGTTACTGGGATTATCCGCCTCAAGTAGCGCGGTTTCTTCGGTGATGGTGCCCGCGAGATAGAGATCAAGCAATCCCTGATCAAACGTCTGCATGCCCTGATCGCGGTTTCGCGCCATCACATCACGAATTTCCTTAATGCGGCCCTGCTGAATCAACTCTTTGACAAGGCCATCGTTTAACATCACTTCAACCACCACATTACGTGTGTTTTTCATATTGGCGACGAGGCGCTGGGATAGAATGGCGCGCAGGTTTATCGAAAGGTTCATTTGCACCTGACGGTGTTGTTCTTCCGGAAAAAAGTTGAGAATACGCTCAATGGCCTGACTGGAGTTGTTCGAGTGCAGCGTTGCCAGACATAAATGCCCCGTTTCAGAAAAGGTAATGGCGTGCTCCATCGTCTCGCGATCACGAATTTCACCAATCACAATCACATCCGGACGTTGGCGCAGTGTGTTTTTAAGAGCCATGCCGTAGGAGTAAGTGTCAATACCCACATCACGTTGCGTAATAATACATTGCTTCATCTCATGAACAAATTCAATGGGATCCTCGATCGTGACGATGTGCCCCGAGCCATGCTGATTGCGATGTCCAATCATCGAGGCAAGGGAGGTGGATTTGCCACTGCCTGTTTGACCGACGACTAACACCAGCCCTCGTTTCTTGAGAATCAAATCTTTGAAAACCTTAGGTAAAGAAAGTGAATCAATCGTTGGAATGCTATGACGAATATAGCGCAACACCAAGCCAATATGCTGGCGCTGTTTAAACACATTGATACGAAACTGCGCCTTATTCTGCCAATTGAAGCCCGAGTTCAGTTCTAATGTTGTTGCAAATTCATCCCTTTGATCCTCCGTAAGCAAATCATCCAGGCATTGTTGCAACGAGGCGTCATCCATTGCAGGATAAGGCAGCGCAATCAGCTCATCATGCACACGCAGCGTGGGTGGCGTACCAAAGGTGAGGTATAAATCAGAGGCTTCTCTGCTGTAGGTTTCTTCTAATAATGCCTGTATGGAGATATTCATAAAATCTAAAAACTACTCGCTGATTTATTGCCAAAACCCTTGGAAGCCGCACCGCCAACATTGGAGGCATCACTAGAATCACCGTCCATGCTTTCCGCTAGAATATCTTCCACCACATCTGACGAAATTTTTCCCTCAGACAAGAGCGCGTAGAGGCTATCTTTCATGGTAATCATGCCCATTTTAGAACCCGTCTGAATCAACGAATATAACTGCGGCACCTTACCCTCACGGATCAGGTTGCGAACGGCGGGAGTGCCGAGCATAATCTCATGGGCAGCGACGCGCCCGTGCCCATCACTGGTCTTCACCAGGGCCTGAGAGATAATCGCCTGAATCGAAACGGATAACATGGCGCGAATCATTGGTTTATCATTGGCTGGAAATACATCAATCACACGGTCAATCGTTTTAGGGGCGGTGTTGGTGTGCAGCGTCCCCATCACAAGGTGACCGGTTTCAGCTGCCGTCATCGCGAGTTGAATCGTCTCGAGATCACGTAACTCACCGACCAGAATAATATCCGGATCCTCACGCAAACAGCTTTTCAGCGCACGACTAAAGGATTTTGTATTGGCACCCACTTCCCGCTGGTTGACGAGCGATTTTTTGGATTTGTGAACAAACTCGATGGGATCTTCAATGGTAATAATGTGCTTTGATTGCGTTGAATTAATATGATTCACCATGGCCGCCAGCGTGGTTGATTTTCCGCTTCCGGTTGGGCCAGTCACCAGAATCAAGCCTTTATGAAGTTTCGTCAGGCGTTTAAACACCTCTGGGGCCTTGAGATCCTCCAGGGATAGAATCTTGGTGGGAATCGTTCGGAATACAGCGGCAGGCCCATACAACGTGTTGAATGCATTAACACGAAATCGCATGTGCTCGCCAAAAGATATGGAGAAATCAAGCTCCATCTCACGTTCATAATCGGTACGTTGTTGTTCGGTCATGATCGCATAAATCATGGCTTTTATTTGCTCGGGCCCCAAAGCGTCCGATTCAATCGGCATCATGTCGCCATGCATACGAATGATGGGAGGATTCGTTGAGGACAGGTGCAAATCCGATGCACCGCGTTTCTGCGTTTCAACTAATAATTCTGTAATATCCATGAAAGCGCCTTCACGTTGGGCCGAAATGAAACCTAATTAGACGATAAAAAGGTTAATCTTTCTTGAATGGCTTTAGGCGGTGCCGGTAAATCCTGCCCCTGATTATAAAGCGTCATCAAATAACGATAGAGGCGCATTGCCTCTTTGGCATCCCCATGCGTGTCATACAGTACGGCGAGATTATATTTATACGCCAGATTCTCAGGTGATATAGCGGCAGCTTTTGCCATATGCTCAATTGCTTTGGGGTAATCATTCAATTTTTGATAGAGCAGAGCAATTTGCGCTTCTATGGGGCCAAAGTCAGGGTTCTCCACTGCCAGAAGCTCTAATTGCTCTATCGCCGCATGCGGCGCTTCCGCGCCCACTAAGGCAAAGAAGTTGTTGAGTGCTTCAACGTTATAAGGATCAATTTTCAATAAACGCCCATAGATGGGACGCGCTTGCGCTAACAATCCAATGCGGTGATAGGTCGTAGCCAGACCAAACAACGCTGTTTTTTCGTTAGGATCAATCGACAATACATCTTCATAGATGTGTATGGCAGAATCAGTATCACCTGAAACCAAAGCATTATAAGCTTTTTCAAGTTCATAATTCAGATCAATGCTCTGTGGTTTCACATTAATGGCCATGGTTGATTCACCATGAGCTGCTGGCACCTCTGTGGCAGTGGCGGCAAATGGAACGCTATCCGCCGCATGTTTAATCGCGAAGTCCCCGCCTGCCTCTTTTTCGGTTTTGGGTGACGGTTTCGGAAGCGCATCAGCAGGGAGTGCTTGCAGGATGTTAAGCGTTTCATCCGTCAATTGCTCTGGTGCAGCCGACACAGTCGTAGCCGACGCCTCAGAAGCAACAGGCACTGGCGAGTCTGGAGTAAAGAATTTCACTTCTGTCCCATCATCACTAGATTGTGCGACAGGCAGTTCAGAGACAGAGGAAGATTCTGAAGCCAACGGAGCCACCGGTAGCTCATTCTCAGGCGGCACATCAGCCATAACCGGAGCTGCCTGAGGTGGCTCAAGTGGAGGTAATTCCATGGCCACAGGTTCAGAAGTTGGCAGGTCTTGAGATGAAGGAGGTGTTATTGCCGATGACTGCACAGGAATGGCGCGTTCAGCACTAGTGACACGAGGCATGGAATCTGGCCGAGCGCGCAGTTGGGTGGCTGGAGTGACCTCAGTGCGCTCCTGTGCCCGTTGACGACGTGTAAGAGCGCGTGACTCCAAATGATACGGCTCAATCAGTGGCAATGGTGCCGCCAGAGGTGCGGCCTTAGGCTGCTGCACTGCAGTTGATCTGTTTCTAGCTGACCGCGCTGAATTAAGGCTAGGCAATGATGGGCGCGAGCGAATTTGCGGTTGAGCGGAGATTCCCGTTGCCTGTGGTAGCTGTGGCAGGCGGGCAGGGGGCGCAGTGTTGCGGCGCTTTTGATAAGGACTAACCTCAGAAGACGTCCCAAGTGATGGATATGAATACGATCCAGGGTCAGCCGCGAAGGCTGCAGAAGAAACAATAACGCATACAAAAAAGCAGAGAGCAGGAAACAGGCACGCAAATTGCAATGCTAACTGGAGGTTAATTTTTTTCTTCGTATGCCAATACATCAGTTAGGTCTTATAGGTTACGAACTAGAACATAGAATAAATTATGCGTGATGTCTTGGTACAATGTAGCAAAAATAAATTACAGGGTTTTTAAGTGCCATCAAAATATAGTTTATATTATTGTTCCCATGCAGGATTGAAGACTAGATGTTGCGTAGCGGTCATCTGCCTGCTTTTTCTTGGATCCTATTCATCCGCCGTTGCAAAAGAGGCACGTTTTTTCAGTTTAAGCGGCGGGAGCAACCTCAAGCAGACTTCACAATTTAAATCATCGTCGTCATCAAATTTTTATTCACTCAGCGCATATAAGCACCTTACTGCACCGCTAGAAGCCGTTCCCTTGAGGGATAGTAATGCTGAAGCTGAGGTTGCCTCACTGCAAGCAAAACCAGATGTAACAAAGTCGATACCACCTCGCGTAGCGATGAAATCATTTTCTAAGCCGGTGATACCACAGGAGAAGCTCGCGACTCTGGCGGTTAAAGAAGACTTGTTTGATGATTTGGATTCCTCAGAGAGCACTGATTTGTCATGGCCTCTACCAGCAGAGACAACAAAAAAAATAAGTTCAGGATATGGCAATCGTATCCATCCGATTTCAGGCTTGAGGCGCTTTCATGATGGCATTGACATTGCTGCCGCACCCGACACAAAGGTTCTGGCGACGCATGACGGCACCATTCTTGAGGCGGGACGACAGCGTAAATTGGGGAATTTTATCCGCATTGCTCATGCAGATGGCATGATCAGTACCTACGGTCATCTCTCGCATATTTTAGTGAAAAAAGGTCATAAGGTGGATGCTGGCGACACCATAGGAAAGCTTGGTTCAACCGGCTATTCCACAGGTCCGCACCTGCATTACGGCCTCAAGCGTGATGAGAAATCGATCAACCCCATGCAGCAATTGGCGGAAGTATCACCATTCAAAAAAGTGGAAGTCGCCTCCAAAGATGATTAAGTAGCATCTATGCTTCAACGTCTCTCCTCTAAAATTGCTAGTATCATTCCGCCTGAGTGTGCGCATCAGGCAGCGTTATGGGCATTGCAAAGCAACCTCTTCCCTTTGCCGTCCCAACAGGAGTATCCACTACTGCAAGTGGATGCCATGGGCATGCGTTTTTCCAGCCCACTGGGGCTATCGGCAGGATTTGACAAAAATGGTGACGTGTACCATGCCATGCTAAAGCGTGGATTTGCGTTTGTTGAAATTGGAACCGTCACCCCGCAACCACAACGCGGTAATCCCAAACCGCGTATCTGGCGCTTGCCGGAATCGCAGGCGGTGATTAATCGACTGGGTTTTAACAATACGGGTGCCAAGGCGCTGGAAGCAAAACTGCCCGCCCATGGCAATGAATTGCCTGGTATTGTCGGCATCAATATCGGGAAGAATAAGGATACTGAGAACGCGCTTGATGATTACCTGCTATTGCTCAATCGTTTTTATACTCGGGCCTCATACATAACTGCCAATATATCCTCACCCAATACCCCTGGATTGCGTGATCTTCAAAAGCGTGAATTTTTTGAAGTTTTCACCCGCACACTTCGCTCAGAGCGTGATGGTTTGGCAGCGCTGCATGGCAGGCGTCTTCCGTTACTCATCAAAATAGCGCCGGATGTTACTGAGCAAGAGTTAGAGATCATTGTCAGTGTGGCTATCACAGAAAAAATCGACGGCTTGATCATTGGCAACACCACCATTTCACGTCCTGCATCGGTGATCAGCCAACATGTCAATCAGCAGGGCGGTTTGAGCGGAAGGCCATTGTTTGCGCTCTCCACCGAAGTGCTGCGCCGAGCAGCCAAGCTTTCGCAAAATCAACTCACGCTCATTGGCGTTGGCGGCATATCAAGTGCGGAGGATGTCATCGTCAAAATTCGCGCGGGTGCTTCATTGGTTCAGCTCTACACGGCACTCGTCTATGAGGGGTTTGGGCTGCCCCTTCGTATCAATGCCGAACTTTCACTTTGGATGCAGCGTGTGGGCATCGCATCATTCGAAGAAATACGCGGTATCGACGTTCGCTGATCTTGGAGTGTCCTTTCCCTCAACTTTTTCCACGTCATTGCGAGGAGCGCAGTGACGCGGCAATCCACCACGACCCATGGATTGCTTCGCTTACGCTCGCAATGACAAAAACGCAGGCACTGGATCCAAGGCTTCGCAGGGCAGGCATGGCTGACTCAAACAGAATTTAATACTCGTCATCCTCGGGCTTGACCCGAGGATCCCCTCGTTTGTGGCTTCAGATCCTCGGGTCAAGCCCGAGGATGACAACAGGAAAAGGAATGTCATTCTAGCATCCTTTTCTTCGTCATTCCCGCGAACGCGGGAATCCAGACGACCGTTCCGCTGGATTCCTTAAGTTCACAAACGAAGTGCAACACTATGATAAGGTGTTGTGCTTATGTGAAAAACCTATCGACAGCTCACGCTGGAAGAGCGTTGTACGATTGCCTGTCTTCACGAAGACGGGCAATCGCTCCGG
>JAIEPI010000207.1 GCA_019749855.1 Rickettsiales bacterium | reverse complement strand
AACGCACTTCGTCATAGTTATCGCCGCCCGCTTCGCCGGTGGCCTTTTTGATGGCACCCTCGATCTTGTCGCGCGGCATATTTTCCACACGCGCCGCCTGAATAGCCGAGCGCAACCTTGGATTGGCCGCTGGATCCGGTAAACCGGCTTTTGCCGAGACAGTGATCTCACGAATAAGCTTGGTGAAGAGCTTGGAGCGCTTTTTATCCTGCGCCCCCTTACGATGCATGATATTTTTAAACTGTGAATGACCTGCCATGAAATGCCCGTAACGCTCGGTTTACTAGGCTATAGCATGGGGATCTCACCGCAGGCAAGTGCGCTTATTAGGCGGCAGAAGGGATTAGTTGAGATCTAACACCGGTGAAGGCGGACGCGGTGTGCGTACACCAGACGGCGATCCCACCTCACCATCCACACCTTGCGGCTGTTCAGGTCTTAGCCAAGCTGCCTCGCCACGTATTCGAGCAACCTCAGCCATCACACCGCCGCTCGTGACGTAGCTGTGATATCCTCGCTCAAAATCGCTACCTGGAGTAATCACACCGGGCCGGCCGTCGATGCTAGCATCGATCGACGGAGGGCTTTGCAGAAATTGGTCACGGTTCTGGCGATATTGCTCTATCAACTGACCTGCATTATGGACGGTTACAGTGGCCGCATTTCCAGCGGCGGCCCCCACTGCCCCGCGCAGATAAGGCACAATTGAAGCCTGCTCATACCGACTCAGAGGAGGGTTCACATTGTCTAAGCCGTTCAAATGTACTTCAGTCATGTCGCACTCCTTGATTAATGTACTTTAAACATTATAGCACTAATATATGAACAATTTATGACTAAATTAATTTTTTCAAAAAAATTCGCCGTAGGCCACGCCGGATGTTTTTTAAGTTATACAATTCCCATTTCACGGTTGCGCTCCATGCCCGGCGTTGGCGGAGGAGAAAGTTCGCCTAGCTGCACCGGGGGGACATCTTGCATGTCCTCCAGACCGGCCCTGCGTAACCGTTGTGCAGGCTCGCGGGATTGCGTGGAACAGGAACTGCTCATCCAATTCTCAGGCATAACGCACCCTGCATCGCGGCGCTCTCGAAGCTCGCCATTCTCACGGAAATGTTTGGATTGCTCGCGCATTTGCTGACGGCCTTCACGCTGGGCAGAGGGCGTGGTGCGCCTGACCTCCCCTGTTTGTGAGTCATACACAATATCCGGTGCATCTATCGCACCGCCACGTTGTTCAAGTGTGTCATGTGCCCCGAACTGGGCAATAGGGTCATTGGCCATGCCCACGGTTTGCGTAGGCCTGCCGGTACGCGCAGCTAGCAACTCATCCAGATCGCGTCCCCCGTAACCATGCTGTGCGCCATAAGCGATCAGCGCAGGTCGATTCCCGATAGCGCCGCTGATCTCATCAGCAAGGCGAGCATCATTAGGGGCGGTACGCATAGGATCATGGCCGGAAAAACGGTAGTCATCCGCCGCCTGGTCCAGACGCGCTTCAATCTCAAGAACATTTGCAGGTATGTTGTCCGGATGTACCGCTCTTTGTCCCCGAATACTAGCATAGTAATTATCAAGAGTCTCACGATCCTGCGCTGGCAACTGCGCTTGCAGCTGGTCTCGGTAGGTGTCCATGTTCTCAAAACCATGAAGGGTCATTCCTAGACGGCCCGTATGGTGAATCATGTCAGCGCGCTGTTCTATTTCGTCGCCGCGACGATTAGTATCTCTCGTATGATCAGAGAGGTAGCGGTCTGGATTTTCACGCAGGCGGTCGCGTATCTCATCACGTGAAAGCCCTTGTTGCTGCCATTGCCGGAATTCATTTACAATTGAGGGTGTATCCTCAATGACAACGTCTCGTACGCCTGCTCGAGAAAAGCGCTCGAGCGCTGCGGGATCACCAAGAAGACGTAAATGATCTGGATTACTATGGGCTCCGTCAAGAATCATCACATTTCGACCGCGCTCGAATTCACGAGCCATGGCTTCAGTGACGCCGCCTAACTGTAATGTGTGCAGATTGCTCATACTCATCAGAGTATAGCGAGAATATGTTAATTTTTATCAAAATTCTTAGTGGCTAGTTGCATAATTTATGCCTAATTAATTAAAAAAAGCCAGGAATGTCCCGGCTTTTTACCTATTTATATCATGAATTACGCTGTTTTAGAGGCGCGACCATAGCGGTCCTCGAAGCGGACAATGTCGTCTTCACCCAGATAAGCACCACATTGCACTTCCACAAAATTCAGCAACGTGCGGCCGACATTTTCAATGGAGTGAACGGAACCAAGCGGGATATAGACATACTGATTCTCCGTAAGGATCATGTCTTCATCATCGCGCTGTACGCGGGCGGTGCCTGAGACAATCACCCAATGCTCAGCGCGGTGATGGTGCATCTGCACCGAGAGCTTAGCGCCTGGTTTCACCTGAATATGCTTCACCTGATGGCGATTGCCAAGGTCAATGGTTTCATAAAAACCCCACGGACGGTTGACCACGCTATGCTGATCAATCAGGCTATCATCCTGTTTAGAAATTTTTTCAATCAGTTGCTTCACATCCTGCGCGCGGTCTTTTTTGGAAACCAGCACGGCATCAGAGGTGGAGACAATCACCAGATCTTCCACGCCAAGTGCGGTAATCGGTGGTCCGTCTACGGCGCGCATGTAGCAGTTTTTTACGTCTTCTACATAGATAGTGCCAATACTCACATTGCCTGATTCATCTTTTTCTCCTATGCGCCACAGAGAATCCCAGGCACCGGCATCACTCCAGCCGCAGGAAAGAGGGATCACGGCGGCGGTATCGGTGCGCTCCATCACTGCATAATCCACCGAGATTGGGTGCACGAGCGAAGCTCTCCGCATCCAGCGTAATAAATTGCCCTTCCTGAGTCGATTTTTTGACAGACTCACGGCAGGCTTCAAAAATAGCGGGCTCATGCCGCGCCACTTCCTGCAAAAACAAATCGACTGGAAACAGGAACATGCCGGAATTCCAGCTAAAGCTTTCATCTTCAACGTAACCCTGAGCGGTAGCGCTGTTTGGCTTCTCCACAAATTTAGCGATTTTATAGGCCCCTTCACTGTCCAGAGCGTCGCCGCGCTGAATATAACCGTAGCCGGTTTCCGCATATTCTGGCGCAATGCCAAACGTTACCAAACGACCATCCTGAGCTGCTAAATTCGCGGCTTCTATGCCTTGCAGGAAGCTTTTGTCGTCACGGATGATGTGATCCGACGGAAGCACTAACATCATCGCATCGTCATGTTTTGATTGTATATAAAGCGCCGCCGCCGTAATCGCAGGCGCGGTATTGCGCATCTCAGGCTCCAACATAATATCGCAGCCCTCAAAACCTGCCGCATTCATGTGGTCAGCACACAAGAAGCGATGCTCAATATTGCTGACAATCAGCGGGCGCATCATATTACCTGCTGGAGCCACACGCTTTGCGGTTTCCTGCAGAAGGCTTGCCTGCTTCCGGTTTAGATCCAGAAACTGTTTGGGTAATTTTTGACGTGACATCGGCCACAAGCGACTGCCCATGCCTCCACACAAAATAACGGGGACAATCACTGGCTGACTTTTAGGCTTGGTAGCAATAGCAACATGCATAAATGGAATCCTCTTAACCTCTGATGGGCTTTTATTATTATGATACCCTACAATAAAATTTCCACACTTTTTGTGCAACAGCGAAATAGTAAAATGACAGTTGTTTTTATAAAATAAATACGTTTACATGCAATATAGTCGATTCTATTATCTCATTCGCTGACATTAACAAACAATTAATGATTAGGTTAGTGAAGTTTTTGTGAACATTTATCAGGATTTCTGTCCCTATGACACCGCATACTGCCCCGGCTACCTCTACTTCAACCTCGATCGACTTGCTGAATTCAGGGATTCTCCGCGCTTATGACATTCGGGGAATCTACCAAGAAACACTTGATGAATCAGCTGCTTACGCTATTGGCAAGGGCTACGCAACACTGATAGGCGAACGGAAAAATACTTCACATCCCGTCATTGCCGTTGCGCGCGATGGACGCCTCTCGTCACCCGCGTTGTCGAGCGCCCTCATGCAGGGCATGCAATCCGCTGGCGCGCGCGTCATTGACACGGGCCTCGGCCCCACCCCCATGCTCTATTTTGCGGTGTATCACCTCAAAGCCGACGCCGGCATCATGGTGACCGGTTCTCACAACCCGCCGACACATAACGGCTTCAAAATGACCACTGGCAGCATGCCGTTTTATGGGGATGACATTCTGGAAATTGGTCATCGAGTCGCTGCTAACACCCTGCGCGAGGCCACCGGCAGTATTGAAGTACAGTCCGTTTTTGAGGATTACGTCTGCCGCCTGATGCAGGATTTCCGTGGCTCCAGTGGCCGCCCACTGCACGTGGTCTGGGATCCGGGCAATGGCGCAGCGGGTGAAGTGGTTGAGCAGTTGGCATTGCGATTGCCCGGCACGCACACCACGCTGAATACTCTCATTGATGGTCATTTTCCCGCTCACCACCCTGATCCAACGGTGCCAGCTAATCTGGTGCAGTTGATTGACACCGTCAAAAAACAGGGGGCCGATCTCGGCGTCGCCTTTGATGGCGATGGCGATCGTCTGGGGGCGGTGGATGCGGATGGCAACATCCTGTGGGGCGACCAGATGATGGTTTTCTTCAGTCGTGATGTGTTGTCGCGCTCGCCTGGCGCTTGCATTATCGCCGATGTCAAAGCGTCGCAAACGCTCTTTGATGATATCACCGCGCATGGTGGGCGTGCCCTCATGTGGAAAACAGGGCATTCCCTGATTAAAGCCAAAATGAAGGAGGAAAATGCTGCCATTGCTGGAGAAATGAGTGGTCATATTTTCTTCGCGGACACTTATTATGGCTTTGACGATGGCCTGTACGCCGCCATTCGATTGATTGATCTGGTCGCCCACAGTCCACAAACGCTGTCACACATGCGGGCGGAGTTACCGGTGGTGATGAACACGCCTGAAATTCGCATTGATGTGCCTGCCGCCCGAAAGTTTGATATTGTGGAGGAAATTCGCACGCGTGTGAAAGCCGAGGTAATGGCTGGCAAACCTTATGAACTGAATGAAGTCGATGGTGTGCGTGTAAAATTCGGGCAAGGTTGGTGGCTGGCGCGCGCGTCCAACACACAGGCCGCCTTGATTGTGCGTTGCGAAGCACGCGATGCGGACTCGCTTCAGGCCCTCAAACAAATGGTCGAATTGCAGCTATCTGCGTCGGGAATACCGACAAATTTGGATGAGGTAGAGTCGGCCGGTCATTGAGCCTCCCGCTGTTGGCGCAGAAATCATTAACACATCGCCCTGCATGGCGAGATGATGAGTCCAGAAGAATAAACTATATAATGTTTTCTTCATTGCATCTCATCAAAAATACATCAATATATAGAGGTGTGCGGCGATAGCTATGGTCAACCATCTTTTGCACGTGCATTCATGTTTTTTTAAAGATTTAATAGAATCGTAAGCTTCTGCTGATGTTTCCTTAAATGAAATGCGCTAATATATTAGAATGCCACACGAATAGAGTGACCACGTGAAGAACTATCGCACCCGAACACAGTCGCTTGTTTTGCCAATACGCACATGGCTGACAGTAGGGGCCGCCTTAGTCTTCTTTACCACCTCTATTACGCTTGCGATTCTCAATCGACAAGGCCACCCATTCACCTCTGCGCTTCGGCACGCTATTTCTGATACCGTGACTCCGGTGGTGGCCGCACTCTCCAGTCCGGCCCAGATGGTTCGCCATGTCATTGCCCGCATTGACCAACTCATCCAGCTTGATGAGGATAATCTCCGCCTGCGTGATCAGAATAGTGCGCTGCTGCACTGGCAAACCATGGCCCGTCGCCTGCAAGTGGAGAATGAGACCTTGCGTCATCTACTCGATGTCAAAGCAGCACCGGAGTTTCAGTTTGTCACCTCGCGTGTGGTCACAGGCAGTGCCAGTATTTTTTCCAACACGCTGCTCTTGAACGAAGGGGCGGCAGCGGGGTTGAAAGTGGATCAGGCGGTAATTACTGATGAAGGGCTGGTCGGGCGCCTGATTGAGGTGGGTGCAAACTCAGCACAGGTGTTGTTGATAACGGATATTAATTCGCGCATACCGGTTGAGATCGAACAAACGGGTGAAAAAGCCATTCTGGCGGGTGACAATTCCACACGTCCCACTCTGCATCTTGCGAATGAAAAAATTCGTCCCATGATCGGCCAGCGCATTGTCACTGCCGGCGATGGTGGTGTCTTCCCGTCTGGTTTTGTGGTGGGAGAAATCGCCTCCATTGGCAAGAACACGGTCAGCATTCAGCCGTATGTTAATGCGTCACGGCTAGCCTTTGTGCGAACCGTTAGTCTGAAATAACATGGCAGCCGCCGCTGACCGCACCCATGTGTCCATGGGTCGCCGCGTCGTTCCACCCTTATGCATTACGCTGGCCACACTTCTTCACTTCTCCCGCCTGCCCGTTCTTGACTGGTTGACCGCTACACCGGCGCTTGATCTTCTGGCACTTTATTACTGGACGATCGCACGTCCTAACCGTGTGCCTGTCGCTCTACTGTTTATTCTGGGCCTGATCGCCGATAGCCTCTCGACAACTCCGCTTGGCATTCATGCGGTGGTGTATCTTGTGGCGTATGGACTGGCGCGCTGGATACGACATCACATGGAGGCTCCGGCGATTCTCCCGATGTGGGGTATCTTTTCTGTGTGGTTACTTTGTCTTTTGTTGTTAGAATGGCTACTCAGTGGATGGCAGTGGCAAGTGCTCCCGCCACTCAGCGCTTTGCCCTTGCAATGGATGATAACCCTGTTTTTATATCCGCTCATACATCTGCTCTTTGATCGTCTGCTGACTTTTGGTCAGCGTTGGCGAATTTAAGACGTGGAGATTCTTGCTTTGGTGTCTTCCAATGCGTAGCTCGCATGATTCACAACGAATTCTTACAAGGCGTGCCTTTGCGTTAGGAAGCCTGCAATGTGGCATTGCCGGCGTGCTGGCATCCCGCCTGTATTATCTGCAGTTTGTGAAGGCTGATACCTACCTCACGATGGCGGAGGATAACCGCGTTAACTTACAGCTACTGGCTCCAGAGCGCGGCTTGTTGCTGGACCGCAATGGGGAACCTCTGGCGGAGAACCGGCCCAATTACCGTGTGTTGTTAGAACGCGGCGAACGTGAACAATCACTCAGTGTCCTGCGTGACGTTTTTGACATTTTGCAGTTCTCGCCTGAAGCACAAAAAAAAATAGCGGCCGATGTTACACGTCTTGGCAGGGGGCACACACACCTCATACGCGAGTATCTCAGTTGGGATGAACTGGCGGCGCTGGAGTTTCATTCCCCACGCTTACCAGGCCTGCTCCTGGAATCTGGCTTCATGCGCTATTATCCGCTGATGGATAAGGCCTCTCACCTGATTGGATTTGTCGGCGCCGTCACCGAGAAAGATCTGGCGCGCGAACCTGAAAATAAAGGACTGCTCAAACTGCCAGGCTATAAAATTGGCAAAGACGGCATAGAAATTGCGCTTGAGAAGAAACTTCGCGGTAAACCGGGTATCCTGCATATGGAGATGAACGCGCATGGACTGCCGGTGAAGGAAGTCAGTCGTCAATCCAGCCTGATGGGCAGCAAAACGCAGCTGACGATTGACGCGCGTCTTCAGCAATATGCGGCAGAGCGCTTTGGTGAGGAAAGTGGCGCCGCTATCATCATGCGTGTGGATAATGGAGATGTACTGGCGCTGGCCTCCATGCCCGCCTTTGACCCCAATCGCTTCAGTATGGGCATCCGCAGCGACTATTGGAAAGAGTTGCTCTCCAATAAAAAAAATCCCCTGATGAATAAAGCGATTTCCGGACAATATCCCCCCGGATCCACCTTTAAAATGATGGTTGGACTGGCGGCGCTGAATGCCGGAGTGATTACACCCTCCAGCCGCGTGTATTGCCCGGGCCATTTTTTCCTTGGCAACCACCGCTTCAACTGCTGGAAACCGGAAGGGCACGGCGCCGTCAATGTGGTGGAAGCCGTGGCGAAGTCCTGTGATACGTTTTTC
>JAIEPI010000160.1 GCA_019749855.1 Rickettsiales bacterium | reverse complement strand
ACTGGAGTGCCCTTCCCCCTTTGGCGGAGGGGTCGGCTGAAAACCTTCCTCAGACGCTGGTGGAGGTGGCCTGTGCAAATCGGGTGCGGTGGGCGGCGCTGCTCTGTCACGCCTCTCTTGATGAAGATCATTCAGTCTTTCCTGATCGCGGACTGTATTTTGGTGAATGATACCGCGCTCTTGCAGATCATAGGGCAATGGCTGCGCCAGTAATGCTGCTGGTAATAACATTAAAACTATAACAGTATATTTCATGAGAGCCGCTTCGGTTGTGCGCTGATAATCACCATGGCTGTTGCCAGAGGGTATTCGTCCGTCAATGTAAGATGGATCACCGGCTCCATTCCCTCAGGTGCCATTGCCTGCAAACGAAGTAGCGCACGACCATATAATTGCAACGTTGGCTGACCACTGGGCAGATTCACTACCTCCATATCGCGCCAGCGCGTGCCCATACTCAGCCCCGTTCCAAGCGCTTTGCCACAGGCCTCCTTGGCAGCAAAACGCTTAGCATAGGTGCCTGCCACCACGCGCAGGCCAGCCTTTTGGCGTGAGGCGGCTTTTCGTCGCTCATGGTCAGTGAAAACACGTTGCTCAAAACGTTCCTTAAAACGCAGCAGAGTTTTCTCGATACGACGAATATCGGTGATGTCGTTACCAATGCCCAGTATCACCGCCGTGCCTCCAACATCCGCTCTTTCATTTGACGCACGGTCGCCTCCATCCCATCAAATAATGCATGGGAAATGATGAAATGCCCTATATTCAGCTCCACAATAGCGGGGAGTGCTGCAATTGGCTCCACCGTATCGTACGTCAGCCCATGGCCCGCATGACATTCAAGCCCTAGCGTATCGGCGTACGTTACAGCCAGTTGCAAGCGGTTCAACTCGCTTTGCTGTGCCGCATCCGTTGAGGTACAATAGCGCCCCGTGTGAAATTCCACGATGTCAGCGCCCACACGCTTTGCCGCTTCCACCTGCTGCTTATCGGGATCAATGAAGAGCGACACCCGAATGCCCGCGTGCCGAATGGGCTGTATAAAAGATTGCAGCGACGTTTCCTGCGCCGCCACGTTAAGACCGCCCTCAGTGGTGAGTTCCTCACGCTTTTCAGGAACCAGACAACAGGCATTGGGCCTTAACTTCAACGCGATTTGCAGCATTTCAGCCGTGGCTGCCATTTCAAAATTCAGCGGCAATGGCACGTCCGCCATCAGCGCAAAGAGATCCGCGTCACAAATATGTCGGCGGTCCTCTCGCAGATGCGCAGTGATTCCATCAGCACCGCCATTCATCGCACGCAATGCCGCCGCCACCAGATCAGGATGTGTGCCGCCCCGCGCATTACGCAGTGTCGCCACATGATCAACATTGACGCCTAAACGCAGCATATTCATTTCACCCATGTTAGCCATGGTTCTAATCTAAGTGCTTTTGCAAATAATGCAAATTCCGCATAACAGTCATACGCGATAATGATTGGCTTCAGTCACTGTGAAACCTTAGGTTAACATGAGATAGTGGGGCGCCATGAGTAACATTCATCATAAAAAAGATATGTTTGTGCGCAATTTGGGCTTGGCACTGGATGAAGCCATCCGTGATCCGGTGAAAGCCCCGTTTTTAGGACACTCGGGAAATACATCATTGATCAATCGTGATCTCCATATTCGCAAACTCTCCATGCTGGCAGTGCTTATTATTGATACAACGCAATCATCTATTCCTGCTGCTGGGCCACATTCAGCGCTTATCATTCCGCAGCGCCAACTGGGCATCAAAGATATCATCAACGTCATGTCTGATAAGCACCGTTTACTTCGACAAATTGGGCTCACCGATCATGACGAAAATGAGGCTTACAATCTGCTGGATGTTTATCATGCGATATTGGTGCGAGCTTATCAAATAACTCAGAATGAGCGCTCATTGAAAAAAATGGGTCGTGCGGCCTAATCAATAAGCTAGCTACTATAACGCTCCACGCTTTGCACCACGGATTTTGAGCGAAGATTGGCCAGAATATTATTGAGATGCCGCGCATCCTTTACTTCGACATCCACCAACAATTCAAAGAAATCGGTGGTGCGGTTGGTAATTTTTAGATTGCTGATGTTGCCCATTTCCTGCGAGATCACATTGGCGAGCGTGGCCAAAGCTGCGGGTTCATGTGACAGGCTGGCACGTATCCGCCCTACATAACTTTGCTGCTGCGAGCCACTATCCCACGACACATCAATCCAGCGCTCAGGATTATCAGAGTAATTATCGAGCGTATCACACTCCATCACATGAATGGTGATGCCTTTGCCGGTGGACACAATGCCGACGATATTATCACCCGGAATGGGATGACAACATCCGGCGTAATGAATAGCCATGCCTGGAATCAGCCCTTTAATGGGCATTGAAGTTTTTGACGTGCCGCTTAGTTTTCTGAATTTGGAGATCAAAAACGGTGTTTTTTTCTTGGCCGGATTCAGCGCATCGCCATGCAGCATTTCATAGACTTTGTTGCGGCCCAGCAGACCCTCCCCCACATCCGCATACACATCATCCACATGTTTTCGGTTCAGGCGCGCAAGGAACGGCTCGAACATTTTATCCTGTAATTCCTTGCCCTCCTGTTTGAAGGTTTTCACCAGAATGGCGCGCCCCAGATTAATATATTCCTGCCGCTGCTGGATGCGCGTAAAGCGGCGTATCTCCGAGCGCGCCTTGCCAGTGATAACAAAGCGTTCCCAGCTCGGTGATGGCACTGCGTTTTTAGAGGTGATGATTTCCACCTGATCGCCATTTTTCAGCGGCGTTTTCAGCGGAACAATGCGCCCATTAATCTTGGAGCCAACACAGGTCTGGCCAACACCACTATGCACCGCAAAGGCAAAATCAACCGGTGTTGCCCCGCGTGGAAGCGCCAGAATGTCGCCCTTCGGGGTGAAGCAAAACACCTGATCATGGTACATTTCCATTTTGGTGTTCTCGAGGAACTCCTCAGGATCATCCGTCTGCTCCAAAATTTCCAGCAGCTCACGTATCCAGCGAAACTGTTTGCCCTCATGTGCGGCTTTTTCTTTTTGCTTATAGGTCCAGTGCGCCGCCACCCCATATTCGGCGACATCGTGCATCTCCGGTGTGCGGATTTGTACCTCAATTTTTTGCTGGTCCGGCCCGATCACTGAGGTGTGGATCGACTGATAATCATTGGATTTCGGTGTACTGATGTAATCCTTGAAACGCCCGGGCACAGTGTGAAACTCGGCATGCAGAATACCCAGCGCCTGATAGCATTCGGGAATGCTCTTAACGATCACACGGAACGCCACAATATCGCTCATTTGTTCAAATGGGATATTTTTCATCTCCATTTTATGCCAGATGGAAAATGGCTTCTTCTCGCGCCCGTAAACCTGCAGTGGTGACAGCCCACCTTTTGTCAGTAACTCACTTATTTTTTTCTCAATACGCTCGACTTCCGAGCCTTCCTGCGTACGTAAAAATTCCATCCGCGTGACAATCGATGCGCGGGCCTCCGGATAGAGCGCGCCGAAGGATAAATCCTGAAGGTCCTCCTTCATCTGGCGCATACCGATACGCTCGGCCAGCGGGGCGTAAATCTCCAGTGTTTCGCGCGCAATGCGGTGGCGCTTTTCCTCCGACTTAATAAAGTGGATGGTGCTCATATTGTGCAAACGGTCAGCAAGCTTCACGAGCAGCACGCGCAAATCCTCCGACATGGCGAGCAGCAATTTTCTGAAGTTCTCCGCTTGCTTGGAGCTTTCAGATTTGATCTCCAAGCGGTTGAGTTTTGTCACCCCATCAACAAGGGAAGCGATCTCTTCGCCAAACAAGTCCTTGATTTGCTCAATGGTTGCTTCCGTATCCTCCACCGTATCATGCAGTAATGCGGTGATGATCGACGCGGTATCAAGCTTGAGAGAGGTCAGGAAATAAGCGACTTCTACGGGGTGTGAAAAATAGGGATCACCCGAGGCGCGCTTCTGACTGCCGTGCGCCTGCATCGCAAACACGTAGGCGCGATTAATCAGATCCTCGTCAGCATCCGGATCATAGGATTTTATTTTCTCGACGAGATCTACCTGACGCCGCATTCCGACGGGTTTCATGACAACGGGAGTATGCATGAAATCAAATATATCGTTTTTTTGCTGCAGATGCAAAAAAAGCATCCCCTGCCAATTAAAACAAAGCCTTTGGCTGTGTGGTTGCGATAAAAAAACGTCGCCATGCATTATCAGCATTTCTCGCAAAGACGAGCCTGTATTAAAGAAAAGCTAACAACAGAGGTAGCTGCATGTCCAATTCTCCGTCTATTCCCGAGGCAAATATAAGGTTAGAGACGCCACAGATACATGCCTATCTGGCCGGCCCTGACGTTTTCTATCCCGATGCGGTAGCACGTGGGGCCGAGAAAAAACAGAAGCTCTCAGAAGTTGGAATTATTGGCCACTACCCTTTTGATAATGAATTAAATAAAGTAAAAGGCGAATCTGATCGCGCCTTCGGGCTACGCATTGGCAAAGCCAATGAAGAAATGATGCTCAATTGCTGCAAGCCGAATCAGGTGGGCGTCATTCTGGTGAATATGACGCCATGGCATGGCCCGTCCACGGATGTGGGCACTGCCTTTGAAGCGGGCTTCATGAGCGCGTTGGCGCAAACGAATCCTCATGTCGTGATCGTGGGTTATTATGAAGATAAGAAGGTGACGCGCAGCTTTTTTGAGCGTTGCAAAGCATTTTTCAAACAACAAATCGCCACCATTACCAATGAGCATGGCGATACACATTACACCGACCCGCATGGCAACACCCTTGAGAATTTCGGTGGGCTTGAGGATAACCTGATGATTTGCAATGCGATTGAGAAAACGGGTGGAAAGGTTTGCAGCAGTTTCGAGGAAGCGATCACGTTTGCCAAGGAACTGGCCGTTGCTAAACAGAGCAATATACGGCAGGAGTCACTCGCGCGTGAACATGTGACGCAGCCAGTCAATGCCATTGAAATGGCAGGCTAAATCATCGCTGGCTAATTAGTCTTCGGGATCAACGTTTTCTTCGGCGAATGACATGCCATCGGCATTTTCAATCTCATCCGTTTGATCGACCAGACGCTGAGATTCATTGAATTCCTGACGAATTTCACCCAGACGCGCCATTTCGTCATTCATTTCATCGCCAAACGGAGCAGCTTCAAACTGCTCAGGGGCATGACGGCGGCAGAAATTATTGACGATTTCTTCCATCAATTTCTCAGAATGCACCGAACGCTCGGCAATCTCACGCAGCGCCACCACGCTGTCTTTGTCGTTGTCGCGGTCCACAGTGAGCGGTGCGCCAGAGGATATCTGCTTGGCACGCTGAGCCGCGGCAACCACCAACTCAAAACGGTTGGGGATGATTTCAATGCAGTCTTCAACGGTGACGCGAGCCATGTGAGTTATCCTATTGCTTTATATTGTTTCGCTAAACTAAGCGTGTTTTATTAATTGATTTTTTTACACATGGCAATAGTTTAGTAGTGATTTACAGAGGAAATCCCTGTAAAAATAGCAAAACTTTCATGATAAAATCATACCATCCATGAGTAACATTCTTCCGCTTAAGCAGTCCGCTGGCCAAAAACTCCCAAAACCTGATTGGATTCGGGTCAAAGCGCCTGTCAGCAAAGAATTTCAGAACACGCAAGCGCTCATGCGGCGCAGTAAGCTAAATACCGTCTGCGAGGAAGCGGCCTGCCCTAATATCGGCGAATGCTGGAGCAAAAAACACGCGACCGTGATGATTCTTGGCAGCGTGTGCACCCGCGCCTGTGCTTTTTGCAACATTAAAACCGGTCAGCCCGATCTGCTCGATCCACATGAGCCTGAAAACCTGGCGAAGGCCATTGGTGAACTGGGGCTGGAGCATGTCGTCATTACCTCGGTAGATCGTGATGATCTCGAGGACGGCGGTGCCAGCCACTTTGCCGCTTGTATTACGCGCATACGTGAGACCTCACCGCGCACAACCATTGAAGTGCTGACACCGGATTTTATGCGTAAGGAGGGAGCCGTTGAAATCGTTGTGGCGGCGCGTCCCGACGTTTATAATCATAACGTTGAAACCGTTCCACGCCTGTATCGTTCGATTCGCCCGGGTGCACGTTATTTTCACTCGCTCAATCTTCTGCACCGCGTCAAAGAAATTGATCCCACTATTTTTACAAAATCAGGTGTAATGGTCGGTCTGGGCGAGGAGAAAGATGAGATCCTACAGGTGATGGATGATTTACGTTCCGCCGATGTGGATTTCATGACCATTGGCCAATATCTGCAACCCACCCCCACACATGCCATGGTTGATCGATACGTGACGCCCGATGAATTCGAGATTTATGCTCGCACGGCGCGTACCAAAGGATTTTTGATGGTATCGGCCAGCCCCCTCACGCGGTCATCCTATCATGCGGGTGAAGATTTTGCGATGATGCAGGCGAATCGGCAGGCGCTGGCCGCATCCCACGACACTGCATCACCGAGATAAGTGGCCGTATGCCCTCCCATCACGATCAGCAACAGCTACCATACACCTGTGAGCAATTATTCGATCTGGTAGCGGATGTTGAAAAATACCCAGCCTTTTTGCCGTGGTGCCGCGCTGCGCGCATTATTGAGCGCGGTGATGGTTTTATGGTTGCTGAGTTGATGATTGCATTCAAAGGCATCCGCGAGAGCTACATCTCACGCGTCGATTTACATCGCGCTTCCAGTATCCACGTCACCATGGTCAAAGGCCCGTTCCAGTATTTAACCAATCACTGGAGTTTTCAGCCAGTTAACGACCAGACATTATTGGATTTCTCTGTGGATTTTAAATTCAGTTCGCGCATTCTGGATGCTTTAATAGGCGCCCTGTTTTCACGCGCTACCGAGAAAATGGTCAGCGCCTTTCGGCAACGCGCTAATGATCTTTACTCGAGCGATTGATTCATGGCATGGTTTCTGCATAAGTGATTGCTGAAACATAAACTGCATGATTCTACCCCTCATTTTTTTGAAAGAATGTTCCCCATGACTGTCTATTTATTTACGGCGCAGCTTGGTCGCACCATTGCATTT
Organism: Rickettsiales bacterium; assembly: GCA_019749855.1. GTDB lineage: Bacteria > Pseudomonadota > Alphaproteobacteria > Rickettsiales > UBA998 > UBA998. Next base: position 960 of record JAIEPI010000160.1, on the reverse strand, counting down.
AACGCTAACACGGATGTGCTTTCGTTTGCTGGTAATGCGGCTGGCTTTCGCTTGAGCCAATCGGGCGCTAATTTGATTGTGACTGCCATGACAGGCGGCAGCGTCACTTTAACAGGCATGCAGCTCGCACAGGTGACCACCAGTAATTTTACGCTCGGCGATGCCTCCTCTATTATTGCAGGAGACAACACCACCTCCACGATTAATGATGCATTGCCACAACCCGCCAATGGCGTGCTTGATCTGGTAGCGGCTAACGGGACCAATCTTAATGCGAATAATCTGTTATACGGCCTGGCAGAAGGCGACACGCTCACGGCAGGCAATGGCGATAACGTGATTTATGGTGGCTCAGGGCAAGCGGATACGGCGGACGGTTCCGATGCCATCACCATCAACGGAAATAGCGAGTTCAGCGGCAACAATGAGATTTATGGCAATGGCGGCAATGACACCGTCCTCTTCGTTAAAGCGACAGGCCTCGGCAAACTCGCAAAAGTATATGGCGGCTTGGGCAACGATAATGTTGTCTCCGGCGCTGCCAACGGAACACTCGAATTTTTCGGCAATGCGGGCCGTGATACGCTTGATGCTTCCAGCTCTAACGGTTCAGTGACATTATATGGTGGCAACGGGGTGGCTGACACCAGCGATGACGCTGATGTTCTTACAACCGGCCTCTCCAACGCGCTCGTTTATGGTAATGCGGGTGCGGATCAACTGGTTTTTGATGATTTCCTCTCTGGCACAGTACAAACATTGTATGGTGGATTAGGCGACGATAGCATTTTCGGGGATGCGGGGGGAGCAGGTTCCTATGGCACACTGATCGCATTTGGCAATGCGGGGGCGGATAATTTTAACCTCACCACACATTTTGGCTTAGCCACTGTTTATGGCGGCAGTGCCATCGCGGACACCGCAGATGTTAATGATACGTTTGTCGTCGGTTCAGGCAAC
>JAIEPI010000118.1 GCA_019749855.1 Rickettsiales bacterium | reverse complement strand
GCTTTTATTAAGCCAAGTTGCTCAAGGTTAGGGTTTGTATATCTCCATCCGCGCCGTTGATCGACCCAAACACGATGAGCTAAGACCTTTGCAAGAATTTTCTCTGCATCGATTAGCCCCATACCTTTGGCATCAGCATCTAAAAGCCAATCACTACGCCTTTCTTTTTTATCTTTCTCGAAGCCTAGCATAGTTTGGATTTTTCTACCAAATTCCTCCTCTGCCAAGCCTTCTCCACCAGCATGCTTGACAGCGGCAAGGATTGCAGCACGCAAAAGGGAAACAAAGATAAAATCATTGAAGTGACCCGCCTGCAAAGCAGCATCTTGCCTATTATCCGTAAATCCTAGGAGCTTTCTTTTTTGCGGGTCTATATTTTTGCTCTCGTCGTTCATCCAACGAAGCGCACTGGAAACCAACAAAGTGGTAGCAGAGCTTCTACCTTCGCCTGACAAACCGGCTAATTTGTTGGTTTCTCTTGCTTGACCCGCCGGCTGGTCTTTGCATGTAGGACAGAATCTAAACTTTCCTGGCAAGAACCATGCAGCGGCACCAGAAGTTCCTACTTTTCCTGTTGAATCAACAATAAGTCGGCGAGCTGCAAATCCTCGTTTTTCTCTTTTAAGCCTGAGCTCACCCTTCTTTTCCTCAATCCATTCTTCAGGATAGTCTTCAATATTGCCCGAAAAATCAAAGTCCTCAGAAGGTTCAGGAAGCAGGTAGCCAGCTTCTTCTAATATGCCATCGCCTTCAATAGGGGTTTCATCAATGGGACGTGGTAATATCAGATCTCCTTCGCTATCCTGGGCGATTTTCACTGGATGATATTCTTGTCCACAACACCTACAAAAGAAGGTTGAATACAGACGATTCTTTTGATTCAGCGGATCAAACTGTTGCCCATCAAGCGTTACGTTTCTCCCCGAACCATCACTGAGCGTAGAAAAGACATGACCCGCACCCGACAAGAACCTGTGAAGTTTGAAGGCCATAAAAGCACGCTCACCAATACCGCCTCTTTGACTTGCAGGAAGGCTCATAACTGTTAGCATATTTTGAATCTGCTTCTTACATAATTGAGGAGACCTATTAGCGAAGCCCGCCAACCGATTCGCCGCCTCATCAATTGTCGCTGGCGGTCTTCTGGAAAGACGAAGTTGATCAGATAGCCCTATTTCCAACTCGATCCAGACAGCCAAAGGATGTTGCTTTAATTCAGCATCAGTAAGATTTTCTTTGATTGGATTATCAAGAACTTCTGACAGTGATTCTAATATGTCTTGTAGCTTGATGTTTGGATTGGTCGCACGCTGCAAACTTTCATCAATAACCGAATCTGGTAAAATTTCTGTACCAAATAGCCTAGACGCAACACCAGATACTACCACAGATTTTTCCTCATCATTTCCTTCGCTGGACATTGTTGCCGATGTCCCAATACAAATTGGCGCTTTGCTATGACAGAGCTTTTCTTTAACTCTGCGCATAAGCATTGCTACGTCTGCACCCTGCCTTCCGCGATAGGTATGAAGCTCATCAAGCACTATAAATTCTAGATTTTCTGCATTTTCGATAACACGCTTATCGCGTTCGTTTTGACGAGTCATTAGCAGTTCGAGCATCATAAAATTCGTCAATAGAATATCTGGCTTTGATTCCTTGATGATGTCTCTTTCAGCATCAGATTCTTGCCCTGTGTATCTGGCAAAAGTAGGTTTCAAATTTTTCGGCAACTCAGATTGCTCAACAAATTTTTCTAATTCTTTAAGCTGACTGTTGGCTAGGGCATTCATAGGGTAAATAATAATTGCCCTTGTTTTTGGTGATTCTCCGTTTGCTCTAGCTCTAACAGCCGCATCAATAATAGGAATAAAGAAGCAAAGAGATTTGCCTGATCCAGTGCCAGTTGTAACAACATAACTTTTCTTTGATCCCGCCTTAACTACGGCTTGTGTCTGGTGCCTATGAAGCGTGATAGGGTTGCCATCGATTCTAAAAATCTTAGCTGTGTTTGGATGCAGCAAATTATCTGAAACTAAATCCGATACATTTGCACCTGTCTCAAAATGCGGGTTTATGCTGATTAGTGGTTCTGGCCAGAATTTCCTGCTGGCATATATAGCATCAACCTGATCACGAATATCTTTTGATTTAATCTTGGTAAATGAACGAGTAAAAAGCTCATAGTCCGTTACCAACGATGAATCTAAATTAAATACGTCCATACTGGTTCCTCGCCATGCTATAGGCTGTTTTTTGATTGTTTCTTAATCCATTTATCAATTTCACCTTTTCTGAAACGCCAAGAACCGCCAACCTTAAAGCCAGGGATTTCTCCCTTTGCAGCAAGATGATATGCGGTTTTCAACTTCAGCTTGAGGTAACTTGCCACCTCATCGATAGTCATGATGTCGGATTCCATTGCCTCACTCCGTGAGAAATTTCTTTTCAGAAAATACAGGAAGGCTAGGAAAAAACAAGCAAACTATTGCAAACTTGCAAAGATTCTCTCTGCGCTCTAATCAACCTCATGCGCGGTCAGGAACATTGCCTTTTCCAGAGCTACAAAAAACTGCTGGTATGGTTCCGGATCTTCCACCGCTGTGACGTTGTATTGAGCGTTTGCACGCACTGCTAATTGCTTTTTGCCGTGCGGTTTCACCGTGACCGTCATGCGCAGCATATAGCCATTGAGCTTTGTGCCGCTGACAGAACCTAAATCATCATCTGCCTTGTCGATAACGAAACCCAAATCTTGCAAGGTGGCAATCACCGTGCGCAGGGTTTTCTTTTTGTCAGTTGTATCAAATGCCCGTGTCTGGATGCTGCGAATAGCTACCTGCGATGTTTCCGCGCCCATAATGTGGCTCTTTGAATCCATAGAAGCCTGCTGACACGCACTAATCGATATCGCAGCTCCCACCATTGTAACGATTGTAAGTTTTTTCATTTTGTTCTCCTGATTAAATTTCATGAGCTTCTAGGAAAACTGCTTTTGACAGCTTCTCAAAAAACTCTTGGTAGATTTTTGGGTCTTCGATGCTTTCGGTGCGGGAAACTTGACCTTGCGTATTCCAAACAACTCGCTGGAAAGTCACGCGCAGATTGGTTTTCTTGTCCGTTGGGCGGGTAACCAGAGATGCACGGATTTTCTGGTTGTTATCGATTGGCGTTGAAACGCCAAACAATACAGCAACCATCACTGCGCCAACTACTTGCCCAGCCTCCACAGCGTCACGGTCTTTACTTCCAACAATTACACCAAGCGGAGTTTCAGACTCGTCGATTGAGAAGCCCAAATCCTGTAGAACGGATGCACCAGAGGACAGGAGTTTCTTTTCTTCTCTGGTTTCAAATGAGCGTGTTTGAAGTTGCCGGAGCTGGAGACTTTCTTGCTTTAGTTCGAGCGCTTCCTTTGGAATGTGATTCGCGCAGCCACTGACCAAAAGGCTCGTAGCTAAAAGAAGGCAAAGGGGTTTCTTTATCATGCTACCCCCTAAAACTTAGATGTGTGATATGCAAAATCCCGCACTTTGCTTGATTTATCGAACTTGATAATGACGGTCAGAGTTTTCTGCGTTGTTGAGCTCGCGCCAGCTTCACTGCCGTAGCTTCCACCGATTCCACCGCCTAGCAATGCGCTGCCAACAGGTGCGCCGCCAAGTATGAGTGCATTCACTCCGCCTGCACTGGATGAGTAAGCGCGTTCGGTTGAAATCTTGTCATAAATCCAAGTTTCACGACGCTCTTCATCGCTGGTTACAATGTTTGGTGAACCCAGAACACCAGCTACGTCGGCGCCAGACATTCCGATGCGGATTTCTTTTTGAACCGTACCGACGCTAATTCTATCTCCGCTATCGTCGCTTACGGCTTTACGATGTTCTTGAGCTGACACACAAGCGGTCAGAGCAAGGCATAGTATGGTGATTGGTAGTATTTTTCGTGATTGCATATGCACTCCTTTCAGTTGGTTAGTGCATCAATCTATAAACCCGTCATCTGACAGAATCGGGCGTGTGAAAAATAGGGATGTGGCGTATGCGTCCAAATATGACGCATATAAACTTATTGCAGATAATGATTTAACGGCTCGGCTGGAATGTGAGCGTTTCGTTGGCAAGGTCTAAATCCTGAACCTCCCAACCAATGTCCATCCACGCTTTTGTATGGCGACTGTTTTGAACGTGATTTCCCCACCATGCAGCGTAGGTGTAGGCACTGTGCGGCAACTTGAAACCAAGGATAACTTCTACATCCTCGAATGTGGCTCTCCACGATTTGCCATTGAGATTTTGTAAATGCTTTTGCAGCGGTAGGTATTTGCTATCTTCCATATTCATTCTTTTAATGCCTTATTGTTATTGCGTAAATTCTAATTTCACTTGCTGGTAGTTTCAGACTAACGCTTCTCGACAGTGCCAGTCCGTTTCCAATTTTTATCTCTGATGATAAGTCTGCCGCCATATCCTTCCTCGATCTGATACTGCGTTCGGTAATTGTTATCCCTGACGGTTTTTCTTCCTCCATACCCATTTTCGACAGTGCCGGTGCGCTTTCCTGAGGCATCCCTTAAAATCATTCTATCGCCATAGCTCTTTTCAATAGTGCCAATTCGTTTGCCAGAAGCATCTCTGCGAACCCAATTGTCACCATAAGATTGCTCGATAGTTTCAGTGCGTTTTCCAGACGCATCACGGATGACGTAATCCTGCGCTTGCGCTTGTGATATTAAAATCACGCACCACAAACTGACAATCAATAACCTCTTCATATAAAACCTCTATTAGACGCTGGTTTTCAGCTTAACTTCTTATTTTTGTATCACAATGACACGACAGAAACGGACGTGCATGGTTTTTATTTGCAAGACATACGTCCGTATGTGTCGTATTAATGGTTTATGGTCATTCCAGTTAATTAGGAGCGCACAATGAGATTAGAAAAGTCGGAACAACTATTGAAACTCGCCTTAATGATGCAAGGCTCGACAGAAGGTGTTGGCCTGCAAGAAATTCAAGAAGAGTTTGAAGTCGGTCGCCGCACTGCCGAGCGTATGCGTGATGCCTTGCTTTTGCTATTTCCTCATGTCGAAGAAATGAGAACGGACGGTAAAACCAAACGCTGGCGATTGCCGCCTGGTGCTATTGCGGGATTGATTCAAATTTCTGCTGAAGACCTTGCAGAGATGCGCACCGCTATTGACCTACTGAAAAAAGAAAACCTCAATCACCACGCAGAAAACCTAGATAAACTCTGGCTGAAAATTAAAGGAAAAATGCGCCCAGAAAGCGCAACGAGAATCGAAACAGACCTTGAGGCGCTGCTTGAAGCGGAAGGTCATGCGATGCGACCGGGGCCGCGTCCTAAGATAAATCCCCATGTTTTATATATCCTGCGTGAGGCAATCAAAGGATTCTGCAAAGTCAAAATCACTTATCATGGCAGAACTAAGAATGACATCACGCAGCGCATCGTGCATCCATACGGTTTTGTTTATGGTCACAGGCATTATCTGCTGGCATGGTGTGAAACAGGCAAAGGGCTTCGGTCATTTAGCTTGCCCAACATCGCCGATATTTCGTTGCTTGATGTTTCGTATCGTAAAGACCCAGCTTTCGACCTACATCAATACGCAGAGCGCTCGTTCGGTGTTTTCCAAGAAGAGCCTTATGAAGTCGTCTGGCGTTTTTCGGAAAAAGTTGCCGAAGCCGCGCGCGAACATCACTTTCATCCAACTCAAGTTATAGAAGAACAGCCTGATGGCTCTCTGATCGTGCGCTTTACCGCAGGCGGCTGGAAAGAATTGTGCTGGTACGTAATGACCTGGGAAGGTGAGGCAGAAATTCTGGAGCCGCCACACTTACTCAAGGCCTATGATGAAATGCTTGATAATTTGTCGAAGCTAAACAAGAAAATATAAAACCCAAATAATTTTAACTACTAACTACAACAAACTGGAGAAAAAAATGGCTATCGGAAATGCAATTCAAAAAGGTGCTTTTGTTTATGTCTACGATGAAAAAGGGAAACAGCTTTTTGCTAAAAGTTCTGGCAACGTTTCAAAAGGCGATGGCCTCAAGGGATACACATCCACAACGGTTAACATTCAGCGCGGCGCCTTTATCTATACATATAATGACAAAGGTAATCAACTTAGTGCAAAATCGGCAAAATAATGCAAAAAATCGGCGACGCACAATATCTCTATTCACCATCGGATCTGGTTCACTTCCTGAGCTGCAACCATAGTATTGTGCTGACCCTCAAGAGCTTCACGGAGAAACTGGAAAAAGCCGAAGAGTCGGCTACCAACAAATTACTGCAAACCAAGGGTTTTGCTCACGAAGCGGATTATCTTGCAAAGCTAAAAGCTCAAGGCAAGCGAGTTGTCGAAATACCGAAACAACCTCGATTGCCTGAGCGTGTTGCCCTGACCATCGAAGCACTTAAATCTGGTGCCGATGTTGTTTACCAAGGCGTTCTATTCGATGGGCAGTGGCGAGGTGATGCAGATTTTCTTATCCGCGTAGAAACGCCATCATCGCTCGGCGCATTCAGCTATGAAGTGCTGGATACCAAGCTCGCGCGCAGCGCAGAGGCAAAACACATCATTCAGCTTTGCGTCTATAATGACCTCCTAGAGCAGCTGCAAGGACTGCGCCCGAAGCAGATTCACATATACCTTGGCAATGAAACCCTAGAGTCATTCAAGGCGGATGACTTTTTCTATTATTACCATCACGCCAAAACTCGCTTTGAGCAGTTTGTGGCATCACCGCCGGCAGACTCATACCCTGAACCCTGCCAATTCTGCACATTCTGCCAATGGAAGGATAATTGCGAAGCCAAATGGGAAGCGGATGACCATTTAAGCCTTGTTGCCAATATCCAGCGTTCACAGATCGACAAACTCAAAGATACAGGCATAAAAACTGTCAAAGCCTTGGCTGCATTGACTCCAGAAACCAAAATACCTGACCTCAATCCAGATGTTTTCGGGCGTTTGCGTGAGCAGGCTTCTTTGCAGGTTCACAAACGCACGACAGGTGAAAACAAGTGTGATGTGATACCGTTCCCAGAATTTCGTGGATTCAATCGCCTGCCACAGCCTGACGCTGGTGACCTTTTCTTTGACATGGAAGGTGACCCGCTGCATCCAAACGGGCTTGAATATCTTTTTGGCGTTTATTTTGCCAAGCTCGGCGAATTCACTTTCGTGCCATTCTGGGCGCATAGCCATGACGAAGAGCGCATTGCCTTCGGTCAGTTTATGCACTTCATCGAAGATCATCTAAAGGAATTTCCGAACGCTCATATCTATCATTACAATCACTATGAAACCACCGCACTGAAACGGCTGGCTTGCCGATACGCTCTAGCTGAAGAAGCGCTTGATAATCTCCTGCGCCAGCAAAAATTCGTCGATCTGTTCAAGGTTGTGCGCGAGAGTATCCGCGTTTCAGAGCCTGCATATTCCATCAAAAACCTTGAAACGTTTTACATGGAAAAGCGCGACGGTGCTGTTGCAACCGCTGGTGACAGCATTGTGGTTTATAACGAATGGCGTGAAACTCAAAACGATGAACTGCTGCGCCAGATTGCGGAATACAACAAGGTTGACTGCGTATCCACTCACAAGCTCCGTGATTGGCTGCTTACCTTGCGTTCGCCTAATTTGCCTTGGTTCAATGCCCAGACCGCAACAGCTGATGACCAGCCAATTCAACGCAAAGATTGGGAAGTGCAATATGAAGCCTTCCGCGACCGCCTGTTAAGCTCTGCCTCAAAAGATGAGCAAGAGCTTCGGGAGCGCATTGTTCACTTGCTAGAATTCCATAACCGCGAAGCAAAGCCGCAGTGGTGGGCAAGTTTTGAACGGCAGGGCAAATACCAAGACGAGCTGATCGGCGACACCGATTGCCTTGGCGGATTGCAAATGTTCGGCACACCGGAGCAAGAAAAGCAGTCGATGATATATTCCTACCGCTACCCGCCACAGGAACATAAAATCAAAGCCGGTGATAAGCCTGTCGATATC
>JAIEPI010000002.1 GCA_019749855.1 Rickettsiales bacterium | reverse complement strand
AGAGAAATTCTTCCAAAATGATAGCGCCAACAAGGTGTTAGGGCATTGCGACTCTGCCTGAGAGGCAGGGGGGAATGACGTCGCGCGGCCAGTGCAATCGCGGCGCGACTGCGCGCGGCTCTATGGGTGTAGGGCTTACGATCGACCACCAGAATCTCCACGCGATTGGCCAGTTCACGCCAGCGTTTCCACTGGTGAAACTGCACGAGATTATCGGCCCCCATGATCCAGACAAAATGAAATTGCGGATAACGGCGCTGCAATGCTGTGACTGTATCAAATGTATAGCGTGTGCGCAGTTGTGCCTCCATGTCGCTCACCCGCAATTGCGGATGGCGCACCAACGCACGGCAAGAATCAATACGCAGCGCATAATCAGCCATGTCCGTGGGATTCTTCAGCGGATTGCCGGGTGACACCAGCCACCACACCTCCTGTAAGCCATAGGCGTGCATGACTTCCAATGACACCTGCCGATGCCCCGAATGGGCAGGATTAAACGATCCGCCAAGAAGTCCGATGCGTCGCATTAGAGGGGGCGCACTGTGCCCGTGCCGCGCACGAGGTACTTGTAGGTTGTTAACTGTTCCGCACCCACCGGCCCACGTGCATGAAGTCGTCCGGTGGAGATGCCAATTTCCGCACCCATGCCAAACTCACCGCCATCGGCAAATTGCGTGGAGGCATTATGCAAAACAATGGCACTATCCACACCGGCCAGAAACTGTTGCGCTGCCTCAGCATCCTGCGTGATAATCGCGTCGGTATGGTGCGATCCATAGTGATTAATATGTGAAATGGCTTCCGTAATATCAGCCACGGTTTTGATAGACACAATGCGATCAAGATACTCTGTACCCCAGTCATCATCCGTTGCCGCAACAATGCGATGATCGAGGGCTTGTGCTTCCGCATCGCCGCGCACTTCGCAGCCACCGGCGATTAGCGCTTGCATGATGGAAGGCAGATGCGTTGTCAGCACTGCACGGTCAATCACAATAGATTCTGTCGCTCCACACACACCGGTACGCCGCAGCTTCGCATTCTCGATGATGCGCATCGCCATATTCACATCAGCCTTATGGTGCACATAGCTGTGGCAATTACCATCCAGATGCAAAATGGTGGGGATGCGGCTTTCTTCCGCCACGCGACGCGTCAGAGATGGGCCGCCACGGGGGATAATCACATCAATGACTCCCACCATACGCAACATATCACCCACGGCTTCGCGGGCGGTAGTTGCCACGAGTTGAATTACATTCTCGGGCAAGCCGGCTTTGAGTAAGCCTTGACGCAAAGCGTGCACGATCGCATGAGAGGAGTGGTAACTTTCCGACCCACCGCGTAGAATCGTGGCATTGCCAGATTTTAAACACAGGGCGCCCGCATCCGCTGTGACATTGGGGCGCGATTCATAGATAATGCCAATGACCCCCAGCGGTACACTGACGCGGGAGATATGCAGTCCGTTGGGCTGAGTCCATTCCGCCAGTGTGCGGCCTACCGGATCCGGTATCTCAGCGATTGTCTCTAAACTCTTCGCCATCGCTTCAACACGCGCATCGCTCAGCAACAATCGGTCGAGCAAAGCGGGTGAGAGTCCCTTTTGCTGCGCGGCTTGCATATCCTGTGCATTCGCCAAGAGAATGATCGTTTTTTCATGACGAAGGGCCAATGCCGCCTGATGCAGGGCCGCGTTTTTCTGGGCAGCGCTGGCATGACTCAGCACATGGTACGCGGCCCGTGCGTTTTGACCGAGACTTTTCATCATGTCGTTGGAATACGGGCGGCTGTGATCTGGCATTATCGTCATACGACTGTCTTTAGCACATGCCACATTCTCAATCAGCCAAAACCTATGATTCAGGTATCTCGGTGAGTGCCTCTTGCGCGAGATGCGGTAGATATTGCTGCCGATACTGCGAAGGTGAAAGCCCCACAGACTGTTTGAACACGCGATTGAATGACGCAATCGAGTTAAATCCTACGCCATAGGCAATCACATTAATCGGCCCGTTTTCTTTGGCCAACCGGCGTTTTGCTTCTTCAAGACGGAAATCATTGACGTATTCATTAAAGTTTTTGCCGAGATGCTGGTTCAGGATGCGTGAAGCGGTCTGCTCTGAGACACGGATCAGTCGCGCTAATTCTTCACGACTAAAGGTGGGTTGAAGGTAAGGTGCCTCATGACGCATGATCGCTTCCAGCTTTTGCGCTAACGCCGCATCATCAAATGAAGGGCGCCCCAACTTTTGCAGTAATGGCACTGCGTCAGAATCTACTGCAACGGGCGAGCCGTATAAACGGAACAGTGATGTTAAAACAAGATAGATAAAACTGATCCGTAATAGCAGTGACAATAATTCTGCTTTTTGCAGAGTAATGCCGCCGCTTAACTGCAACAGCTCCAGTGCGGGCAGCATCAGATGAAGCGTGATAAGCGTGACAATGACCCAGTAAGTGTGCCGCCTTTCCGGTTTTTGTTGCAGCGCTTCTACAGGCGAGCGCGATATATGTGCCATTAATAGAAGAAAAATAAAGGCGGTGGTAAATACATGATACAGCGCCCCCGCCAACACGGTATTGGTGCAAAATTCGCCCAGAACACACACGGTTTGTTCAAACAATATCCCATAAACAAAGGGCAGGCCACCCAGCAAAGGCACGGCCACAATACACCACTGACTAAACGGCAGTGGCTGGCGATAGATTAACTCCAAAACCAACAGGTAACACATGGCCGGCGACAGGCTTTCAAGCGCCATGAGTACCAGTTGCCATTCTGTGCGCTGAGCATAGCCAGATGTTATTAACAGTGGCAATGCAAACCCTGCAGCGAGCGAGACAAAGAAAAGCGACGGAATGACGGCCTGCAGTCGGGGACGGCATGCCAGCAACAAAAAGGCGATGGTGAAGAGACACGGACCCATGGCCGCAAGCGACAATGCCTGATTCAGTGAAATAGCACTCTCACCCATGCAGACTCCGCATGCATATGATATTCATCATTAAGTCTTTTGCGATGCTATCAGAGTCTATCTCTGTTATCACGCAATAAAAAAAAGGTCTAAGGTGTGGAATCTGATGGCGGCGGAGATGTATCTTGATCCGGTAGTTTTGCATCATCCAGTCGCTGGCGCTCATCCGTGTCCAATGCGTCCAGTTTGGAGATGCGCTCATCAATAAAATACTTCATGTAGCGTAGTTCACCTGGCTCAATATCCTGTGTATGCTGAAGTATGTTCTCCATAATGCCGAGTGCTGCATCAAACTCCCCACGCTTCTCATAAACAAACGCAGGTAGTTGATTCACCCATAGGGGCACATCTTTTGCCTCCGTTAGTGTGGAGGCAAGTTTGAGCGCCAGTTCAGTATCCTTAAGCTTGTGCATTGCCAGATAGACGCCTTGCGCCATCCACCACCATTTTTGCTGAATATTTGGTTTTGCATGCTCATAGAGATAGTCCACCATGTAGCGCACATCAGAGGTTTTCTGCGTTTGACTGAAATAATACGCAGCCATGCTAGGCAGAACGTTTGAGCGTGAATTGAATTGATCCAGCAAGGTGAACCAAAGATAGATTTTGTGAAGATCATACTTATAGAGTGCCGTGAAACGACCAAAAGTATCCCCTGCATTGGTCAGGCTCATCGCCATCGCGCGAAAGAGAAACTCCTCGTCGCCAAATGACATGACTTGTAATGCCTGCCTGCCAGGAACATCAGGCACCACTGTCATATCAGGCAGACGGTTACGCACGCTCCACCAAAACAGTGTCTGTAATGACAGAACCAACAGGAGTGCTAATGAGGTACTTCGAATGCCAGACATAGGCGGTTTTCCTAAAACTGACGTCGGTTGAAATCAACGATGGTCACGGCCAGAAGCAAGGGAATAAACGAGGCGCTCTGCAGAATGAACAACTGCCAGTCCACCGTTTCCGGTCCATAAATCAGCCAACTGCCTTTGCCATATAAATCAAGTCTCGGGGTGATAATAGAAACCCCCTCAATTATATATTTGGTTAGTGTATTCAGCCAGGCTATCTGAAACACAAATTTTGCATGGATCGTCGCCAGAAAAAAGCCCATCATGCGACCTGCCACGTAAAAAACAAGACTGGCCATCACTGAAGAAACGGCGCTGCGCATCGTGACCGAGGTAAAAAGCGCAATGGCCACAATGATCCACATTTCCAGCAAAAGGCTGCCACCCCAAGCGGCAAAACCACTCATGCTGACGGGTTGCAGGAGATACATTACAGCAACATTCACCGCCACCAGCGCTGCACTGACCACAGAGAATCCCAGCCAGTAGCCAATCATTAGCCGCGCACGCGAAATAGGGCGCGACAGCATGACATCAATCTCCTTACTGTCAAAGGCGTGGCGAATATGAAAACAAACGAAAATGATGAGGCCAATCGCCAGCAACAAGCGTGCCACGGCGCTACTGAAGGAAAGCGTCATTTCGTGCTGTTCAATCATGGAGGTTTTTGCCAGACCACTGGATATGCCAATCGCAATAAACAATAATAAAATAAGCACAACGAATAAACGGTCTCGCAGGGCGGTCAGCAGAACAAAGCGAATAATGGTTGGCATGGCTTATCTCATGGCATGGGTGATGTTAGAAGGCAAGGGGACGCGGATCCCTGTTAAACTTTTCATAAATTTGTTTATCCGTCGCACTATAACTCCCCTGCGGGGAGACGATCGTGGCACGAATCATGATAATTAATTCTGAATTTTGATTGGTTTTTTCAACCGATTTAAATGCATTGCCAACCACAGGCAAATCAGCAAACCACGGCAAACCGCGGTCGGTGTTATCAGAACCCTGTTGCATCAGACCACCAATGACCATCACATCACCACTATTGACCTTGAGGATGGAATCGAGTTCACGCACTTCGACAACAGGGATAAGATTGGGCGGAAAATCAGTTCCCAGTGATACTCTATTTAGTGCGGCAGCCAAAGCTGCGCCTGGATCTTCTACTTGACCTACCCTACGTGTGAGGGTTGGGCGAACATTGAGTGTGACTTCATTGTGATCCACATCAATTGAGGGAAGAATATTGAGAATGATGCCGATGGGAAGCGTTTGCCGCGTGGAAGTGATGGTTGGGGATTGTGTTTGCGCCACGTTGCCCGTGGAAACGGTTTGGCCTTGCTCATATTCGATTTCAAAAAACACTTCATTTCGCGTAAAAGTCAGCACCGCAGGCTGATTATTGATTGCATGTAAGCGTGGGCTGGATAAGGTACGGCTCGTGCCGAAAACCTCAATTAAATCAACGGCAGCGCTCAAGTCTGATTCAGAATCGCCCAACGTAAAACTCGCAACATTGGCACCTGCGGTCGCTGGGATATTGACGTTAAATGCGCCGCTACCAGTAAATTTTCCATTGAGAAAACGCCAATCAATGCCACTGCGAAACTCGTCATTCAGACTGACTTCAATAATTTTAGCCTCAATCAACACCTGCGCTGAGGCACTTCGCTTAATTTCTTCAATGTATTTTTTGATGATTTCGTGCTGGTGCTGGCTTGCCGACACGGCAATGATGCCCGCCTGACGGTTGATATTCATATAATAGCCGGGCGCCACAATCGTGCTCATAGAACCTGCCGCCCCACCTGCGCCACCGCCTGCTGCCCCTGCACCTCCTGCGGCGACCCCACCAGCCGCCGCTGCGCCTCCTGCTGCCGCTCCGCCAGCCAAAGCACCGCCAGCCAACGCGCCGCCGCCAGATTGCTGCTGTGCGAGTAGCTGATTCGCGCCCTCTGAGGTCATGTTGATGGGTTGTGTTGATAAAATGGCAACAACGCCAGACTGTAATGCCAGCCAGAAATCATCGGAAACCGAACTTTCAATGGATGAGCTGGAGCCGCTACCCAAACTTGAGCCACCACCACCACCGCCGCTTCCGCCGCCGCCACCGCCGCCGCCGCCGCCACTGCTTCCGCCGCCACCACCACTGCTTCCGCCGCCGCCACCGCCGCTTCCGCCGCCACCACCAGCCCCACCGCCACTACTGTTGGTGAAGATATTGCTGCTGCTATTACGCGTCATATTGAGAAAATCGACGCTGTAATTCACCACATAAGGTACATCTCGCTCAACCCTCAGAACGCCGTTTTTAATGCTGTAACGCAGCCCGGCCAAGGTTGCAATTCGTTCAATGACTTCGTTAAAGGGCTTGTCTTTCGCTCGAAAATTCACGCCACCGATAATGCCGGAGTCAATCTCGATATCCACATCAGCCAGACGCGCCAGCTCCACCAGGACATCTTTTAGCGGAACATCGTCGGTAACGGCTATAGATACCAGCTGGGCATTGCCAATCTTGGGCGGTCGTGGTGCGGCGAGCAGGGGTGCAATATCAGGCACTGGCGGCGCAGCCAACTGATTTTTGGACGGCAATAGTTTGCCATCTTTGTCATGCTCCAAATCATACATGTTGCGATAGTCGTTGCGTGTCAGATCGAGCTTACGGTCAATGTGATCAATACTATCGGAATTAAACGTGCCGTCATCACAGGCGATCAACGCGACAAATACCGGCAAAAGGCGTGACCAGCGTTTCATGCGCCGCACCTTATTAAATTACAAAAATCAACTAATAGATTTATCTTCACATTTTACTCGCTACATAAGGCGTTAACACAACGCCCTAAGGGATTCAAACAGATTTTGGAATAGGGCAAACGTATGAATGAGAATTGCTACATTAGAGCTTTCTCACGTGTTATTGAGCAACCATTGCGCCACAGCATTAGGCCATCCAAAGAACATGTCAACCACATGCGGCCATAGCAGGAGGATCCACAGACTTAGGGCTAAAGCGGGCCCAAACGGAAAGAGTGCCCCACGCCCCAGACATCGCCATAATGCTGCCGTGCCGATGCCCAGCAATCCCGAGAAAAATAACAGCGGCATCAAGGCAGGTGCGCCAACCCATAGTCCGGCGACAACGAGGAATTTTACATCGCCCGTGCCTAATCCATCGCGTTTACGGCTCCAGCGGTATCCCTGCTGCATGGCCCATCCAATGAGCCCGCCGGCGATACCACCGGCCAGCATACTAGCCGGATGCAGGCCAAAATTCAGGTGGTAGATTACCGCCAGAACACCGACGGCTATTTGTATCTCATCGGGAATGATGTAGTGTTCAAAATCCACAATCATCATCACGAGCAGACAAAGTGTCAGCGCTATGAGCAATAGCCCGCCACCCTGCACACCATGCACATAATACACACAGAGCAAAGCTGCTGCCGTGACCAGCTCGATGGCGGGGTAGCGCCATGAAACAGGCTTTCGGCAATGACGGCATGCAGCACGAAACCATAACCAGCTGAGAACAGGAAGTAAATCTGGTGCCCCAAGAGGCGTGTGGCAGGAGGGGCAAGCGGAGCGCGTCATCCCAATACGTTCACCACGCGGCAAACGGTAGCTCACCAAGGTAAGAAAGCTTCCAAAACAAAGGCCTAGAATAAAAACAAGCGCCGCCATGGTCGCAGCATGTCAGCAGAGGCTTAACAAACCGCTAATATCACTCCCTGCGTCATCACGAAAATGTCATATTTATATCTTATATTTACAATATGGACATGGCATATTCTGGAATTACTAAACATAAGCGGTCATTCGTCGATGCAATGATTGAGGATCATATCCGTATGGATATCAGGCGTTATGCCTATCCCAATCATCTGATCGGCGCTGTGCATGCCGTGCTCACGGACCGCCCTTTTGCGCGCTCTGCAAAAATGCTGAGCAAGGAGATTCTCAAAGACTTTCCTGCACTGGCCTATCCTTATCCATTACATCCCCGTCCATTACATCCACTTGCTTTTGAGAATGTTCTGCAGGACGCGGTGATGAGGGCAACGGAAAGCCTTCTGCTCGCCAGCTCTTATCAAAAACTTAAAGATGGTGCTGCCGCCTTATTGGCCAATAATGAAGAGGTGAATGAAAAATTGCATCACGCC
>JAIEPI010000035.1 GCA_019749855.1 Rickettsiales bacterium | reverse complement strand
GCCGCTGAGGAAATTGTACGTGTGGTGCGCGAGGTGCAGCTGCAATGTCGTCCGGGTTATATTGAAATACCCTATGACATTGTGGATTTACCCATTGCGCCGCCCCGCTTGAGCGCCGCCATTGTCGCTATCAGTGATGAGGAAAACCTACAGGCGGCGATTGAAGATGCGGTGGCCATGATTAATGCCGCGAAAAATCCGGTGATTATCGCTGATATTGAGTTGCACCGTCATAATTTGACGGATCTGGCGGTGGCACTCTCGAGCCATTTCAACATCCCCATTGCTTCCACTTTGCTTTCCAAATCAGTCGTTTCCGAACAAAACCCTCTCTATGTGGGTGTCTATTCCGGTAGTCTCTCTGAGCCAGACACCCAGCAACTGGTTGAGCAGAGCGATTGCATTATACTGCTCGGCGCCTTCCTATCTGACGTATTTATGGGCATGGATAATTCGGCGGCGCTCGAGCGAAAGCGCTGCATTCTCGCCACCACTGAGAAAACACTGGTGGGGCTGCGCCGTTATGAGTCCATTCAGCTGCGTGACTTTTTGACTCAATTAATCCGCGCCAACTTAAAGCCACGTGCGACTTTCGTTAATCCTGTCACCATGCATGAGCCGTTGGCATTGCCGATGTCTCAGGAGGCGGACGCCATCACGGTGGAATCGTTTTTCCAGATTCTTGAGCATGAAATGCCTGATGACGCGACCCTCATTTGCGATACAGGTGACGCGCTACTTGGCGCGATTGGCCTGCGAACCTCACAACGCAAAAACTTCCTCTCAGACGCCTATTATCTCTCCATGGGCTTTGCGGTACCAGCGAGTATTGGCGCGATGGCGGCGAATCCTGAATCACGCGCCATTGTCATTGCCGGTGATGGCGCGTTCCAGATGACGGGTATTGAGCTCTCCACCGTAGCCAAAGAGGGTATGACGCCGATCGTCTGCATTCTCAATAATGATGGCTATGGCACACAGCGGCACATCATTGATGGCCCCTTCAATAACATCCACCCGTGGAATTATGGGAAGCTGTGTGAGTTGCTCAATTACGGCACCGCCTATCGCGTCACCACCAAGGGTGAGCTGAAGGGCGCATTGCAAGAAGCCGTCTCGAAAAATGAAATGGCGCTCATTGAAGTTGTGGTCCCGCGTGATGATTGTAGTCGATCATTACGGCGCCTTGGCGAAGGGCTGGGTAAGCTTCGTGATTCCAAAAAACGCAACCCCTTAGAGAATGGAGACACCTAATGTCGCGCACATTGTTTATATTTCTGAGCCTGCTTGCCCTCAGCAGTTTAACTGCCTGCCAGACATGGAATGGCTTTGGCAAGGATTTAACCTCCGCGGGTCAGGCGATCACCGGCGACAAACACGATGATTCCTCAGGTTATTAGAGCGTCGTATGCGCCAATTGCATTTGGTAATGTGGTAAACCGTCGTACCTTCATTAAAATGTCATCTTGATGAACTATGCATGCGCTTCATTTTAAGAAAGAGGCATCATGCCGCGCTATAATCAAGTTTCACACCCAACGACGTATCCGGCGCCCCGCTCCAGAGTCTCTCCAGCATCCAGATTGGAGACGCTCTGCACTGAACATGCCCCGATAGCCGAGGCAGTCGAGGCGCTTAAACAGGCACATCAAAAGAGTAAAGGCGCGCTTCAAATTTTACGTGACGGCAAGCCGGCTGTTTTCTCGGGCGTGGCTGAGGCACAAGAGCACTTGAAAACACTTCTAAGAACGCATCAGGTGCCCAGACATTTCATTTATCCAATGGTACAGGGTGTAACAACAGAGTCTGCTATCGCACGAGCTTCCTAAGCCTAACATGCATCATTTTGGATGGTTGGTAGAATAAATTGAGGTTGTTGCAGCTCCTGCAGCCCATGGGCCGCATGATTAAATCCCGACCACGTCGCGCATGCTGTAAAATCCGGGTGCTTTTTTATGTGCCCAGCGCACCGCCAGTAAAGCGCCGCGCACATATATTTCGCGGCTAGAGGCACGGTGCGTCAGCTCAAAGCGCTCGCCCGGGCCGGCAAAAATGACGCTATGGTCACCGACGACATCGCCGCCGCGTAGCGAAGCAAAGCCGATGCTGCCACGCTCGCGCGCACCGGTGCGATCAAAAAACGCTTTTTCATCCAATTCAATAGACCGGCCAGCCGCCGCCGCGCGCCCCAAAGACAGGGCGGTACCGGAGGGGGCATCCTTTTTATGCTGATGATGCATTTCAAAAATTTCCACATCATAATCATCATTCAGCACATGCGCCGCCTGTTCTACCAGAGACGTAAAAAGGGTCACACCAATGCTCATGTTGGGCGCCCACACCACCGGTACCTGCGCGGCAGAATCCTGTAAGCGCTGCTTTTGAACTTCGGAAAAACCCGTGGTGCCACAAATATGCGCCACCTGTGCGCGAGCGCAGGCATCACTCACCTGAAGGCTATAGGAGGCGTTGGTAAAATCAATAATCGCATCAGAGCGCTGTGCCAACGCATGAATATCATCCATCATCAACACCTCGCCGAGTCCCTGACGTAACATCAAAGCGCTGGCTTGCAGCCCACTGCCTGGGCGTACTGAACCGCCACTTAATTGAAGATCCGGCGCTGCTGAAATGCCCGACATTAAGGCCATGCCCATGCGTCCAGCGCAACCGGCAACACCTACACGTAACATCGTCATCTCTTGCTCCTGTGTGACTATCGCTGTTGGAAGCTTAAATTAAGCCTGCACGGCCATAAATGAAAGTGATTTGAGGGTAAATGCAGGCTTGCAGTGGCCTAAAGCAAAGATAAACACTATATTTGTTTATTAATATCTATACGGAGATGAAAAATGATCACAAAAAGACCATTGAGCCGATTTCAGCTTTTCAACAGAACTCTAATCACCGGCCTGTTGGTAGTAGCGCTGACCTCGTGTGCTGATCCGGTGGTGGTACCACCGGTGGGCAAGGACGAAGCTGTGTTTTCATGTGAACAACTCCATGAAGCGCTCAAAGAAGCCCATAGAGCGAAAAAAGATGCGCGCAAAGACGATCGGGCGAAAGCCTCATACCTACTGGTCATTCCGGGCTATGTTTCATGGTATCGTATGGATCGGGCGGAGAAAGCGGCCATCCATCGTATTGACGGGTTGGAGCGTTTGATGAAAGAAAAGTCTTGCGAAGATATACAGCCCTAGGTTATTGCCGCCATTGGGCTGCATTGCACTCTACTCTTTCAGATCTTCCCAAAAATCCCTGACCTTATCGAGAAAACTGGTCGATTCTGGATTGGTATCCTTACCCGCATTTTTATCAAATTCCTTTAAAATCTCTTTTTGTCTTTTGTTTAGGTGCACGGGTGTTTCTACCTGTGTATGAATATACATGTCTCCGCGTGCGGGTGAACGCAGGACGCTCATCCCCTTACCACGCAGCCTGAATTGATGCCCCGTTTGGGTTCCCTCAGGAATTGTCACTTTCACTTTACTACCGTCGATTGTAGGAACTTCTATGGTTCCACCCAATGCCGCTGTCGCCATGGAGGTCGGGACATTGCAGTGAATATTTGGCCCATCCCGCTTAAACAGCGGATGCGGCTTGACGGATAGGAAGATGTATAAATCACCAGCTGTGCCACCACGCATCCCTGCTTCGCCCTCACCGGCCAAACGAATACGCGTGCCTTCTTCCACACCCGCCGGTATATTCACCGCTAAGGTTTTATCTTTACGAACAGTTCCGCTGCCGGCACATTTGCGGCACGGCTTTTCAATAATTTTGCCGCTGCCCTGACAGGCGTGGCAGGTACGCTCCACTGTAAAAAATCCCTGTTGAGAGCGAATTTTCCCGCGGCCGGTACAGGTCGGGCAGGTCACCGGCTCCGAGCCTTTTTCAGCGCCGCTGCCATTACAGCTCTCACAGGCCACAGAGGTGCTGAGTGTAATGGTTTGTGACTTGCCTTTGAAGGCGTCTTCCAGTGAAATCTGTAAGTTATAGCGCAAATCCGAGCCACGCGCCCGCGCCTGCTGTTGCTGCGATTCTGCACCATTGCCACCGGCACCTCGACGGCGCTGGCCGGTAAAATCACCGAATAAATCGTCGAAAATATCAGAAAAACTGCCGCTAAAATCGAATCCTTGTGCACCCGCGCCTGCGCTGCTCCCCATGCCGCCTTCAAAGGCCTGATGACCAAAACGGTCATAGGCGGCACGTTTTTGTTCATCCTTTAAGACGTCATAAGCCTCGTTTAGCTCTTTAAACTTCTTTTCGGCATCCGCATCGCCCTGATTGCGGTCTGGATGATGCAACATGGCACGTTTACGGAACGCTTTTTTCATCGTTTCCGCGTCCGCATCACGTGCGACACCTAAAATCTCATAATAATCGCGCTTTGCCATAACTAAACAGTATATTTAAGGGGTGAGAGCCGTGAAGGATGCACATCTATACATCATTTCAACGGCTCTCAAGCCTCAAATTACTCTTTCTTATCGCCTGGCACTTCTTCGAAGTCAGCATCCAGCACCTCGCCATCCTTGGCGGCAGTCGATGTCTGCGGTGCCTCAGCCTCAGATGCGCCCTCAGCACCAGCAGATTGCTGTGCACGGTAAATATCTTCACCGATTTTCATCATCGACTGCGTTAATGCCTCCGTGCGTGACTGCAATGCTGAGAGGTCTTCACTATCAAGTGTTTCACGCAGCGCCACGATGTCAGATTCAATCTTCATCTTATCATCTGGCTTAATGAGCTTCTCATGCTCACGTAGATTCTTCTCCGCCTCATGAATCATCCCCTCCGCACGGTTGCGCGCTTCAATGAGCTCGCGACGCTTTTTGTCAGAATCCGCATTTTGCTCGGCTTCTTTCACCATTTTCTCGATATCACTATCGGAAAGGCCGCCTGAGGCCTGAATGCGGATTTGTTGTTCCTTACCCGTCGCTTTATCCTTAGCCGAGACATTGACAATGCCGTTTGCATCAATGTCAAACGTGACTTCGATTTGTGGCATACCGCGAGGTGCTGGCGGGATGTTGGTGAGATCGAACTGGCCCAACATCTTGTTATCATGCGCCATTTCGCGCTCACCCTGAAACACACGGATTGTGACCGCCGTCTGGCTATCGTCCGCTGTAGAGAATACTTGCGATTTTTTGGTTGGAATCGTGGTGTTGCGGTCAATGAGACGTGTAAATACGCCGCCCAGCGTTTCAATGCCAAGTGAGAGTGGCGTCACATCCAGCAACAAGACGTCTTTCACATCACCCTGCAAGACACCGCCTTGAATGGCGGCACCCATCGCCACGACTTCGTCGGGATTGACGCCTTTATGTGGCTCTTTACCGAAAAATTCTTTGACCTTCTCGGTCACTTTGGGCATGCGCGTCATACCGCCAACCAATATCACTTCGTCAATATCGGATGCTTTCAGTCCTGCATCACGCATCGCGGCTTTGCATGGCTCGATCGTGCGCTGAATCAGCTCATCGACCAATGATTCAAGTTTGGCGCGCGTAAGCTTGATATTGAGATGCTTAGGGCCCGTCTGATCGGCGGTGATGAACGGCAAATTCACATCCGTCTGTTGCGTTGATGAAAGCTCAATTTTTGCTTTCTCAGCCGCTTCTTTTAAGCGTTGCAGCGCCAGCTTATCGGAGCGCAGGTCAATGCCCTGCTCTTTTTTGAATTCATCGGCCAGAAAATCAATAATACGGCTATCAAAATCTTCACCACCGAGGAAAGTGTCACCGTTGGTGGCTTTAACCTCAAATACACCGTCACCGATTTCCAAAATGGAGACGTCAAACGTACCGCCGCCTAAATCGTAAACGGCAATGGTTTTTCCTTCTTTTTTATCAAAGCCGTAAGCCAAAGCGGCTGCGGTAGGTTCATTGATGATTCGCAGCACTTCTAAGCCAGCGATACGGCCTGCATCTTTGGTCGCCTGACGCTGTGCATCGTTAAAATAGGCAGGGACGGTGATCACCGCCTGTGTCACCGTTTCACCGAGGAAACTCTCAGCAGTTTCCTTCATTTTCATCAGAATAAAAGCGGAAATCTGACTTGGGCTGAATTTTTCACCCACCGCATCGACCCATGCATCACCATTATCGGCCTTGGCGATGGTGTAGGGCACTAAATCAATATCTTTTTGTGTGGTGGGGTCATTAAATGTGCGCCCAATCAGTCGCTTGACGGCAAAAATGGTGTTCTCCGGATTGGTGACAGCCTGACGCTTGGCGGGATGGCCAATCAAGCGCTCACCGCTGCTGGTAAATGCGACAATCGAAGGGGTGGTACGGGCACCTTCAGAATTTTCGATCACGCGAACATTTTTACCTTCCATAATGGCAACACATGAATTGGTTGTTCCCAAATCAATACCGATTACTTTTCCCATGGCCTCATCCTCTTAACTATCTAATTATTATAATGTGACGACTGCTGATTTACGACGCAGCTTCATTGTGGTGATGTATATAAGGGGCACATGGTAGGATTGCAACCTACCACAGTCGGACTTTTTCACGATTGCAGGCTTCACACAGCCTTCAGGCAGGTAACTTCATCAGAAACCGGTCGCTAGGCAGACAGATATCGCCGCTGAATATGACGCTGGAAAGCATGGGTGCTTAACGGCCCGCCGGTAGCGTTCATCAATAATTCCTGCATGGAGATATGTGAGCCCTGCGTGTGGACATGCGTTGATAGCCAGCCGGTAATGGCGCTGAACTCGCCTTTTTGTACTTTTTCATCCACTGAGCCCTGTACTGATCCAAGCGCCAGCTCCATCGCCTCGCGCAATTGTGCCGCAATCAGCGCGCCCACCGTGTAACTCGGGAAATAACCAAAAGCACCCCCTGGCCAGTGAATATCCTGCAAGCACCCGTCAGTATCGGTTGTCGGGCGA
Source organism: Rickettsiales bacterium (assembly GCA_019749855.1). Classification (GTDB taxonomy): domain Bacteria; phylum Pseudomonadota; class Alphaproteobacteria; order Rickettsiales; family UBA998; genus UBA998. The sequence goes on along the minus strand of JAIEPI010000035.1, from coordinate 927 downwards.
ACGCCCAGCAAGCGCTGCATCCCATCATTCCATGCGCCTGGCAGGTCTTTGGGTGGCAAGTCGCCGGATAAAAGCGCCTTTTCCAATTCGTAACGCAAGATAATATGCAACGGATAGGTCATCTCATCCGCACCGACGCGAATCAGACTGCGCTTTACATGGATCGCCCGCGCATAGAGCTGCTCGGCACTCACCGTTTCAGCTAAACCCAATTTTTCACGTAGCATTGGCAAGGCAAACTGGAAAAATGCCAGACCGCGCGCAATTTGCATCTCAAGAAACAGTGACTGGCTCTCATGCACCGCCATGCCGAGCGCCTCGCCGACGGGCTGTAATCGCCACTTCGCCGGCAGGTTGGCCTCATAAAGCGCATGACCGGTTTCATGAATCACGCCCAGCAGCGATTCCATAAAGCTATTTTCATCATAGCGCGTGGTGATGCGGACATCACCCGGGAAACCACCACAGAACGGATGGGTGCTGGTATCGAGCCGGCCCTGAGTAAAATCAAAGCCTAGACGCGTCATCAGAGCGCGCCCTAATTGCTCTTGTTTATTAACGGAAACCACACCAACGGATGGTGGCAAAGGCGATTGACGTGCCAGCGCCTGATCAATAGCGTTTGGCAAAAACTCAGATAATTCAGCAAACCAGACATCAATATCCGCCATGCGAAGGCCCGGACTATAGCTCTCCATCAACGCATCATAGGGCGCCAAGTCCAGCACCTGAGCTTTGATCTGCGCTGTTTCCTGTGTCAGCGTAATCATGCGGCTAAAATAGGGCAGAAAATCTTTGAAGTTGTTATTTTTACGAAAATCCCGCCAAGCGTGCTCACTCTCAGTGGTGAGCTGGGCCATCTCTTTTACCAGTCGTGACGGCAGGCAGGTGGCCTCGCGCCAACGACGATTCATCAAACGAAGATTG
>JAIEPI010000184.1 GCA_019749855.1 Rickettsiales bacterium | reverse complement strand
TCACGCTCATTTGCTTTCTCGGTGATTCCGGTGGCAACCAATCCCCACAGTCGCGCGTGGCAGAGCGCTTGAACAAGGAATGGCAGACAACCGAGGCACGTGTGCTGCAGGTTGGTGATTACTATCATGTTTCACAAGCACCTGTTTCACAATGGTTACAAGCGCAGGGTGAATCCACAGCGGCTATTGGCACTCACGGCGGCATCACGGATACGTCGCAGCTTCTGGCGGTCAATCCGAAACAGGTGCGGCCTGTCGAGGCGGTGGCGCTGGCGGAGGATTCCGGCGTGATCGGTGATCCGCGGCGCGCCAATGCCGCCTATGGCCGTGAAATCCTACAGCGGCGAATAGAGGCAGCAGTCGCACAAATTCGAGCGGCGCGGGAGGCAATGAATAAATGAACAGAGATTGCATAAGAGCATTGCAAGAATTAATGAAGCAATTTATAGGGCATGGCGAGGAATTACGGGCATGAATAACGAACATACAACAGACGTAGTCATTATTGGCGCCGGTCCGGTGGGCCTGTTTGCTGTCTTTGAGCTGGGACTTCTTGGCCTGAAGGCACATCTGGTGGACATTCTTGACAAGCCAGGCGGCCAATGTGCCGAGCTTTATCCAGAAAAGCCGATTTACGATATTCCCGCGTATCCGGTGATCAGCGGTCAGGGATTGACGGACCAGCTACTGGAACAGGTCAAGCCGTTTGAGCCGACATTTCATCTGGGGCAAATGGTTGAAACGCTCGAGCGTCTCGAGGGTGATCAACAGCGGTTTAAAGTCACCACGGATGCTGGATTAACATTAATTGCGCCAGTGGTAGTCATCGCGGCGGGCGGCGGTAGTTTTGTTCCAAAAAAACCGCCAATTGCAAGTATTGATGACTTTGAAGGCCGCTCCGTATTTTATGCTGTGCGCCAGATGGAAGCATTCCGCGATAAAACGCTGGTGATTGTCGGGGGCGGTGACTCCGCACTTGACTGGTCATTGAATTTGCAGCCGCTGGCCAAGCATTTGACATTGATCCATCGCCGCGATGAGTTCCGCGCTGCGCCTGACTCCGTGCATAAAATGCGCCTGCTGGTGGAAGCTGGTAAAATGGATCTGCGTTTCGGGCAGGTGGTGACTCTGCAGGGCGAGGGCGGCCAGCTCTCGGGCATTACGCTCAAGAATAATGATGGTCAGGAAGAACAAATTACCTGTGATCGCTTGTTGCCATTCTTTGGATTAACGATGAAGCTGGGGCCTGTCGCCACGTTCGGTTTGCAACTGCATGAGAATCTCATTCCGGTGGACACCGAGAAATTCGAGACGAGCCAGAAGGGTATTTTTGCGATTGGTGACATCAACACCTATCCTGGTAAGCTGAAATTAATCCTCTCCGGCTTTCATGAGGCGGCACTGATGGCGCAGCAAGCCTTCCGTTATTGCCGTCCCGATCAGAAATTGCGGTTTCAATACACAACATCATCCACCGACCTGCAAAAGAAACTGGGAGTCAAATAATGCCTATCGTACAGATTCATATCATGGAAGGCCGTGACGACATCAAAAAAGCGCGTCTCGTGCAGGGAGTGACGGACGCGATTGTCGAATCACTCGGCGTGCCAGCGGATGCGGTGCGTATCATGCTGAGCGAAATGGCCCCCAATCACTATGCCATCGCCGGTAAGCTGATGAAGGATCAGAAGAAATGAATATCTACACATTGCATGTGACCGATCAGCAAGGCGTTAAGCATACCGTGGAGGGCATTGAGGGTTGGCGCGTGATGGAGGTGATCCGCGATCACGGTCTGCCGATTAAAGCCGAATGTGGTGGCTGCTGTGCCTGCGCCACCTGTCATGTGTATGTGGATTCTGCATGGCTGGACAAGCTGGCGCCGATGCAGGATGAAGAGCGTGAACGCCTTGATGAGGCATTCAACGTGATGGAAAATTCACGCCTTTCATGTCAGACTCTTCTGAGTGCAGAGCTTGATGGCCTGCATGTGACGCTGGCTCCAGGAAGCGAACCTTAAGGGAAATACATGAAAACTCCGGTCAATGAACAGATTCGATTGCCGCAATCCAGTGTGATAGAGGGAGATTCCGGCCATCAGGTGGGGTGGCTGGAGGGCCAATTACTCGTGGCGACTCCGCAGGTCCAAGGCGATATTTTTTCACAATCGGTGATCTATATTTTTGTGCATAGTGCTGATGGTGCGAGTGGCATTATCGTCAATAAACCCCTCGAGCAGGTCACCTCGAATGATGTGCTGGCTCAGCTCAAGATTGACGCCTCGCCGACCATGCGAACACTTGCCATTATGCATGGTGGACCGGTGGAAGAACAACGCGGTTTTCTACTGCATACCAATGACGTCACCAGCGAACATTCACTAGTGGGTGAACATGGAATATGTGTCAGTGCCTCTGCCTCCATGCTGGAGCTGATTGCGCAGGGGAGTGGTCCACGCCAGCGTTTATTGATGCTAGGTTATGCAGGGTGGAGTGCGGGACAACTGGAAGCGGAAATGGCAAATAATAGCTGGATATCTGTTCCGGCAACGCCCGAGCTGGTTTTCCATGCCGATGATGAGGAAAAATGGTCGCTATCTGCGGCGTCGCTTGGCGTCGATATGGGACGTTTTTCAACGACCGCAGGCCATGCCTGAGCCTATGCAGCGACCATGTTTTTAGGGGCTGGTTCGCCCCACATCCGTGCCATTACCATGCTGACCAAAATAATTCCAGCCCCAGCATTTGTAAACTCCATCACTTCTTAGTGCGCATGTATCAAAGATCTGCCCACCCAGATCGATCACATTGTTGAGGCCAATAGGCTGCACAGGGTAGTTTATATTTAAATTAGTCGCGTTACCAAGCTGGCCCGTTGGATTATAGCCCCAGCAGTGCACGGTGCGATCATTGAGCAGGGCACAAGTGTGATAGCCACCACTATACAACGCTCGCACATTGGTCAAATTATCTACTGGCAGCGGGGTTGCTGGGATTGCCGAGTTGCTAAACCCATTAAAACTGTTTCCCAATTGTCCCTCTGTTCCGCGTCCCCAGCAACGCACAGAACTATCCGTCATGGTGGCGCATGCATGGTAATCACCGCTGGACACTTCCAGCACTTTTTCGGTGCCAAAATTAACAACTTCAGCAAAGGAACTATTGACCGAACCTCCATTAAAAATATTGGAGCCCCAGCAGCGCACATTATTGTTAGCGGCATTGGTCAGGGCGCAGGTATGGAACTCGCCAGCACTTGCGGCCAAAGCGCCCGTGAGCAACGTACCAGTGGCATCCTCTGTGACGGCCACCGGTGAGGTGGAGCTAGCGGAGGCAATGTTGCCGAGCTGTGCATAGGCATCAGACCCCCAGCACATCACGTTAGAGCTGTTGGTGACAATACAGGTGTGAGCATTACCTGCCGTAACGCTGATTGCATTGGAGACTCCCGTCGTAGTCACAATGGAGGTGCGCTGTGAGAATGAGCCATCGCCCAGCTGACCGTCAACATTCCGCCCCCAGCAGCGCACGGTGTTATCACCAAGGACGGCGCAGCTATGCAGATAACCCAGCCCTAAGCTTCTGACGTTATTGAGCCCTGTCACTGTTGCTGGATTCCACTGGTCCGTCGTTGAGCCAACACCCAGTTGCCCGTCGCTATTATATCCCCAGCAGCGAACGCTACGGTCACTCATGATGCCGCAGGTATGTACGCCACCTGATTCAATATCAATCATACCGAGCGGTGTTTTGCGGTAGAGTTTGCGCTTTAGGTAATCATTGTAATAGTTGGCGTCGATGCCCACCGAATCAATGAGTTCTGAGTCCATCAGAATCGCGTCATTGTCACAGTTCTCTGCATCTTTTGTACTAAAACAACCCAGATTATTTTGTGTGCCAACACGGTTGTAAGATGCACGTTTATCAGAGCCTAAACTCCAGATGGCGTAGGGAACAATGGCAAGGTTGGAAGCGGGAGTGAGTTGCGCGCCTGTTGCATCAACGACCTGAATAACGCCCGTGGTGAGCGTGGTGGTGAATGCCTCGTAGGGTATGGTGCTGAGTCTTGCAATCATTGCGTACTCAATACGGCTACCCCATGGATCATACATAAAAGAATCGGGCAGGCCGAGAGTGCGAACCGGTATTGCGCCGATACTCACCTCATCATTGGCGACTATCCCACCAGCCGGAAGGGTGCGGAACGTGCCAGCCGGTGTGGCACTGGCACAGGCAGTGGAGCGCCCAAAAGCGGCGGTATTTTCTGCCTGTGTAAAACTGGCAGGACATGGTAGAGTGCCGTTTTTAGTGTAATAACGCTCCAACGCGTCCTCAAGACGGCTCAAGCGCTCATTGATTTGTGTATTGTTTGTTTTGACCGTGTGTTTGGTGCCAAGAGTCAGCAAGCCGCCAGAGACAAGGCCTAAAATTCCAATCACCACGGATAATTCTATTAGAGAATACCCCGATCGTTGGCCTACAGAAGAAAGACCTGGTGACGAACACAGACGTTTCAAGGCATTGAATTTCAAAATATTGCCTATTGGTGAATCCATGTATCAGTGTGCGCTATAAGGGTTAAGATTTGCTAAATAATCGCACTGCCGAGATACCCTTAAAAAAGATGTATGCGAACAGAGATTTGATCGTTATTTACAATATAATATTGAAATATATAAATATATGCAATTAGTGCGCGCGCGTGGTTCGGCCGTGATTCAATGGTTTTTTGTCCACAAAACTATTGCGCTCGCTTGGGTGGGCGCGTAAAACTTCGCGCCTATGAGCCACACGCCCTTCGCTTTTCAGGACATTATTCTCACGCTGCAGCATTTCTGGGCGGAGCAAGGCTGTGTGATTTTGCAGCCATACGATATGGAAGTGGGGGCTGGCACGTTTCATCCGGCCACCACGCTGCGCGCACTCGGCCCTGATGCGTGGAACGTCGCGTATGTGCAGCCCTCGCGTCGCCCGAAGGATGGCCGCTATGGCGAGAACCCCAATCGTCTGCAGCATTACTATCAGTTTCAGGTGATCCTGAAGCCCTCGCCGGATGATATTCAGGCGCTTTATCTCGAATCACTGAGCCGTCTGGGGATTGATCCGCTGGCGCACGACATCCGTTTTGTCGAAGATGACTGGGAATCGCCAACGCTCGGCGCGTGGGGCTTGGGCTGGGAAGTCTGGTGCGACGGCATGGAAGTTACGCAGTTCACCTACTTTCAGCAAGTGGGCGGCTTTGAATGCAAGCCGGTGTCCGGTGAATTGACCTACGGCCTGGAGCGCTTAGCGATGTATATTCAGGGCGTCGAGAATGTCTATGACCTGCAATGGAATAGCGAATCGGGAATCGGGAATCGGGAACATGAAGCGCGGTCAGCAGACCGCGCCAGCCCTGAGCCCGCCTCATTGCGGAGCGCAGGAGGCGCAGAGCATCGAGGCAAACATAAAATCTTCAGTTACGGCGATGTGTTCAAGCGCAACGAAATCGAGATGTCCGGCTATAATCTGGAGCATGCCGACGTGGAAATGTTGTTCCGCCACTTTGATGATGCGGAAAAAGAATGTGCCGCGTTATTGAAAAAAGGTCTGGCGCTTCCCGCCTACGATCAGGTGATGAAGGCCTCGCACCGTTTTAACCTGCTTGATGCGCGCGGTGCGATCGGTGTGACTGAGCGCGCCGCCTATATTGGTCGCGTACGTGCGTTGGCAAAAGGCTGCTGCGCGGCGTGGCTGGGCGATGATGCTGATAAGGAAGCCGCATGAAAACTTACGCGGTCTCGGTGATCAGTGCTTTTGGTACAGATACGCTTCAAGGTAATCCGGCGGGTGTTTGCCTGATGGAAGCCTTTGCGCCGGATGCGATGCTACAGGACATTGCGGCGCAGATGAATCTGGCGGAGACGGCCTTTACAGTAGCTCGCGGCGAAAATAGCTTTGAGTTGCGTTGGTTCACGCCCACGATGGAAGTCGATTTGTGCGGTCATGCGACCTTGGCTACTGCGCATGCACTTGTCATGCTGGGGCGCGTGGATGCGGACTTGCCGATTTTGTTTCATACGCGAAGCGGCATCTTAACCGCTCATATAGAAGATGCGGCGATCGCTCTTGAACTGCCCTTACAGCCTGGGGTGCCGCTGCCGATGAACACTCAGTTTCAAGCATGTTTTGCGCCGCCAATCCTCTTTGCTCAGCGTAATGATGGTAATTATCTGGTGGAGGTTGCCACAGCAGCCGAAGTGAATGATTGCACGCCAGATCTTAGAGCGATCCGCGCATTGGAAGCTGAAGGCATCATCATCACTGCAAAGGGTGAAATGGTCGATTATGTCTATCGCTATTTTGCGCCTGCCATCGGTATTGACGAGGACCCTGTCACCGGTTCGGCCAATGGTCAGCTTGCGCCTTACTGGAGCGCAAGGTTAGGTAAAGAAAACATGGTTGCCCATCAGCTTTCAGCAGAAGGCGGCGAACTGCATGTTGCAATGCACCATTCACATGTGCGTGTGTCGGGTCAGGTGCGTTCGCGAGGAGCTCGGCTCATTGAAAGCCGCCATACAATGAAAGATCAGTGTGGTGACGTTTCAGATGGCGGGTTTCAGAATTCAAGGAGTGCTGCGGCATGATGATGTGTTCTGTCATTCCCGCGAACGCGGGAATCCAGATTGGCCTATCACTGGATCCCAGCCTTCGCTGGGATGACAAAAGGGAATTTCCATGCAACTAAAACTCCTCAAATGTAAACTGCACCGCGCCACGGTCACCGGCTCTGATCTGCATTACGAAGGCTCCATCACAATCGCACGTGATCTGATGGATGCCGCAGGGCTGTTGCCCTACGAGCAAGTGGATGTGCTGAACATCAATAATGGCGCGCGTTTCACCACCTATGCCATCGAGGGCAAGGCCGTCAGCGGCGAGATTCAGGTGAACGGCGCGGCGGCGCGTCTGGTGCAGAAGGGTGACCTCGTTATCATCTGCGCGTTTGCCTCCATGGACGCCGAGGAAGCCAAATCGTTCCAACCCCGCATCGTGCTGCTGGATGCGAATAATAAGGTAAAAAGCTAGTATGGAACAAAGCAATCGAGTCACGAGCGCGGTTGATCCCATTGCATTCCTGCAAGATTTGCAAGGCGCAGAGATAGCAACGTTTACGACGGAGGAAATAAACTCAATGCTGAATCTTAAAAAATTTTCAGTAGTGAAAGATCTCGTTCAAAAAGCCATTGACCAAAAATATCCTCATGCCGCCAACCTGGCGATGGACGGTCGAACAGAAACGGAGGGAAGCCATTCGGTTCCTCACGTCAATTCGATGACTGCTGTGGGTGAGGAAATGGAAACATTGGTTGAATTGGATAGGGCGACTACCAACGCATGCCATGCAAGTGGTGTAACAGATAGAGAAGTTATCAAAAAACTAAGCTATCGCCTTTCCCAGCACGTCAATGAGCAAGTAAGGCTGGCGACTCAAACGACCATTGATGCCACCGGTCACGTGGTGGATCGCATGTTAAAAACGATTGAATCAGGAAGAATACATGGCTGATTTACTGCTTGAGCTGTTTTCCGAGGAAATTCCGGCGCGGATGCAGACCGCCGCAATTGACGAGCTGGCGCGGCGTATTGAGACGTCGCTGAAGGAAGCGCGGCTGGATTTTTCCGGCATTGAGAAATTCGTTACTCCGCGCCGCCTCGCGGTGCGCGTCCGCGGGCTGCCGGAGCGCCAGCCGGATATCTCCTCCGAGCGCAAAGGCCCCAAAGTCGGC
>JAIEPI010000038.1 GCA_019749855.1 Rickettsiales bacterium | reverse complement strand
GTGCAAGCGGATCTGGCGCCGTTTTTTGCCGATGTGCCGGCACGGCTGGCCGCGGCGCATCTGGTGATTGCGCGCTCCGGCGCGTCCACCATGGCCGAGCTGACCTGTGCGGGGCGTCCGGCCATTCTGGTGCCTTATCCAACCGCCGCTGATGATCATCAAACCGCGAATGCGTCAGCCCTTGACGATGCGGGCGGTGCGTGGCTGATGCCGGAGGATGCGTTCACGCCGGAAGCACTGGCCGCAAAGCTGGAGGCGTTTTTGCGGCTGCCAGCCTCATTGGGTAAAGCGGCTGTGGCATCACGTGCTTACGGTAGGCCGGAGGCCGCGGAAAAACTGGCGGATCTGGTGCTGATGCATGCAGCGCAGGATCAACGATTTAAGGCAAAAATGCCAATGAATGTTGATGCGTTATCTGTTTCAGAGCGCGCCGCGTGAATTAAAAAATGTCACAACAGTTATGAGCGTTATCCCATGATTACTTTGCCACTCCGCCGTCTGCCGTTGGGTCGTACCATGCCGCTGCAGGTGGGTATGCTGCATTTTGTGGGCATTGGCGGTATCGGCATGAGCGGTATCGCCGAGATTCTGCACAATCTGGGCTATCAGGTGCAGGGCAGTGATTTATCGGAAAACTATAATGTCGAGCGCTTGCGCGCCAAAGGTATGGTGGTGCATATCGGGCAACGCGGCGAAAATGTCGGCGATGCCTCGGTGGTGATTATTTCTTCCGCGGTGAAGGATGATAATCCCGAAGTGCTGGAGGCGCGGGCGCGGCGTATTCCCGTGGTTCGGCGCGCCGAGATGCTCGCTGAATTGATGCGCCTGAAAATGTCGATTGCGATTGCGGGCACGCATGGCAAAACCACCACCACCTCGCTCACGGCCGCCTTGCTTGATGCGGCGGCCTTTGCGCCGACGGTGATTAATGGCGGCATCATCAATGCCTATGGCACCAACGCGGTGCTGGGCACGGGGGAGTGGATGGTGGTGGAGGCCGACGAGTCGGATGGCACCTTTATCAAACTGCCGATTACCATCGCCGTCATTACCAATATCGACCCCGAGCATCTGGAGCATTATGGCTCCTTTGATGGGGTGCGCGCGGCCTTCCGGCAATTCCTCGATAACCTTCCTTTTTATGGGTTTGGGGTGCTGTGCATTGACCATCCCGAAGTGCAGGCGCTAGTGGCAAAAGCGCAGGATCGGCGCATCATCACCTACGGGCTTTCGCCACAAGCTGACATCCGTGCCGTGCAGATTCGTACCGAGGCGGGCGGCCAGCGTTTCCATGTGGAATGTGAGGATCGCAACAGTGGAGAGACGACCACCATCGCCGATGTGTTTTTACCCATGCATGGGCGGCATAATGTGCAAAACGCGCTGGCGGCAATCACTGTGGCGCGGGAGTTAAAAATCACGCCGGAGCAAATCATCAAAGGCTTTGCCGCTTTCAAGGGCGTCAAGCGGCGCTTCACCAAAACCGGTGAAGTGGGCGGCATTACGGTGATTGATGATTACGGCCACCATCCGGTTGAGATTGCTGCGACGCTGGCGAGTGCGCGGCAGGCCGTGGGCGAGACGGGCGGGCGAGTCATCGCGGTGGTGCAGCCTCATCGCTACAGCCGCCTGCGTGACTTGTTTGAGGAATTCTGCACCTGCTTCAATGATGCAGACACGGTGCTGGTGGCCGATGTTTACAACGCTGGTGAATCACCCATTGAGGGGATTCATCGAGACGCGCTGGTGGAGGGTTTGCGCCGGCATGGGCATAAACATGTAGAAGCGCTGGTGAGCGAGAACGCGTTGCCCGAGATGGTAGCGGCGCAGGCAAAATCCGGTGATTTCATTATCTGTCTGGGTGCGGGCAGTATCACCTACTGGGCGCAGGCGCTGCCAGAAAAACTGGCCGCTGAGCTGGGCCTGCCCATCACGCCTGAGGCGCGGGCCGGTTAGTTCGTCGCCCCAATGATGGCAGTTTAGCCTACTTCGTAGCCAGACATTTCGCAGACATGCTTTGGTAGCGAGTTCATGACCGTGTCACGCAATTGCCCCGCATATTCTCTGAGATAAGATGCTTCTGCCTCGTTCATTTTTAATGGAGCGTTTTGATAGCGAGCCTCAATTTTCAGAAGCTCATTTACTTCGCTCAATTTTGTGTCATCTTGTGGGGGGATGTTTTTTTGATCCGCGTCACTCTGGTTAGTGACAACCGCAAAGTATTTGTCTATTGCACTCTGAAGATGACCATTCAATTCTCTACGAGTCTTAGGGGTTGTCCCATTCTTTAGGGCATTCAGGCCAAAACTATCTTTTAGTTGTCTTTCAAAAAGACTTATGAGGCTATGTCTGCCAAGCCATATTTTTGCGTTGTCCAGGTGATTTGGGGCAGCGGTGATACTTATGCTTCCAAAAATATCATCAAATACACAATCAAAAACTGCACTGATATCGGCCACCGTTAGCAGCTCATTACTGGGTGGGCGCACCTGTTTTTTTGCGTCAAGCGCTGCCACATGGCCTCCTGTTGGGTTGGCGCCTATGCCATTGCCGGTGCGATCTCTTTCAGTCCAATCAGGAATGATCATAATGAAACTCCTCATTTAATTTTTGTTAAAAGCGGTATAATGAACGAAGTAAAAAAATAAAAGTTAATTATTTATGACAATATCTGGTTGTTATGCCGCCGCCTTTTCAATTTTTAATCAATGATAGTTATGACTTAGAGTCGCTGGACGGCTCGCCCATGCTCGCCTGCGCGCAGTGGCAGCCACTGATGCACAAGGCGCAGCAGCAGGGGCAAGCGGGTTAGTTCGCCGCCTCACTGACGGAAGTTTAGCCCACTTTGTAGCCAGGCACTTCGCACACATGTTGGGGTAGCGAGTTCATGACCATGTCACGTAGTTGCACCGCATATTCTCTGAGGTAGATAACCCCCTGATCCTCAGCGCTGACTTTTGGCACCTTTGGCACACTCAGAGAAGGCGCATGGCCGCAGTCTAGTATAGCATTCTCAAAATTTTCTAGACTTGTCTGAGTGCGTGGCCAACCAATTGTTTTTAAAACATCAAAAAATCTTTCTATGGCTTTATCGAGTGATGCAGATAACTCTCCGCGTGTCTTAGGGCTTGTTCCATCACGCAGGGCTTCTAACTTGAAACTACGGTGTAAATCTGCTCGAACGAGGTCGGTCATCATATGTTTTCCGTAATCAATCTCGCCTATGTTTAAACCCTCAGTCGGAGTTGTAACGTGCACTTCATCAAGAGCACCCTTCTTGGTGCACTTCAGGAGCAGTTGAATATCGGCCACCGTTAGCGGCTCATTACTGGGTGGGCGCGCTTGTTTTTTTGCTTCCAGCGCTGCCACATGGCCTCCTGTTGCGTTAGCAGCAGTCGCTTGGGGAGCCGCGCTTGGAATATCCCATCTGGCAAAGGTCATGTGTAAACTCCATGTATTGTTTCTAATGAAGTTCGTATAATCAGTTCTATTTTGATATAAAAGTGAAGGTTTTGTGACGATTTTGAATGTTCATGCCGTTGAATCTGCAAAGTTTAATGATCGATAGTAGCGATGTAGAGTCGCTCGACGGCTCGCTTGCGCTGGCCTGCGCGCAATGGCATCCAATGATGAACAAGGCGCAGCAGCACATGCAAGCGGGTGAGTCGGAGCCGGCCATTGAATGCGCGTCCGAGGCCATTCGCCTCAGCGCCCTGTGGCATCCGCAGTATCATTTCTTGGAGTCTGGCCTGCACACGGCCGTGGGGGCGCTCTATCTAGCGGAAAAGCATTACGCCATGGCCACGCAGAATTTCTCACGGGCGTTGTTCCTGCATCATGATAATACCTCGGCCCATGCGGGACTGTGCGCCGCCCAACAGCAAGTCTCGGATGAAATTCCGCCCTACACAGAGGCGCTCAGCTGGCAGGCATGGTGCAACATGGCGTCGTGTGATGGGGTGAGCTTACAGAGCGAGCTGTTTGAAAAACGTCTGCAGGCTGAGAATAGCATGGGTGATTCAGCCTTTTTGGCCTATGAAGATGCAACGAAGTGTTGCGATGCCACGCATCAGGCCTATCACCGGCTAGCCGCACAACCGTGGTGGCTACGTGCCTCTTTGTTCATGGAGCAAGGTGAGGATGCGTTAGCCAAAAATGATCTGCGGCGCGGGTTGAATCTGGATCGCACGAATAGCTGGGCCACTAAGCAATTGCGATCGCTTGAATCGGTGCAAACGTGATAGCACTTCGCGCAGGAGCCTGCTAATCTAGCGCAATGGAATCCGCACGATCTCTCTCATTCATTGAACCCATGGCTGCGCTTGCGGCGCAGTTGCGTGGCCGTCTGCGCGAGCAGGTGGTGCTGGCAAAGCGTTGCTGGTTTCAGGTCGGTGGGCCGGCGGATTGGCTGTTTGTGCCGGAAGACGCGGATGATCTGGCCGTTTTTTTACAACAGCGACCGGCTGAACTACCCTATTTCGTTCTCGGTGTTGGCTCCAATCTGCTGGTGCGTGATGGCGGCATCGAGGGCGTGGTAGTGCGGCTTGGTCGCGGCTTCGCTGGCATGAAGCGCGAGGATGGAGATCGTATTCGCGTGGGTGCCGCCGCGTTGGATTTGAATCTGGCGCAGTTTGCGCTTGAGCAGAGCATCGGCGGTCTCGAGTTTCTGAGTGGGATTCCGGGTACCATTGGTGGTGCCTTGGCGATGAATGCCGGCGCCTATGGGCGCGAGACCAAAGATGTGCTGGTGGAAGCCGTGGCGCTTGATCCAGACGGCCACCGGCATCATTTGCAGCCTGAGCAAATCGGCTTTTCGTACCGCCATAGCGGCTTACCTGAAGGGTGGATTTTTACCGAGGCCGTCTTACAGGGTGAAGAGACGGCGTCAGAAGTGATCATCACGCGCATGGAAAAAATTGCAGAAGATCGCCAGCAGGCGCAGCCTATCAAAGCCCGCACCGGCGGCAGTACCTTCACCAATCCGGTGGGGCACAAAGCATGGCAGCTGGTCGATGAAGCGGGTTGTCGTGGCTTGCGTATTGGCGGTGCGCAAGTTTCTGAAAAGCACACAAATTTTTTGTTGAATCATGGCGCGGCGAGTGCCGCTGATATTGAAGCGCTGGGTGAGGAGGTGCGTCGCCGTGTGAAATTAGCCAGCGGTGTAGAGCTGCAATGGGAAATCAAGCGTATTGGACGAGCGCTGGCTGGCATACATGTTGAGGGCACGCTATGATTTTTGCGTCTTCACGGTGGAATAACACAAGAATGTAGGATCACGAAAACCATGAAAAAACATGTGGCTTTATTAAAAGGTGGTTGGTCAGCGGAGCGTGAGGTGTCGCTCTCGACGGGATCAGGCGTCGAAAAGGCGCTGAATCAATTGGGCTATCAGGTGAGCGTCATTGATGTGCAGCCTGATATTGCGGTGCGTCTCACGGAGTTAAAACCAGATGTGGTTTTCAACGCATTGCACGGGCAATGGGGCGAAGATGGCTGCATTCAGGGGCTGCTTGAGTTGTTAAAAATTCCCTACACGCATTCGGGTGTGCTTGCCTCTGCATTGGCGATGGATAAGCCTGCGGCCAAGCGTATTTTCGCCGCAGCAGGCTTGCGCTGTGCGCAAGGTGAGGTGATGCGCTTTGCCGCGTTGTTGGCCGAGTGTCCTTTTCCGTTGCCTGTTGTCGCTAAACTGCCAAACAATGGTTCCAGCGTCGGTGTTTATATTATTCACACGCAGCAGGAGCTTGAGCTTCTGCAACAGAAAATAAAGCCTGAGCAGGAGCTTCTGGTGGAGATCTACATCCCTGGCCGTGAGATACAGGTGGCCGTCCTTGATACCTCGCACGGTGAAGCGGAAGCGCTTGGTGCCATCGAGATTAAACCGATTGGTGAATTCTATGATTATGAAGCGAAATATACCGCTGGTCGCGCCGAACATCTCATGCCGGCACCCCTCGGCGCTGCGGAGTATGAGCAGGTGTGCCAGCTTGCAGTGCGTGCTCACCGCGCGCTTGGTTGCCGTGGTGTCACACGCTCGGACTTTCGCTATGACGATACAAAGCTGGGCGAAGGCCTGTTTTACTTGCTGGAGACCAACACACAGCCTGGGATGACCCCACTCTCGCTGGTGCCAGAAATTGCGGCGCACCGCGAGATCACCTATAATGAAGTCGTTAAGCGCCTCATTGAAAGTGCGCGACTGGATAATAACTAGGATCAATTATGGCAAAAGCCACTCAACGGCAACGTACCAGTCGTCAAGCGTCACGTACCAAAGCGGCGCGAAAGCGTGTGGCGCAGGCGCGGCGCTGGACAATGGCGGTTTGTATGTTTCTGGGCATGGTGCTGCTGGTGGGTGGTAGCTGGAAGATTTACTCGCTGGATCTGGTGGCGCGTGCTGGCATGGCATTTGGTGAATCCGTCGATTCGCTCATGGCATCCAGTGGCTTCCGTCTCAATCAAATTGAGGTGACGGGCCGTGACAAAACAGACGTTGCCCTCATTAAAAATGCGATCGGTATGGTGCAGGGGCACTCTATTTTTTCGGCGTCACTGTCTGATATTCGCACGCAACTAGAAGCCATTAGCACTGTGCGTCATGCGACAGTGGAGCGACGTCTGCCCGATCGTTTGTTTGTGCAGTTGCAGGAGCGCGTGCCGGTGGCTGTCTGGCAGAATAATCAGATTCTGCGTGTGGTGGATGCGGACGGAAAGGTTCTGGAAAAAGAGCAGCCTGAGGCATACAAACATCTGATGGTGGTTGTCGGTGTCGATGCGCCTAAGCACTTGCCGGAACTCTTCCACTTGCTGAATGATCAGCACTCATTAGTGGCAGATGTGACCTCAGCCGTGCGTGTTGGCGGAAGGCGCTGGGATCTGCGGCTGAAAAATGGGGTAAAAGTTTTATTGCCAGAAGAGGACCCCTCACAAGCGTTGCAAAAACTTGCACAGTGGAAACAAGAGAAGAAAATAATGGAGAAAGCCATCTCCGCCATTGACTTTCGTCTGAAGGAGCGCGTTTTTATACGCCTGACACCGGAAGAGTCGCCAAAGAAGGCGGGCGGACCGGCGCAGGAGGTGTAGAGAATGTATCGACCTTACCAGTCCATTCGTGGCCGCAAAGGCAGCGTGGCCGTTTTAGATATAGGCACCTGTAAAGTTGCCTGCCTGATTGCCGAAGAGGATGAGGAAGAGAATCTGCGCATTATTGGCATTGGGCATCAGCTGGCGCGTGGCATGAAGAACGGGCGTGTGATCAGTGCGCGTGAGCTGGAAGAATCCATCCTGTCCGCGGTGCATGCGGCTGAACAAATGGCCGGTGTGACCATTGAAAATATCGTTGTCAATGTGTCTGGCCCCGACGTGGTATCGCATTTGATGGGTGTTGATCTTGAAATCGCCGGTGAAGGTGTGAGTGAGCCTGACATTAGTGACTTAATGCGAGAAGGCTATTCAACCGTCCAAGACGGACAGCGCACCCTCATCCATTGTTTTCCGGTAGAATATCGTCTGGATGGTGCTCGCGGTATTCGTGATCCACTCAATATGTACGGCCATACGCTGGGCGCTGACCTCAATATCATTTCTGCGGACACGGCGCGCCTGCGTAATCTGGCGAATTGCATTAATCGCTGCCATCTG
>JAIEPI010000014.1 GCA_019749855.1 Rickettsiales bacterium | reverse complement strand
CGGCGCACGTCCGGCAATCAGCGGTACAAAGCGCACATTCATCAAATGCTGAGAACTAAATCCGTCCGCTGTTCTCTCCAGTCGCAATAAAATCTGCTCGCCTACCGGATCGCCCACCGGCATGACGATGACGCCCCCCACATCAAGCTGCTCAATAAGCGCCGCCGGAACTTCCTTAGCCGCCGCTGTCACCAGAATACGGTCAAACGGCGCCGCTTCCGGCCACCCTTTGGTGCCATCGCCAATGCGCGCCGTAATATTACTTAATCGCAATTTTTTGAAACGCTCCTGCGCAATCTCACCGAGGGAACGATGGCGCTCAATCGTATAGACGCGACGCGATAGCCGCGACAAAATCGCCGCCTGATAACCCGAGCCGGTTCCAATTTCCAATACGCGATGACGCTCCGTTATATCCAGTGCGCAGGTCATCCATGCGACAATTTGCGGCTGCGAAATCGTCTGGCCCGATTCAATGGGCAGTGCCGTATCGGCGTAGGCTTTATCCAGAAACATACGCGGAACAAACAGCTCACGCGGGACACTCTCTAAAGCCGAGAGCACTCGCGTCTCACGAATGCCCGCACTGCGAAGCTTCATTAATAATCGAATCTTGTCACTGAGAAATGGATCCATTGACACATCATCGGATGGGGCATCTTCATTAAATGGATCATCTTCAGAGGATGACGTCATGACAGCTACCAACTGAGCGTTTCGCCCAGCGCCTCCAGCAAATCATAGTTCGTTAAATCCAGACATAGCGGCGTCAGCGTGACGTAACCCTCATGTAACAGCGCATGGTCTGTTCCTGCGCGCACCTCCGCCTCATCAAAACCCGTGCCGCCAATCCAATAATAGGGCCTGCCGCGCGGATCATCGCGCCGCACCAGTTTTTCCATAATTTTTCGCTGCCCTTGCGGTGCCAGTCGAAATCCAAGCGCCTCATTGGGTGCCACCGCAGGGATATTCACGGAAAGCAAGTGCCCGCTTGGAACCTTCACACCTTGCAAATGACGCAACATCTTTTCAGCATAAAATGAAGCCGTTTCCCAGTTTATCGGCTGGCCATCGTGATAATGCTGACTCAATGCAATGGATGGAACCTCAAGCAATGCCCCTTCCATCGCGGCGGCTATCGTACCGGAATAGGTGACGTCTTCCGCCACGTTACTGCCGCGATTAATGCCTGAGAGCAAAAGGGTCGCCGGTGCGTCACGCGGAATAATCTCACGGATGGCCAGCAGCACACAATCCGTTGGCGTACCGGAGACCGCATAACGCTGCGGCGACAACTCACGCAGACGCAAGGGTTGATGCAGCGTAAGGGAGTGCGCCACACCGCTTTGTTCTGTTTCAGGCGCCACCACCCATACATCGTCGCTAAACTGACGCGCTACTGCTTCCAGCGCCGCAATACCCGGTGCATGGATGCCATCGTCATTACTGATGAGTATGCGGCAGCCGCGAAGATCACTGGGTATCTGCATGAAAGGTCTTATCTCCTGATGCTGCGACGATGGTCATTCATACGAATCTAGCCCGCCTTCTTGATGAGCGCCATGCCGCCCATGTAGGGACGCAGGGCTTCAGGCACGATAATCGAGCCATCCTCTTGCTGATAATTCTCTAAAATGGCCACCATAGTTCGGCCAATCGCCAGACCGGAGCCATTGAGTGTGTGCACAAATTCGGTTTTCTTGTCGCCTTTGCTAGGGCGATAGCGCGCCTTCATGCGTCGGCCCTGAAACTCTCCAAAATTAGAACAGCTGGAAATTTCGCGGAAGGTGTTTTGCCCGGGCAGCCATACTTCAATATCATAGGTTTTCTGGGCACCAAATCCGGTATCACCGGCGCACAGTAACATCACACGATAATGCAACCCCAGCTGCTGGAGAATGCTCTCCGCTGCCGTTAACATGCGTTCATGTTCTGCCGCTGAATGCTCCGGCGCGACAATGCTCACCAGCTCCACTTTCGAGAATTGATGCTGACGAATCATTCCTCGCGTATCACGGCCCGCCGAGCCAGCCTCTGAGCGGAAGCAAGGCGAGTAGGCGGTGAAGCGCATCGGCAATTGTTCAGCGTCTAAAATACTGTCCGCCACGAGATTGGTGAGTGGAATTTCTGCCGTCGGCACCAGCCAGTAGCCATTCGTCGTTTGAAACAAATCCTCAGTGAATTTCGGCAACTGCCCAGTGCCATACGCGGCCTGATCGCGCACCAGATAGGGCGGAACAACTTCCTCATATCCTGAGTGCGTTGTATGCGTGTGCAGCATGAAATCTGCTAACGCGCGCTCCATTCTCGCCAATGCGCCGCGCAGCACCACAAAACGGGCACCGGACATTTTGGCGGCCGTCTCAAAATCCATCAGCCCCAGCGCTTCACCGAGATCAAAATGCTCCTTGGGCGCAAAAGCAAATTCTGGTGCACGCCCCACACGTTTAAGCTCCACATTCGCGGATTCGTCCGCGCCATCCGGTACATCCGCCGCCAATAGATTCGGCAGGCTGGCCAGCCGAGCCTGCACGGGATCCTCCCCCGCCAGCGCCTCCTCCATGGCTTTAAGCTGCACCCCAATCTCACGCGATTCAGCAAAAAGCGGCTCAGCATCCCCGCCCTTGGCTTTCGCCTGACCGGCCAACTTTGCCAATTCATTACGACGTGCCTGTAATTCCTGCGCGCTTGTCAAATCAGCGCGTCTTTTTTCATCAATCGCCAGAATTTCAGCGCTCACAGCAGAGATGTTGCGTCTGGCAAGGGCCGCATCAAAGGCCGCAGGCTGCTCCCTGATCCATTTAATGTCATGCATGCGTACCCTCCTCGGCGTGATTTTTTTTGACTAAACGGCAAGCAATGATTGAAAGTTCGTATAAAAGATACAGCGCACTGAAAAGCCCTAACTGGCTGATCACATCCGGCGGCGTCAGAATCGCTGCTACCGTGATAAGTATAACAATCGCGTAACGGCGACTGTTTTTCAATGTCTCCACCGTGATTAAGCCGATACGCACCATCAACGTGAGTAATATGGGCAATTGAAAGGAAAGGCCAAACGCCAGAATAATAGACATTGCCAGATCAAGATATTCGCTCATGCGTGCTTCCAGTTGCAGCGGCAGACCCAGCCCACTCGCCTCGCCCATACTGCCCGTTTCAAAACTCAGGAAAAACTGCCACGCGGCGGGGAAAATATAAAAATACGCCATCGATGCACCCAGAAAAAAAAGCACCGGCGCTGCAATGAGGTAAGGCAGTAACACCCCGCGTTCATGTTTGTAGAGGCCTGGCGCCAAAAACAGATAAATCTGGGTGGCAAACACGGGAAACATGAACATGAAGGCACAGAACAAGGAAAGTTTCATCTTGGTCACGAAGGCCTCGGCCAATCCGGTATAGATGATGCGGCGGCCTGTTTCTTCACCAAAGGCGTGCTTCAGAGGTAGAGTCAGCAGCGCAAAAGTGGTATCCGACACCAGATAGCCAATCGCGAAGCCAAACACGAGTGTCGCCACGGCAATTTTAAGCCGATAGCGTAGTTCAATCAAATGCTCCATCAATGGGCGCGGCGGATCACTCTTGGGCTTGTTTTCCTCAGGCGTCATGATGTGACTCGTTCTTTTTCACTGCTTCGCTGGCTGACGCTGCGGGTGCGGGAGTAGAAACGCCCGTTTCATTAATGGCCGCTGGCCGCTCCTGCATGAGCTCGGAGATATCAAAGACTTCCCTGTATTCACCTTGCTGGTCAATGATAAATTGTTGCTGGCCCCGAATACTCTCACGAAGTTTTCTTAGTTCGCCTAACTCCTCATCACCTATGACTTCCTCCATCTGACGCCGGATATCCTGCCCCAGTGCCGTCATGCTTCTGAAAAATCGTAGCGCTGCGCGAACCATTCGCGGCAAATCATCAGGCCCAACCACCAGTAGGGCCACCACGACAATCACCATCAATTCTGAGAAAGATAAACCAAACATGCGTCGAAACTATGCGAGTGAAGTAATGATAACACGCTGGCACGCAAGCGATGCCCAGCTTGTGACATCAGGAGGGTTGATCGTCAGGCTTGCTGGCAATTTTTTGCTCAGGAGTGTCGTCCTCCTTCAAGCCATCGCGCAGAGCACGCATGCTTTTACCAATATCCCCCATCAAACGCGGCAGGCGACTGGTGCCAAACACCAGCAAAACAATCAGTAAAATGAGCAGCAATTTTCCAAATGAAAGTGACATAATGCCCTCCTTAGGCAGCGACTCCGTGCAGTGTGCACAAGGTTTGATATTCTGCCAGTAAGGCTGACGCATCCTCACTTGGCAAGGGTGAGATGAGCGCGATGGCCGCATCGAGCCGTTTTTGCAGCCTATCATCTCCCACAGTCAAAGCCGAGCCAATATGCTGCATTTCCGACATCACGCCGTTGCAATGCAGCACCAGATCACACCCCGCCAAGAGTGAATCTTGTGCCAAACGCCCCAAATCACCTTGTAACGCCTTCATCGAGAGATCGTCGGTCATCAATAAACCTTTAAATCCAATCTTATCACGCACCATATGAATGGTTTTCTCGGAAAGAGTGGCCGGTAAATCCTGATCAATCGCCGTGTAGCGGATGTGAGCGGTCATGCCTAGTGGCAGGTCGGCCAGCTCCATAAACGGCACAAAATCCTGTGCCAGCAGGTCGTCCAGCGACGCATTGACCACGGGCAATGATTCGTGACTATCCACTTCCGCACGACCATGGCCCGGAATATGCTTCAACACCGGCAGCACGCCGCCATCCAGCAAGCCCTCCGCCATCGCACGCCCAAGCGTGACGACTTGTGATGGGGTCGTTCCGTAGGCACGGTCACCGATGATGTCATGGCACGTCTCAGAGGGGATATCGGCCAGAGGGGCGCAATCCGTGTTGATACCGCAGGCCACCAGATCCTCTGCAATCAAACGAGCATTGAGATACACTAGCTGACGGGCCGCCATCATATCCGTATCAGCCACACGAGCAAAAGAAGCCGCAGGGGGCACGTGACGCCAGTGTGGCGGTTTCAAACGCGCCACTCGGCCACCTTCCTGATCAATCAGTATGAGTGGAAGATAGTCAGGATGCAGCGCTTTAAGGCTGTTCGTCAACGTACGCAGCTGTTTGGGGTCCTGACAATTACGCGCAAACAAAATATAGCCGGCCGGTGATTCCGCAGCAAAAAATGAACGCTCCTCAGAAGTTAACTCAAAACCAGAAAGCCCATAAATGACTGGCTTACGCGGCATGATTAACGAACCACCAGACAGCTTTGTTTGCGCGCCATCAGGCTGGCACAAAGCTGTTTAGCTGAGGCTGCCGTCAAGCCGGATAAGCGGAGTCGATAAAACGTGCCTTGTGGCAGATCAGCTTTCACAATGAGATACTGCTTACCAGCGAGTAAATCAGCATGTTTTTTCTTGAGTAAGTTCCATGTGGCCGTTGCCTCAGCCGGCGTTTTGAGTGCTGCAATTTGCGCCTGCATAGAGCCAGATTGTTGAGATGTCTCAGTTTTCGCAGTTTCAGGTTTCGGCGCCTCAATTTTCGGTGTTTCTTTCAATGAACTAGGCGCTGGCGCAGTTTTTTTCACTGCCACAGGCTTTACAGCGGGGGTGACAGGTGTTTTTACCACTTGCGGCGCAACCTCTGGGACAATTTTTGGCATCAACGGGACAGGGGTGACCTGCGCTATGGGCGGCAATGACGTCTCCGGTTTACTCGTCGTTTCCGCCGTGACTATTTTTTCCGCTGGCGAAGCCATAAACTGATTGGCCTGTGTTTTCTCGGATGACTCAGGCACATCAGCAAACGCAGGCTCCGCATTTTGGACCTCAGGCACCGTGGCTGGCGTCACCGGTGCTGGCAGCAACTTCACTTTGGCGGGTGGCTCTTTGGCCAGGGGGTCCACTTCACCTTCATCTTTAAGCCAGACTTTCATGTCATCTGAATGACGCGAGGCTGTGGCGTTCGGGCGCACGGCGGGCGCAGGCTCCTCACGGCTGGCCATTGGCTCTTCCGGATCAGGTAACAATTGTTCCACCTGCTTGTTCGTTCCATTTTTTTGTTTGCTGATCACATTATAAACGGACATATCCTGATAGGGCGTTACCATACCACCCGGGTCTGCGGGCTTTTCTTTTACTGGCTGAGCTTCCGCTTTAACAACGTCCTCCAAGTGAACGTCATTCGCACTATTGCTGTGATAGGCATACCATGCGAGCGCAAAAAAACCGCCCACCACCAGCAAAACCACCACCACTGACATCCAACGCAAACCGGCTCCCTCCAGCTCATCGAGGGGGATATCGTCGTCTGCATCATAGTCGTTTTTCATGGGTGTCATGCCGTTATAGAGTTTTCTTGGTCGATTATTATCGCATTTCCTCGCGCGGTTCCACCCCTAAGACATGCAATCCGCTGGCCAAAACCGTGGCAATGGCTTGGGCAAGATGCAGGCGTGCCATAGTCAATTGATCGTCACCTTCAATAATAAAACGCAGGCCAGTATCTTCGTTACCGAGTGCCCACAAGCCATGCAACTCTGACGCCAGCTCATGCAGGTAATACGCAATGCGATGCGGTTCATAAGCCAGTGCGGCTGATTCTACCAAGCGCGGCCAGTAGCATAAGCGGCGCAGCAAGGCCAACTCGGCCGGATGAATAAGGCGAGCCAGAGTGTCAGGGTCAGACGTCGCAGCTTTGAGCATTATTTCAACGGCGTGCGGTTGACGAAGAACCGATTTGCAGCGAGCATGCGCATAATTCACATAAAAAACCGGATTGTCTTTGGATTGTTCCTGAACTTTCACCAAATCAAAATCAAGTGGTTGTTCCGGCTTGCGCGTCAACATCACAAAGCGCACCACATCACGACCCACCACATCCAACACATCACGCACCGTGACAAATGTGCCTGCACGCTTGGACATTTTAAATGGCTGTCCTGCCTCGTATAGCTTGACTAGCTGACATAACAGCACTTCAAGTGATGCATCATCCTGAGAAAGCACATTAACTATCGCCTTCATACGACTGATATAACCCCCATGATCCGCGCCAAGCACCATCACCAGTTTCTTAAAGTGACGCATTAACTTATGCTGCGTATAGGCGACATCACCGGCAAAATACGTATAGCTGCCATCCGACTTCGCCAGTGCGCGATCACAATCATCACCATAATCCGTGGAGCGAAACAGCAACTGCTCACGAGGCTCCCAATCTTCAGGCGCCTTGCCCTTCGGTGGCTCCAGCACCCCGCGATACAGCACCCCCTGCGATTCAAGTAGCGCTAACGCGGCCTCAATACGCTGTTCCTCATGCAATTGACGCTCGGAGGTAAACACATCATGATAAATCCCCAAATCGGCCAAATCTTCACGAATCAGCACCATCATCTGCTCAATAGCAAACTCACGCACAACTGGCAGCCACTCGGGCTCCGACTTCGCCATTAGGGCAGTGCCATGTTGCTGAGACAAGGCCTGCCCAACCGGCACCAGATAACTCCCCGGATACAGACCTGACGGGATGTTACCAATGTCCTCGCCCAGCGCCTCGCGATAGCGCAAATAA
>JAIEPI010000085.1 GCA_019749855.1 Rickettsiales bacterium | reverse complement strand
GAGGACTCGGCCCGCGACAGAGGCGGGAGCAGCTGGACGGGTACATAGCGCGCGTGATCGACAAGGAGTTCGCCGAGGTGCCTCCCATCGCCGAGTTTGTCTCCTCGCAACATGCTTCGGCCTATGGCTGTTTAGAGCAGGATGAAATGGAGTTGGGCACCACTCTGATTGATATGGGCGGCTCAGAGACAAGTTTCGCCTTGTTTTCGCATGGGCGTAACATTTTTTCTGGCTCCATCCCGATTGGTGGACAGCATGTGACGAGCGATATTGCGCAGGGTCTGACCACATCACTCGCCAGTGCCGAGCGGCTGAAAAATCTGCATGGCAGCGCGATCGCTGCCCCGAAGGATACGCAGGTGATGCTTGACATTCCTCAGATTGGTGAGGAGCAGGAAGGGGATGAGCCCAATACCATTCCGCGCTCGACGTTGATTGCGATTATTCGCCCGCGTCTTGAGGAGATTTTTGAGATGATTCGTGACCGCGTGCATGCCAGCGGTGTGGAGCCGCGTGCAGGCCGACATGCGGTGTTAACCGGCGGTGCAAGTCAGCTGGTGGGGGTGCGTGACTTAGCGGCACGTGTGCTGGTTAAGCAGGTGCGCATTGCCAAGCCGCGCCTGTTGCCAGGTCTGGCTGATTCAGTGAGTGGCGCGTCTTTTTCCTGCGCTATCGGGATGCTGCATTTTGTGAACACACGCCTTCCAGAAGACATGCTGGTGGAAGGTAAGCGCCGCTCGGGAAGTCTCGGCTCGCGTACTCAAAAAATGATGTCATGGCTGCGCGATAATTTTTGAAATGCGCATGGCGCGACATGCATATCAGGCCGCTTTTTTTAACAAGCATGTAACGTGCGGTCGCCGCTCAACATGTGTGTGCTTGATACGCATTCCATCCGTTTCTTACAACTGCATGTGGTGAGACAAGCTCCCCTCGTTTAGCATTTGGTTATGCGCCATCTCATAACAATGGGCGTAGAAATACTGTTGGCTTGCGGGAAGGTGGCCTGTTCATAACAATACTATATCTTGTATTTATGCGCGCTTTTTTGTTTATCCGCGGCTAAAATTGGATTATGACTAGAGTATCGCGCATTCTATAGCCATTCAGGAGCATTTCATGACCCTCAATCTGCATTTGCCTAGCCAGTCGCATACGCTTCGTCCGGTCATCACGGTGATCGGTGTGGGAGGGGCCGGCGGCAATGCGGTCAATAACATGATTAATTCGAATCTGGAAGGTGTGCAATTCGTGGTGGCGAATACTGATGCGCAAGCTCTGGATGCGGCGATGACGGAAAATGTCATCCAGCTCGGCACCAGCGTTACGCAAGGCCTCGGTGCCGGCGCTAATCCTGAAACTGGTCGTGCCGCGGCAGAGGAATCTCTTGCCGAGCTGGGCGCACATTTTGAAAATAGCAACATGGTGTTTATTACGGCGGGCATGGGCGGTGGAACGGGTACCGGTGCCGCGCCAGTGATCGCACGCATGGCCAAAGAGCAGGGCATTCTCACGGTGGGAGTTGTCACTAAGCCGTTTCAGTTTGAAGGCGGCAAGCGTATGCGTATTGCGGAAGAAGGTTTGCTGGAGTTGCAACAGTACGTGGACACGCTCATTGTGATTCCGAACCAGAATCTGTTTCGCATTGCCAATGAAAAAACTACCTTTGCCGATGCGTTCCGCATGGCCGATGAAGTGCTTCACTCAGGCGTGCGCGGGGTGACGGATCTGATTGTAAAGCCAGGTCTGGTGAATCTCGATTTCAACGATATTCGCACCGTAATGCGCGAGATGGGCAAGGCCATGATGGGCACGGGGCAGGCCAGTGGCGAGAAGCGCGCGCTGGAAGCAGCCGAAGCAGCGATTTCTAACCCATTGCTGGACGATATTTCCCTCAAAGGGGCGCGTGCGGCGCTCATTAATATCACTGGCGGTCTGGATATGACCCTCTTTGAAGTGGATGAGGCGGTTAATCGCGTACGTGAGGAAGTCGATCCTGATGCCAATATCATCTTTGGCTCAACCTTTAATGAGGCGTTGCAGGGTGCCATGCGCGTCTCCGTTGTGGCAACGGGTATTGATGCAGAGGCTGTCAACGAGAGCACGCAGGAATATGCGGCCACACAAGCGGCACAGAGTAAGCGCCCCTTCACTTATATGCCTCCGCGCCGTCCGTCCGGTGCCACTGGCACTGCGCCTGCGACGCCAGCTCCAACTCAGCGTCAGGCAACGGCGCCTGCTCCGGTGATGCGTCCGGTGTCTGCGGCCACTCCGCCTGTTGCTGCGCGTGCGCCGCTCAAAGCCTCCTCCGTTCAGATGCCTGCTGTTGCTGCGCCCTCAGCAAGAGCAACGACTGAAGCGCCGATGCAGGCGCAGGCTGATGTTGATTTTATGGCGGATTCGGTTGCCCAGCGGGCTGAAAAGCATGAAGATCATGGCCCGCTGTTTTTTGGAAATGAGCGTAGCGCCAGTGCCGTCTCTGCTTCAGCACAGGTGGAAGAAGAGCAGCCTTCGCAAGGTTTTGGTTTTCTCAATCGCATTGCCGAGGTGAGTCGCGCGCTGTCACAGCGTCATGATGAGGTGTCGTCGCCTGAGCCTGCGAGGGCACGTTCGGTTGAAGTCACTGCGGATAAGGCGAATGACGCGGTGGCCATGTCGCAATCCATGTCGCATGGACAGGCCCGCGATGATGAGAATTATGACATACCGGCGTTCTTACGTCGGCAGGCCAATTAATTCGAGGAATCTTGGCTTCTTTAACAGGTGCTTGGTAAGGTCGTCTTGCCGTGGTTATGTTTGTAACAAAACGTAACAAACTGTGAATTGTTGCCTCCCTGTGACTCAGCTAATGTGCGAGCATAAAACAGGGTTATTGTTTGATGCAACGCACACTCCAACACGCCACATATTGTCAGGGCATTGGCCTTCACTCAGGTGAAACCATGAAGCTGACCCTGCGTCCGGCGTCAGTGGATACCGGCATTGTGTTTGTGCGTACGGACTTGAGCGGCCCCGCTGCGATTTTACCTGCCCGTTATGACCGTATCAGTGATACGCGCCTGTGCAGCGTGCTGGAAAACGAATATGGCACGCGTGTTGGCACCATTGAACACGTGATGGCGGCGCTGTGGGGCGCGGGCATTGATAACGCCATTCTTGAGCTAAATGGCGCGGAAGTGCCGATCATGGACGGTAGCTCTGAGCCGTTTCTGGCGTTGATCGAAGAGGCAGGTCTGTGTGTGCAGGATCGCCCACGTTACCTGCTCGTCATTGATGAGGCCATTGAAGTTCGTGATGGGCAGAGTGTGGCGCGCATCGAGCCAAATGACGGGTTTGTCCTTGATGTGGCCATTGATTTTTCTCACAACGCGATTGGTGCGCAGCGTGCGGAGTATGATTTCTCCGATACGAGCTTTGCTGAGGCGCTGGCGCGTGCTCGTACCTTTGGCTTCGCCTCGGATGTTGCACAGTTACGTGCGGCAGGGCTGGCGCGTGGCGGTTCACTTGATAACGCAGTGCTGGTCGATGAGCAGGGCATTGTTAATGCCGAGGGCCTGCGTTTTAGCGATGAATTTGTGCGCCACAAAGCACTCGATTGCGTTGGTGACTATTTCCTCTGTGGCCACCGTCTGCTGGGCCGCGTTGAAACCAGCAAACCAGGACACCGCATCAATAATCTTCTGATGCGCGCCGTGATGGCGAATCCGCAGTCATGGCACCTCGAAGAGGACTTCTCCGGTGTGGAAATCACCCATTTTCCTGCGTCTGGCGTTGGTGCGGCGCGCTTTCCCCGCTCACTACATCAAGCAGAGAAATAATCGCATCATCGCGAATATATGACAAAAACTCTGTGCTGCGTTTTTAATCACCGCTGAAATCCGCGTTCACATTTGCGGCGGGAGTGTTATAACCATGCCATGTACCCTTCACGCCCCTATCACCCCCTGATTGTTGCTTTTGTCTGGATGTTGGCTTGCGCAGGCGTTCTGTCGCAAACTGCATGCAGCGTCATGGAGAGCGATAAAGCCAAAGCCAAGCGCGAGCAGGAAGAAGAAGCCGAAGCCACGGCTGAGGAGCTTTATGAAAAAGCGCGTGGCCTGTTTGATGAGGGGAATTACAAAAAAGCCGCCAAGTCCTTTGACGATGTGGAGCGCCTGCATCCTTATTCCGAATGGTCGGCGCGTGCCCAGATTCTCTCCGGTTATGCCAGCTATAAGGCCGAGCAATATGATGACGCCATTTTGACCTTCGAGCGCTTCACCAAATTACATCCGGGCCATGAGAGTGCCGCTTATGCGTTTTACATGATTGCGCTATGCAATTATGAGCAAATTTCTGATGTAGGACGCGATCAGGGATTAACCGAGAAAGCACAGGAATCATTGCGTAACATTGTGCAGCGTTATCCCGATACCGAATTTGCCCGCGACGCAAAACTGAAACTCGATTTAACGGAGGATCATCTCGCGGGTAAAGAAATGATGGTGGGGCGCTATTATCTGGAGCGTGACGAGTATCTGGCCGCAGTGAACCGTTTTCGCAATGTCGTTATTAATTTCCAAACCACCAGCCATGTGCCCGAAGCCCTCCATCGTCTGGTCGAGACCTATTTGAAGCTGGGTGTTGAAGATGAAGCACGGCGCTATGCGGCGGTGCTGGGTCATAACTTTCCTTCCAGTCAGTGGTATAAGCGAAGTTATGCCTTGCTGGAGGCCAACGGTGTGGCGCCGCCGGATGTCAAAAAAGGCTTCTTCCAGAATCTCTTAGAGTAAAGAGCGCACATAATGCTCACCCATCTGAATATTCAAAATCTAGTGTTAATTGAAAAAGCAGACATGCATTTTGAGGGTGGGCTATGTGTGCTTTCTGGTGAAACGGGAGCGGGGAAGTCCATTTTGCTGGATGCACTGGGCTTGGCACTGGGTGCGCGCAGCGAAGCGCGACTGGTACGCAAAGGAGCGGAAAAAGCCGCCGTGACGGTGGCGTTTGATATTTCGGCTCAACCGCAAATCACCGCCGTACTGGAGCGCTTGGGATTTGAGCCTGCTGAGGAAATCATTATTCGGCGGCAACTCATGGCCGATGGAAAATCCAAAGCATTCGTGAATGATGAGGCGGTCAGTGTCAAAGCCCTGCGCGAGCTGGGTGAAGCATTGGTGGAGATTCATGGCCAACATCAGCAACGAGGTTTGCTCGATGCCGCGCAGCATCTTGAGCTGCTCGATGGATATGGGCGTTTGCAGGAACTCCGTCAGCGATTAAGCGTCGCACATAGCCAGTGGAAAGAGGCGACACGCCTGCTGGAGGATTTGCTCGACGAACTCGCGCATGCAGCGCGTGAGCGAGATTATCTCGAACATATGCAAAAGGAACTCTCTGCCCTCTCACCGCAAATGGGCGAGGAAGAAAATCTGGCTGAGCAGCGTACCCGCATGATGCAGTCAGAGAAAATGGCCTCCACCATTGATGAAGCGCTGAATGCGCTCTCCCAGCCTCGCAGTTTGCTTGAGGCGTTGCGCGCCGCTGAGCGTGTGCTCACCCGCTCAACCCTGATAGAGGCAACGCGTTTTGCTGCAGCACTCGCGGCGCTGGATAAAGCGGGTATTGAAGTGCAGGAAGCCACGTCGCAGCTTGAGGCTTTAGGGGCTGAATGTGGTTATGATCCCAATGAATTAGAACGTAGCGAGGAGCGCTTATTTGCCCTACGCGCCGCGGGTCGCAAATATCAACGTAGTGTCGATGAGTTGGTGACGTTGCAGGCGGAGGTTGAGGCTAAGCTGCGCGCCATTCATGCGGGTGATAAGAACCGTGCGGCACTGCAAAAAAAGGTGCTGGAAACACGAGAATCATACATCGCACTGGCCAGTGAATTGCGAAAAGCGCGGCAAAAAATTGCTGGAAAACTGGAAGCGGCAGTGCTGGCCGAGCTCAAGCCGCTTAAGATGGAAGCGACCCGGTTTCGTGTGGCGATCACCCCCAAAGAGGATACGCATTGGAACGCCGGCGGTATGGACCACATCCATTTTGAGGTGGCCACCAAGAAGGGAACCGATGTTGGTGCGATGGCCAGCATTGCCTCGGGTGGTGAGCTATCACGCTTCATGCTGGCACTGGCTGTGGTATTGGGTGAGGTGGATGCAACGCCCGTGCTGATTTTCGATGAGATCGACACAGGAACCGGCGGCGCAGTGGCCGCAGCGATTGGCAAACGGCTTGAGCGTTTGGGTCAGCATGCACAGGTGCTGGTGGTGACGCATCAGCCACAAGTTGCGGCACGCGGGGGAGTGCATTTCTTTATTGAGAAGCGCAGTGCAGGCGAGCAAACCACCACGCGTGTCACGCGATTAGACAGGCAAGGCCGGCGCGAAGAGCTGGCACGCATGCTCTCCGGTGCCGAGATTACCGACGAAGCACGCAAAGCCGCTGATCGTTTATTGGACGATACCCGTGACCATGCAGCGTGAAAAAGAGAATAACTTGCGTTCGCTTGAGCGCTTAACCGATCTGGAAGCCGCGGCAGAGCTGGCGCAGCTGGCAGCCCTCATAGCGCAGCATAACCGCGACTATTATGAGCATGATGCTCCGACGATCACGGATTCAGAGTATGACGCATTGCGTCAACGGCTGGAGGCAATTGAGGCACGGTTTCCACATTTGGTGCGTGCGGATAGCCCATCTTTTGCCGTGGGTTCATCACCGTCGGAGGCGTTTGCAAAAGTGGAGCATCGCAAGCCCATGCTTTCTCTCAGCAATGTGTTTGATGCGGAGGAAATGCAACAGTTTCTGGGCCGCATGCGTCGGTTTTTAGGGCTGGCGGAAACGGTCGCCATTGCTTGCATGTGTGAGCCAAAGATTGACGGGCTTTCATTCTCAGCGACGTTTGAGCACGGACGATTCATCCGAGCGGCCACACGCGGAAACGGCATGGTCGGTGAGGACATTACCGCGAATCTGGCTAATGTCATTGACTGGCCATCGTCACTTGCGCTCAAAGATGTTCCCCCCATTCTGGAGCTACGCGGTGAAGTCTATATGGATAAATCAGATTTTGCCGCTTTGAACCAACGACGTGAGGCGGCAGGGGAGCCGCTATTTGCCAATCCACGCAATGCCGCCGCCGGATCATTGCGGCAGTTGGATGCCACGATCACGGCGTCACGACGACTGCGTTATTTTGTCTATGCGGTGGGGGAAGGGCAGGAGGCGTTAGACGTGGCAACGCAGAGTGATTTTCTGGATTGGTGTCAGCGGGCAGGGCTTTGCGTCAACCCTCTCTCGCTACTCACAGAGGATGAAGAAGCAATCCAGCACGCTTATGGTGCATTGCAGCAAAACCGTGCGCAGTTGGGCTATGATATTGATGGCATGGTTATTAAAGCGGATCGCTGGGATTGGCAGGAGCGACTGGGCTTCATTCAGCGATCGCCCCGTTGGGCAACGGCGTATAAGTTTCCAGCTCAGCAGGCGGAAACGACACTTGAATCCATCCAGATTCAAGTCGGGCGCACCGGTGCGATGACGCCGGTGGCGATCCTTACGCCGGTGAATGTGGGCGGCGTGCTTGTCTCACGAGCCACCCTGCACAAT
>JAIEPI010000080.1 GCA_019749855.1 Rickettsiales bacterium | reverse complement strand
AAAAAACTGGCCTGCAAATCCTGAGCAGGGCCCTGAACGGCTCGCAAACATTCCAACAGCTGCTGATCGCTGATGGTGTGGTCAGCCACCGTCATGCGCTCATTAAAATGCACCAGATGTGGCGAATTATAGCGATGTGCACGAAGCCCCGCCTCATTTGCCAATGCATGCAGGTAGGCGCTGAGCGAGCCCTTTCCATTGGTTCCGGCAATATGGATGACCGGCGGCAGACGCATATGGGGGTTGCCCAGCCGCTCGCACAATGCCTGCACGCGCTCAAGCCCCATCACAATCGGCTGCGCCGAGTGATGTTGCAGCGCATGCAGCAGGCTTTCCAGTGATGAATTCGATTGGCTCATGGGCGCTCCTGCCTGACTGCTTACCCCTGCCCGTCTTGTATTCACAAGCCTTTTTACATTTGCAATAGGATACTATCGTCTTATTTTGTTTTTAATATTGCAAATTCATCCGATTGGAGCTAATGTTTTTCCATGGATAAAGTTCGCCGAAACCTACTGAATATCTTTCGCACCAGCGCGAAGGATATTGATATGAAATCCGCCTCTTTGGCTATGGGGCGCAACCACGCCTATCTGCACCAGTTCATCTATAAGGGAAGCCCTAAAAACCTCCTTCCTGCCGATAGGAAATCGCTGGCGCAGTTCCTCAGCGTTGATGAGCAGCTTTTCATCCCGACAGAGCCGGAGAGTGGTCGCCTCATGCTGGAGGAAGGTGATTTTGTGCCGATTCCCGCCTATGACGTGGCCGCCTCCGCGGGTCATGGCCGGTTGATTCAGCAGGAAAACATCAAATACCATCTATGTTTTCAGCGCTCATGGCTGTCGCGTGTGACGAATGCCCCGAGCGGCGAGCTGGCGATTATCCATGTGGAGGGCGACTCGATGGAGCCCACCCTGAGCGATGGCGATACCGTGCTGGTTGACCTCACTGAGTCCTATCCGCGCACCGATGGTATTTTTGTGATTGGCTACGAAGATCACCTGATGGCCAAGCGCTTACGCATTGATCCGGTGCGGCAAAAACTGGCGATTATCAGCGATAATCCGCTCTATTCCGCCGTGGAAGATATTGCGCCGCAGGCCTTGCACGTCATTGGCAAGGTGATTTGGCTGGGCCGCCGTCTTTAGTTCAGGCCAGCCGTAACTCTCATATCATCACACCGCAGCAAACTTTCACCAAACTGTCACACACAAGCGCCCCCATATTTTGTAGTATCAATTCATAAGCAATGTGAATGACGGAGCACTTTTTTCAATGTTCGATCCACTGGATTATATCGTGCCACTCGATAATGGCTATGTATTGTGCAGCAACCCGATTGCCGATGGTGGCCTGAGCGCGATTACCGTCAACACCATGCTCAATGAAGAACGCCGTCGCCATTTTCAGGATTCCATCAAACGCATGGTGCTGAACAAGCTTTTCTCGCCAAAATTCGCTGAAGTGATTCTGACCGCCTCAGAATATCGCACAGCCAGCCTTGCACTCGCCTGAGGACGCCATGACAACAGATACACTCACTGCCACATCCCCCGCTGCTGAAACCCCGGCCAAGGAACTTCACGAAGGTTCCCTCCCATCGCAGGCCATCGGGCGCGTACTCAACACCCAGCAGGTGGCCAACATTGAATTCAGTCCGAAAGGCGGCGTGACCATTCATATGGTATCGGCCCCCGGTCATATCATGGACAAGACAGCCATTA
The DNA here is from genome assembly GCA_019749855.1 of Rickettsiales bacterium. Taxonomy (GTDB): domain Bacteria; phylum Pseudomonadota; class Alphaproteobacteria; order Rickettsiales; family UBA998; genus UBA998. The sequence goes on along the minus strand of JAIEPI010000080.1, from coordinate 5,787 downwards.
CGGGCTTCAGCGTACCGCCGCAAGGTCAGGTGGAGCCAGGACGATTGACAGCGCAGCTCGACGCGCTTAGCAAGGAAGGCTTGCTCGGGCCTGCTGCTAAGGAACTGGCCGAACGGGCCAAGCAGGCCGTGGAGCAAGGCCCCAACGCTGATAACCCACTTGGCCATCAGACAGTGACACTGCAAACCCCGGCAACTACATCGCAGACCGCGAGCACGCTCGCACCACAGCCCGCCGCGGGACAACAACCCATTATGGTGTCGCCAGAAATTCAGGCCGCCGCACAGGCAGCACTCGCAACTCCGCCTGCACAGCAAGCAGTCATGGCGGAAGCGGGGGCACATCCGACCGCGCCGCCTGCGACGCCGCATCCTGTGATCGGCGCACATACTGCAAACCTTGCAGCGAGCCAACAAGGCCCCGCTCGCCAGCTATAATCCGACTCCTCCTTCGGTTAGCAAAAAAGGAGCCTCACGTTGAGGCTCCTTTTTTTGTGTCTGCTAAGTCCGTGACCGTGATCCGTGACCGTGAATGGTGGATTAATGCGTGACGATGCCGCCGTCACTCTCCGTTGTTGCCTCAGTTGCGGGTGGCACGACGACAGGTGAATCTGCCACCACCGGCCACTCAATCGCCTGCGGCTCTTCCACCAGCGCGTTACGGAGCACATCCTCTACCTTGCCCACCGGAACAATGGTCAAGCCACGCTTGACGTTATCGGGAATATCTTCCAGATCCTTTACATTCTCCTCAGGAATCAACACGGTGGTAATGCCACCGCGATGCGCGGCGAGCAGCTTTTCCTTCAGCCCGCCAATAGGCAGAACGCGTCCACGCAGCGTCACTTCTCCCGTCATCGCCACACTACGACGCACCGGAATGCCCGTCAGCACGGAAACAATGGTCGTGCAAATGGCAATCCCCGCGCTTGGTCCGTCCTTCGGTGTCGCCCCTTCCGGCACGTGCACGTGGATGTCCTTGGTTTGAAACACATCGGGATTGATGCCAAAAGTATGCGCGCGTGATTTCACAAAGAAGAACGCCGCCTGCATAGATTCCTTCATCACGTCACCAAGTTTACCGGTGAAGGTAATGCGCCCTTTGCCAGGCACCGTCACCGATTCGATGGTTAGCAAATCACCGCCCACTTCGGTGTAGGCAAGGCCCGTGGTCATGCCGACCAGATCTTCCTGCTCTGCCATGCCGTAATTGAATCGGCGCACACCCAGAAACTTTCCCAGATTGCGCGATGTCACGGCGACTTTTTCTTTGCCCTTGAGCAGAATCGTCTTGATCGACTTACGCGCCAGCGACGCGATTTCGCGCTCCAGACTACGCACACCCGCCTCACGCGTATAGTAGCGGATAATATCGCGCACGGCGTCATCAGCAAGACTCCACTCTTCTTTCTTCAAGCCGTGATCTTTCACTTGCTTAGGAATCAGGTGGGTTTTGGCGATGTTGAGTTTTTCGTCCTCAGTATAGCCCGGGATGCGAATAATCTCCATGCGATCCATCAGTGGGCGCGGCATGTTCAGTGAGTTCGCAGTCGCAATAAACATCACGTTGGACAGGTCGTAATCCACCTCAAGGTAATGATCGTTGAAGGCTTTGTTTTGTTCAGGATCAAGTACTTCCAGCAGTGCCGCCGCCGGATCGCCACGGAAATCATGGCCCATTTTATCAATCTCATCGAGCAGCATCAGCGGGTTGGATGATTTCGCTTTCTTCATGGATTGAATGAATTTCCCGGGCATGGAACCGATATAAGTGCGGCGATGACCACGCACCTCCGCTTCATCGCGCACACCACCGAGCGATATACGCACATAATTGCGGTTGGTGGCACGGGCGATGGATTTCGCGAGCGAGGTTTTGCCGACCCCGGGTGGGCCAACCAAGCACAGAATCGGGCCGCGCAAGGTGTTTGTGCGCTCATGCACTGCCAGATATTCCAAGATGCGCTCTTTGACCTTCTCCAGCCCGTAGTGATCCTCGTCAAGCACGCGTTGCGCACGTTTCAGATCACGCAGGATTTTGGTGGGTTTTTTCCACGGAATAGACACCATCCAGTCGATGTAATTACGAATCACCGACGCTTCAGCCGACATGCCGCTCATGGAGCGCAGCTTTTTCAGCTCAGCCACGCATTTCTCACGCGCCTCCTTCGAGAGCTTAGTTTTCGCTACGCGCTCTTCCAGCTCACTGATTTCATCCTTGCCATCCTCGCCCTCGCCCAGCTCTTTCTGGATCGCCTTCATTTGCTCGTTGAGGTAATACTCACGCTGCGTTTTCTCCATCTGGCGTTTCACACGCGAGCGGATACGCTTCTCCGTATTGAGAACACTGATCTCTGATTCCATCAGCGCATAGACCTGCTCCAAGCGCTCAGCGACGCCCAGCATCTCCAGAATTTCCTGCTTGGCCGCAATATCAATCTGCATATGCGCCGCCACGGTATCGGCGAGCGCCGATGGATTAGTGATTTTCAGTACCGCACCCAGAGTTTCAGGCTGAATTTTTTTGTTTAGTTTAACATACTGCTCAAATTGCGTGGTCACGGTGCGGAACATCGCTTCCATCTCCTGACGGTCGCCAACGATTTCGTCCAGTGTTTCAGCCGTCACCTGATGATATTCGCTGTTGGGGATTGCCTCCAGCACACGTGCGCGACGCACGCCTTCCACCAACACTTTAACCGTACCATCCGGCAGGCGCAGCAACTGCAATACCGAGGCCACCGTTCCAATCTTATAGAGCTCATTCACTGCCGGATCATCCTGAGAGCCGTCTTTCTGCGAGATGAGCAAGATGCGATTATCATGCTTCACCACGCTCTCAAGTGCCTTCACGGACTTTTCCCGACCAACGAAGAGCGGCACGACCATGCCAGGAAACACGACAATGTCGCGGAGTGGCAGAACGGGAATAATCATTGTTTGTGATTCGGTCATGACTCAATCATTCAATAGGTTGCTACTGATAATATAGAGGTGCGCAGCGGTCATTACCAGAGCTTTGCAAAAACTTTTCAAAAAACCCTGAAAAAACAACGCACGTAGAAACCTACAAGCACTTAATGTCATGGTGCATTCAATAAAAAGGATGCACAAAGCGCATTAGCTCATGTGCATCCTGATTAGTCGTCTAGTTTTTAGATGGAGTGTCGCCAGCGGCTGCTTTTGGCGTGCGCTGATGCACCACCATTGGCTCGGTACTTTTTTCGATGTTTTCGCCGTTGATCACCACTTCTGAAACAGTTTCCAGTTCTGGAATCGCATACATCAGATTGAGCAGATGCTCCTCCATGATGGCGCGCAAGCCGCGAGCACCTGTTTTGCGTTTGATGGCTTTTTTAGCAATCGCCTTCAGCGCATCGTCAGAGAAGGAGAGCTTCACCTCTTCCATCTCAAAGAGCTTGCGATATTGCTTCACCAGAGCATTTTTAGGCTCGGTGAGGATATTCACCAGTGCCTGCTCATCGAGATCATTCAACGTCGCAATTACTGGCAAACGGCCAACGAACTCAGGAATCAAGCCAAACTTGAGCAAATCTTCCGGCTCAACGCGGGCGAGCAACTCACCCGGGCGCAGCCCTTCTTCACTGCGAACATCAGCGCCAAAGCCAATGGATGACCCTTTGCCACGCGCCGCAATGATTTTATCGAGACCAGCAAACGCACCGCCACAAATAAAGAGGATGTTGGAGGTATCAACCTGCAGGAATTCCTGTTGCGGATGCTTGCGCCCGCCTTGCGGTGGCACCGACGCCACCGTCCCCTCCATGATTTTCAGCAAGGCCTGCTGAACACCCTCACCGGAGACATCACGCGTGATGGATGGGTTGTCAGATTTACGCGAGATTTTATCGACCTCATCAATATAGACGATGCCGCGCTGTGCACGATCAACGTTATAATCCGCCGCCTGAAGCAAGCGCAGGATGATGTTTTCGACATCCTCACCGACATAGCCAGCCTCGGTGAGCGTGGTGGCGTCGGCCATGGTGAACGGCACATCAAGAATGCGCGCCAGCGTTTGCGCCAGCAACGTCTTGCCGCAACCGGTCGGGCCAAGCAGCAGGATGTTGGATTTCTGCAGCTCGATTTCGCTGCCTTTTTCAATCAGGGAAATACGCTTATAATGGTTATAAACCGCCACTGAGAGTATCTTTTTCGCCTGTTCCTGACCGATGACATAATCATCCAGCACTTTGCGAATTTCGTGCGGTTTAGCAATGTGATCGTCATCATGCTCCACCACTGTTTTATCGGCGGTGCGGATAATATCCATGCACAGCTCAACGCATTCGTCGCAGATAAACACCGTGGGGCCAGCAATCAGCTTACGCACCTCATGCTCACTTTTGCCGCAAAATGAGCAGTAACGGGTATTTTTGGTCTCTTTGCCTGTCTTCGTCATGCGTCGTCCATTCTGTTGGTATGAGCGCTATTGCGTTCATTATCTATCTATATAGGAGTGTCTCACACAAAGTTAAAGAAACACTTACCTACATATTCCATCTAACCATAGGCTTCAGGAATCGCAAGAGCGGAAGCCCTAGCGCGAGGCAAACAAAAAGAAACTTGCGCAAAGTGATTATTTTGCCGCATTCCTATGATTGACAGCCCCCTGCTCCAATACTATGCATCCACAAATGTGTGCCTGTTGAATGCGGGTGCAGACATGGTGCCCTGGCGTAGCGCAGCCCCCAAGCGAGAGTCCGGCAGGACGAAGCGACTTTTCACTACCAGCTGCGCGAAGTATAATGCTAATACACATTTCTGCCCTAGCGTAGCGCAGCCCCCAGCGAGAGTCCGACAGGACGAAGCGACTTTTCACTACCAGCTGCGCGGATGAAAATGCTAATACACATTTCTGTCGGGGCGTAGCGCAGCCTGGTAGCGCACCTGCTTCGGGAGCAGGGGGTCGGAGGTTCGAATCCTCTCGCCCCGACCAATTATAAAAGGCCGCATTGCGCGGCTTTTTATAATTGGTTCGGTTGTATGGCTATGAGAACCGTTAGGTTCGACAAAAATTCAGCAGAATTTTTGGAAATCGAGGCGTAGCCGAGAGACCCAAAGGGCGCGAAGCCAGCAGGCGAAGCGTCAATCCTCTCGCCCCGACCATTTAATTCGCTATTTTTTGCGAAACCAAAATCTAGCTACGGCGTGATTGGGTGCAATACAATCACGCCGTAGCCTGCGATGCTGCCTAGATTTTCTCACCGTCTTTGTAACGGTCGAGATTCATCACCTTGTTCCATGCATTGATGAAATCCGTGACGAACATTTCTTTGCTGTCTTTTGAGGCATAGACCTCAGCGACAGCGCGAAGCTCAGAATTGGAACCAAAGATCAAATCAACCGGCGTCGCCGTCCACCGCAAGGCATCCGTTTTGCGGTCATGGCCCTCATAGAGGGATTCCGATTGCGATGATTTTTTCCATACCGTGGACATATCCAGCAGATTGACAAAGAAATCATTGCTCAATGTTTCGGGTTTGTCACTCAACAAGCCGTGCTTTGACTGGGCCGCATTGGCCCCCAAAGCCCGCATGCCGCCCACCAGCACCGTCATCTCAGGTACAGAGAGATTGAGCAATGCCGCACGATCCACCAGCATTTCCGCCGGTGAATGCGCGCTGCCCGCACGGTAATAATTACGGAAACCATCACTGACTGGCTCCAGTGGCGCAAACGCTGCGACGTCCGTCATTTCCTGTGATGCATCGGTTCTGCCAGCAACAAATGGTACCTTCACATTGGCGAATCCACCGGCTTTAGC
>JAIEPI010000202.1 GCA_019749855.1 Rickettsiales bacterium | reverse complement strand
GCTGGTTTGCCGCTTGGCCCGACCCATGGTTTATGTGATGCAAGAATGGTCAACTTGATGGGCGATGATGTTGAGCATTCACTGGCATTATTACAAGCGGATCCCTCCGCGAAGCTTCATTTATATGGCAAGTCAGAAGCGCGCAGCGGTCGTAAGATGGGGCATATCAATTATCTCTATGCGAACGAAAACGGATGAAATGTGACACACATGATAGAAAAAGACTGTTCAAGGGCGTTTTTTTTCCTCAGTTCATTATTGAACGTCGCCATCTTGGGGCTATAAACAAAAAATCATTAAATATATTGGCTTATGTCTATGGAGAATTTAAGTAGCCCCACATTTCCAGGAACGGCGGGTTTAGAGCGTCTTGATCAGGAGGTTTTTACACAAATCCTCCAAGCGCATAAGCTTTGGCTAAATTCCGAGGGCAAAGAGGGGCGTCGCGCCAACCTTAAGGACACTGATTTACGCCATATCAGTTTTACGGGGGCGAATCTGGTGCAGGCAAGCCTTCGCGGTGTGAATCTGGAGGGCGTGGATTTGCGTGGCGCACAGCTGCATGAAGCGGATTTCACTGAGGCGCGTCTGATTGGCGCTAATCTTAGCAATCTGCAGTTACGCCGTGTCAACTTCGCTTCAGCAATGCTGGATCGCGCGATTCTTGATCAGGCAGATGTTTCATACTCTAATTTCCTCAATGCACAGCTTAATGAAGCCAGTCTTCGCGGGGCCAATCTGGAGCGCGCCGTATTGCGTCAGGCGCAAATTGCACGTACCAATTTTGATGGTGCAAACCTCACTGATGCCAATGGACGTGAGAGCAATTTTACCGGAGCCAAATTTCATAACACGAATCTTGAGCGCACGGATATGCGCGATAGTAAATTCGACTTTGCTGAATTTGTTGATGCACGTTTCATGCAAACGCCATTCAAGGGCTCAAGCTTTAATCATGTCTCCTTTACTCAATCTGATTTTAAAGAGGCGCTGGAGATTTCTCCTGAGTACCGTTCCGCTGCCTATAAAGAAGAAAAAGAAGCGCTTGAGGGGCAATTACAAGCAGTAAAAAACCAGGAAGAAACACTGAGTCAAAAGCAGCAGGAATTACAAAAGAAACTGGCTGAGTTTGATGTGTTTTCTGAATATGAGCGCGTTGCTTCTGAGCGCCTTCACAAAAATGCCAACACACTTAAAAAGCTGAGTATCATCTGGGGGGTGTTGTCATTATTAATCGCTGCAGGGATCGGCTTCATCACTCTGAGTTTGGCATCAGAAGATTTAAAGCTCACTGAAGTCATGGTGGTTTTGGTGATTGATCTGCTGCTGCTGGCCTTGTTTGTGGGAACGCTGCTAAGTGTTCGTGGTGCGGTGCGGCATGTATTAGAGCTTGCCATCTTAAGGGAAAGTAAACGATTATCGTTGCATACTGAGGGTGTGGAAAATACTCACCATCAACCTCAGCCCGCACCGGCTTTTGCCAGCGATGTCCAGCAATCGAGCGATGAATTGACGCTCAATCTTCCTGAACCGACGCGCCGCAAAGGCTTTTTCGGGAAGAAAGCGTAAGGATTTATGACTGAGAGTCGTTTAAGAAAATCCCTGTGTGTTTTTTGTGGCGCGCAAAATGCTGTTCCTGCGGCACATCTGCAAATCGGTACTGATTTAGGTCGTGATATGGCACAGCGCGATATTGCGCTCGTGTATGGCGGGGGCGATTGTGGAATTATGGGCGCAGTGGCCAACTCCGTACTGAAAGAAGGCGGCTGGGTGACAGGGGTATTCCCACGTCATTTACAGAATCTTGAAGTAGAGCACAAATCGCTGAACGAAATCATTATCGTTGAGACCATGCATGAGCGCAAAAAAATCATGTATGATCGCGCCGATGCCTTTGCCATTCTGCCTGGCGGCTGTGGCACGCTGGACGAAATGTTTGAAATCATCACCTGGCGGCAGTTGCGACTACATGAAAAGCCGGTGATCATTTTTAATCATCTGGGCTATTGGGATCACCTCGTGGCGCTGCTGGATCACATGATCAACTCAGGGTTTGCGAGGCCAGAAACCCGCACCATGTATGAAGTCGTTACGACGCTGGACGAATTACTGGCGCGTGTCGAGGGTGCCACGGCCTACGCATAACGCGAGGCGCATGACGCCTTGCACGCATTATTCCATGCCATTATTCCATGTATTGGCCGCCGTTGATGGACAGTGTCTCGCCAGTAATAAACCCTGCGTGCTCCGCCACTAAAAACAAGACAGCGCGCGCAATATCTTCTGGCTCACCCATGCGACCCACAGGGATGGAGCTGATTATTTTCTCCAGCACTGAACCGGAAACCGCAGAGGTCATATCCGTGCGGATGTAGCCTGGCGCAATGGAATTGACCGTGATGCCTTTATTGGCTGTTTCACGAGCCAGTGCTTTAGTAAAGCCTAGCACACCCGCTTTGGCAGCAGAGTAGTTGGTTTGCCCGAACTGTCCCTGCTGGCCATTAATCGAGCTGATATTCACGATGCGACCAAAACCGCGCTCACGCATTGAATTGATGACGGCACGCGCCATAAAGTAGCAGGAGTTGAGGTTGGTGTTAATGACTTCCATCCAGTATTCAGGCGGCATTTTATGCATGAACGCATCGCGTGTGATGCCTGCATTATTGATCAGGATTTCGACTGGGCCACCGAGCTCATCAGAGATACGTTGCGTGTGTGACTGACATTCCTCGAAGTTTGAAATATCGAATTTAAAAACGGCGATGCCGGTCTCAGCGCGGAATTCTTCGGCGGCACTGTCTCGTGAGGCATAATTGGCGGCAACGGTGTAGCCAGCCTCTTTGAGTGCAAGACTGATGGCTTTTCCAATGCCACGCGTTCCACCGGTTACCAATGCAATTCGACTCATACTAAAACTCACACTTCCTCATCTAAACATTAAATAGTCATTAGTCGCGGGCGACACACATGGCAATGCCCATTCCACCGCCAATGCATAAGGTCGCCAGCCCTTTTTTGGCATCACGCCGCTGCATTTCATGCAACAACGTGACCAGAATACGTGCGCCTGATGCGCCAATCGGGTGACCAATGGCAATCGAGCCGCCATTGACGTTTACCTTATTCATGTCCCAGCCCATTTCACGGTTCACGCACACGGCTTGCGCGGCAAAGGCCTCGTTAGCCTCAATCAAATCAAGCTGATTGTGGCTCCAGCCTGCTTTCTCGAGTGCGCGGCGTGAGGCTGGTATCGGGCCGGTTCCCATAATGGTGGGATCAACCCCTGCCTGTGACCAGCTGGCAATGTGCGCGAGTACGGCAAGCCCACGTTTTTCCGCCTCACTGCGACGCATCAGCATCACAGCGGCAGCACCGTCATTGATTCCCGATGCATTACCCGCGGTAACGGTGCCTTCTTTATCAAACGCGGGACGAAGTTTTGCCAGAGTTTCAATGCTGGTTTCAGGGCGAATAAATTCATCCTGATCGATGGTGATCATGTCTTTTTTGACCTGAACCTTGACGGGCACAATTTCGTCTTTGAATTTGCCATCTTTTTGCGCCTTCGCTGCTTTTTGCTGCGATTGCAGGGCGAACTGATCCTGATCATCACGCGTGATGTCGAATTTTTTGACGATATTTTCTGCGGTGTTGCCCATGTGATAATTGTTGAACGCTTCCCACAGGCCGTCGCGGATCATGGTGTCGATCATCTCGACATTCCCGAACTTCACTCCGCTGCGCAAATAAACCGCATGTGGCGCCATGGACATGCTCTCCTGCCCACCCGCAATCACAATCTCGCTATCGCCCAAAGCGATCGCCTGCATGGCAAGTGCGACACTGCGCAGACCCGACCCACACACCTGATTAATCCCCCAGGCGGGCACTTCTATTGGCAGACCAGCCAGAATGGACGCCTGACGCGCAGGGTTTTGACCTTGGGCTGCTGTAAGCACCTGCGCAAGAATAACTTCTGAGATATGTTGCGGTGCAACATTTGTTTTGGCGAGCAACGCTTTGATGACCTCTTTTCCCAGATCATGCGCGGCGACCTGACCAAAACAACCATTAAAACTGCCAACGGCGGTGCGTTGTGCCGCGACGATGACGATATCATTGGCAGTGCTCATGTGAATCTCCGTGAAAAGAAAAATTAAGTCATACGTACTGGGGTTTTATTGATTTTCACCTCTAAAGTAAAGACTGCTCGAAAACTTTATCGCACAGTTTTATCCTAAAGGTCATTTTAACCATGCGGCGAGAGGCTGCCAGAGCTGTGATTTTCGGCGCGCTCCAGTGATCATGCCGATATGTCCTGATTCAGGGGCATGTACTTTAGCATGCGGGATATGCTGGGCAAGCGCCAGGGATGAGCCATAAGGAACAATACGATCATGTTGCGGTGCAGCAATAAAGCAAGGAATCTGAATCTGCGTAGGGTCAATGAGCACATCATTCACACGCCACCTTTTTTCAAAGGGCTTATTTTCCTGCTGGCATTCGACAAAACATTCGACCGCGACTTTTCGCGGTAGCGGAACGCAATCATTCGCCCAATGCTCAATGGCGGTAAAATACTGGCGATCAGATTTGTTTTTTAATTTAGGGAATTGACGAAACTTTTCCTGAAAACGCCAGGGATCAGAGAGATAAAAGAAGTATAAAATCGCTTCACCCGGAAAAAGCGGACTTCGCTGCAGAATTTCTCTGAGTACGTTAATGCGCGGCGCGGTAAGCCTTGTATGAATTGCATCCTTGGAGTGAAAATTCCACGGCGTCGCCAGAACGGCCATGCGCGATAGGTTTTGCGGGTAGAGGATGCTCATGACCAATGTGAGCAATCCTCCCATACAATAGCCTATGGCTGCGGGCTTTTGCGCATGGCGTTTAAAAATAAACTCCGTGGCAGGGCAAAGAATTTCGTTAATGTAATCACCGATAGAAAACTGTGTTTCCACTTGAGTGGGCAAATTCCAGTCCAGCAGATAGACATCATGGCCGAGCGAAGCAAAATATCTCACCAGACTGCGTTCTTCATCGAGATCAAGAATGTAGTAGCGATTGATCAGTGACGGTACGACGATGATGGGAGATCGCGCGGCCACATTTGACGGAGATCGATAATGATACAGACGCGCCGCATGCCACTTCGCGACGATTTCAGGTGGCTTGGGGTAAGCGAGTGTTTCACGCGCACAGCGTAAAAAATGACCAACACCTTCCAGCGTTTCATGCTGACGCTGCAGGCACTCATGCAAAATGGCATGACGTAGTTCTTTTGGAAGTGTGCTGAGGTCAGGACCGCTTTTTAAGTTCGGAAACTTGTCGTTCCAATTCAAGAATGCGCCGTTCGCTGATTGCAAGGCGTTCTGCAATAAGAGAAAGGAGGTCATGCTCGTCTGCAGATGTAGAGGCAGATTCTGCAGCATTGTTTGTGTCACGCGGGCGGGCGCCAGCTGATTCTCTGGAGGAGTTGGGCGAGGAGTGGGCATGCATCATTTCCCCAAGGCCGGTCATGTCGTTGGAATAGGTCTGTTGTAATTTATTGATCATGTCGAGAGAGGCGTTCAGATAACGCTCATCCTGCATGACTTGCTTCATCTGTTCCTGCCACATATCCACGAAGAGACGGGCCATTTCACTTGGGTCATGTTGCATTGCACAATGATGTTGTATCGTTTTATTGCGGGGGCGTTCCTCTAGTGCTACTATAATCATCTGTCATGTAAAGGCAATGATAACCGACTGATCGTAGGGAGCGTCTCATGAGTGCTACAAAGTCATCTCAAACCAAAAAAGTGATTATCAAAAAATATGCTAATCGCCGACTCTATAACACTGAGACGAGCTGCTACATTACGCTTGATGATGTGAGTCAGATGGTGAAAGAGGGCACGGACTTTATCGTGAGTGATGCAAAAACAGGCGATGATTTAACACGCCAGATTCTGGCGCAAATTATTTTTGAGCTGGAAATGCAGGGCCGCAGCATGATGCCGGTGGGGTTCCTCAAACGCATGATTACGCTTTATGATAATAGCGTGGGTGATTTTCTGCCGCATTATCTTGAGCGCAGCATGGAGAGCTTCACTGAGAATCAGGAAAAAATTCGTCAATACATGGATGAAACATGGGGCGGCTATAACGCAATCGGTAAATTTGAGGAAATCAGCCGGCAAAATATGGAGATGTTCCAAAGCACCTTTAAAATGTTTAATCCCTTTGAAGCGTACTTTGCGACGGGTGATAAGCGTCAGGCGCCAAAAGATCCAAAGAAATCCTGATTATTGGTCGCGTCGCGCCCAACTCTTTATTATTGGTCGCGTCGCGTACAACCCTTTATTATTGGTCGCGTCGCGCCCAACTCTTTATTATTGGTCGCGTCGCGCCCACCATGGCCGGTTGCTGACTTCAAATCGCTTGGCGCGCACAATTTCTGGATAATTGGGAAGAATCTTCTTAAAGTTCTCCAGTGTTGCCAGTTCAGTGGTTGGCTTGCCAAAATAATATCCCTGACCGAACTTAATGCCGCTCTCCCATAAAAAGTGGGCGCATTTTTCGTCCTCAACCATTTCGCCGATCGTCACGATATTGAGTGCGCGGCATAGACCGGCCATCGCACGCAACATGTCCCGCCCATGCTGACTCTGCATGGACTCTTTCACATAACTCCCATCAATTTTGATGAAGTCAACTTGCAAGCTGCGCAAATAATCAAACGATGATTCACCCGAGCCAAAATCATCAAGGCACACTAAATTGCCTTCTTTGCGGAGTTTTTGTACGAAATTATTCGCCAGCTTCAGATCAGTAATTTTTGATGATTCTGTTATCTCTAAAATAAGCTGCTTGCGGACCTGCGGTTGCGCTTCCATCATGCGCTCAAAACTATCCATGAATAAAGAAGAGCTGAGAGAGCGGCCGGATAAATTGACGGATACCAGCGGTTTTTTGCCTTTTTTAACCTCACCCTGCAACATATGAAGAGTTTTGTCCGCCATCAATAGATCAAACTCATTGATGAGGCCTGAAGACTCACCAAATGTAATGAAGTGAAAGGGGTTGGAGAAATCCTTAGGCGCAGCTTCTTTAAGACGAACCAGACATTCATAATGATGGATGACTCCGGTTTTAATATCGACAATGGGCTGATAGGCGATGTCAAACATCTCTTCATTGAGGATGCTGCGGAAAGATTCTATCTGCTCCACAGTTTTTGTCAGCATTTCATCATAGCCATTACTGATGGATTCAATGGTGAAATCTTCACCATGCGACTCTGCAAAGCGGTTGAGCGTGTAGAGCAATGCGTTGGCTGAATCCTGCTGGCTGAGACCGTTAGTTTTGGTACGAATTGTTTGAGCTGTCACGTCCATTATCGGTGCTTTGGGGGCCAGACGCGACACGATGGAGCGAACATTTGCAATGACTTCACTGCTTTTGAGTCCAACGCCATGCAGCA
>JAIEPI010000151.1 GCA_019749855.1 Rickettsiales bacterium | reverse complement strand
GCGCAAGAAGGGGTGTGGCGTGAGGTAAAAAGCATGACCCAACTATAACGCAAATTACTTAAGAGGAGATTAATCAACGTCCGTGACCCGGCTATGCGCTTTAATAGTTGAGGAGTGAGGTTTTTTTGCTACGAAGGAAAGGTTGCTGCCTGTGGGGCGATAGCTCAGCGGTTAGAGCAGGGCGCTCATAACGCCTTGGTCGGGGGTTCAAATCCCTCTGCCCCCACCAAGTCTTTCTGCGGATATCAGCGTTCATTGACTTTAGCTGTTTTGTCAGACTTCAACAGTAGTTCAACAGTTTTCATTGTGCTACCCATATAATCAGGCGCATATTTTGCATAGTGATGCTCGGTTGTTTGTGTGCTGGCATGGCCCATGATACGGGCGATGTGGTGCATTGGTGCGCCGCCCATTGCTGCCCATGTAGCAAAAGTGTGACGGAGCGTGTGAGGAGTGACGTTTTCTAAATCTGCATTATTAACGGTACGGTCAAAAGCAGCATGAACATCGCCAGATGGTCGTCCGCGATAACTGAGGACGTGGCCGCATTCTTTATGCTGGAACATATCATGCAGTAGATCATGCAGCAGATCATTCATTGGCACCACGCCAGACACCTTGCTTGTTTCCGCGTCCCGCCGGAAGTCAATCAAGCGATTTTTAAAGTCCACTTGGAACCATGTGAGATTTTCAATGGCGGCCCTGCGCTGGCCCGTATTCAGCGCCAGCAAGATAAAGGCATACACATGGACAGACTGGCAGGCCCCTAAAAGCTGCCGGGCTTCTTCCGGTGTTAACCAACGCTGTTTTGGGCGCGGGGCAGGGGGCAGTGAGATTTTTGGACAGGAAATGAGCCGACCGGCCTCTACCTGATGATTCAGCGCTGCTTTGAGCATTTGCATTTCACGGCGAATGGTGCCAATGGCCATGCCTGCAGCCTTACGATTGATGATGTATTGTGTTAACGCATCTTTGGTAAGGAATGAGATAGAGCGGAGACCATAGAAGGCTTCCAGCGCGGCGCGGTGATAGACAAAGCGGTTATGGCTGGCGGTATGGATGGCGTGCTCAGCGTCATAATCTGCCAATGCCTGCGCGATGGGCATATCCTCGCTGGTGCGTGCTACTGGACGCTCTCGCTCAAGGGTGAAGGCAGCGAGTGCATGGTTTGCTTCTTTGTCCTGCGCGCCAATTCGATACCCCGTAGATACGGTGCGGGTTCGCACTCCGTCATAGTAACGGATGAACCAGAAGGGGCTTCTTCCATCCTTGTATTGATATAATTTGGGCTGACCGCGCATAGATCGAGTATCCTTTTTAAATCGTCATCTGTGTAAAACACCTTTCTTCCCATCTGGCGATAAGGAATTTTTCTGGCCTTTCTTTGAGCTATAAGCGTTCCTAGTCGCAAACCTAGCTTTTCAGCGGCTTGTAACTCGCTATAGATCATCACACGCCCCCCTCTTGCGATAGATACGCCAGTTGCATGCTCTCCTTGCGGTCACAATAACCCTTGACGCCCAAGCCAATCATGGCAATGGCGAGCAGAAACATGATGATGTTGATTCCGAAAAACAGTTTCATGGGCGTGCCTCCTCGATGTGCTGCCGGATAGGCCGTTGCTCGCCCTTATTGAGGCTGCGGCGGTGATTGTTTACACCCGGCACTCCGTCTTTGAGAAAGATGTGCAATGCCTGCCATGCAAGGATGGCGCTGGGGTAATCATGCCAGAACACTCCACCATACTCAGAGAGTCCTTGCGCGGTGTATTTCCGGCGCTGGCATGTCAGGGATGCCCCCACGACCTTAGCTCGACGTGTGGCTAATTCGCGGCGGCGCTCATTGTCGTATTTCCACACGCGGCAGTCCTGTAATTTAATGGTGTCCATGTGTCAGGCTCCTACATTGGCGGGTAGCTCACGCTCGATGCGTTGTTTGATCGGGCCAAGTCCTTTGCGGCTGAGCGCCATTAGAAGGCTGGCGCCGTTGATTCCGGAAAAGTATTCAGCGGCAAGATCCACGCTCTCGAATCCTTCCATGCGCTTTTGCACATTTAGCGCCACATCCTTAAGGGCTGCGGTGTTTAGGAGGTGATAGTCATTATACCCGAATGGCGGATACTCCGACTGCTCCAGTATCTCGCCTGTTTCTGGGTCGATGCTGCTTTCTGCCTGCCGTGCGTCCATGTCGTCCAGTTCTGCAAGCGTGGCCTCGGAAGCGGCGGCGTTTTGGGCCTCAATGTCGGTGGCCGTGGCGGCGAAGGCATCCAGCTTTGATGTTGCAGGGGTATTGACTGACTCAGGCCCCGCAGGCGTCACATCCTTAATCTGTGTTTGCGGCAAGGTTTCCAGCTCCTCAACGGTTTGATAACCAAGCATCACTTCTGGCAGATAGAAGCGGATCAGCATTGCGGCGGAGCGATAGCGGAACATCACTTCTGGCATGGATTTATATTTGCTGTTTTTCGTCCAGCCTTCGCCCTCAGCCATCACGAAGTCAACCCATGGTGATGTGATTTCCTCGCCAGTGGTGGCGAGTACGCCTTTGGCGCGAACGCGAAGCTCTTTGCCGCTACCCTCCACGTCCCATGTGATCGAGCCTTTCAGCTTGCCGGAATTATTGGCGCGGCCAATCATATATTGCGTGTGCCACCCTGGGCGACCGCTCACCAGATACATATTTTGCATAACGATCAGTGGATCTTCTTTCATCCGGTCGGCGGTATAGAGTGCGATGAAGCAATCGGCTTCCTTACCTTTCAGGTGCGCGGGAATAAGTTGACTTGCCGCAAACAGGCGAGCCACACGATACGCCTGATTAAAGGCGTTGGAATCGGTCAGCATGTTTCCGCCTTTGCCGGATGGCGCAGCGAGGATCATGTCGTTTGACTGATTGAGGGTAGTGGTTTCGGTGGTGGTCATTGTGTCATTTCCTTTATGGTTAATCGTTTACTGGTTTGCGTGCGGGCTTCTTGTGCTTTCAGGTGCGCCACGATTTCCTTGCGCTCGATCCAGAAGCCGTTGCACTTGGCGCGAGCGTTGGAGCCGACGCGGCGCAGGATTTCCGCTTTCGCGGCGTCCTCGGCCTTCTGCGCGGCCAGCCGCTCAGCGGTATGGCGCAAGGCGTCGGCGCAAAGCGTGGGAAGTTGGTTGTCGCCGGTGAGGTCGATTTCACTGTCATGGACGGGATGCAGTTCCTTAACCACGGCATATGCGGCGGCGTCATCAATCTGCGGCTCGCGCTCGGCTTGCACGTCCTGCCAGAACTTACGCACGGCAGACTCAATGCGCTGAACGGTTGGCTCGTGGCGCTCATAGCGAAACACTTTCAGGTCATTGCCTCCGACGAGGGCAACTATAGCGCCCCATTCCAAGCCGGTGCAGGCAAGCTGGTGCTGGAGTTGCAGAAGGTAGTGAATCGGCGGCTCGCCATCCGTCCATTTTTCCTTAAACTCAGGCCATGCGACGTTCTTCACCTCCATGATGCCCAAGCCTTCGCGGGCTGCATCCTCGATAAATTTGTCCGGCGTTGCGCCCATACCGTCGATAGTGGCGTGCTGGTAAAAGCCCTTCGGATTGATAACCGTCCAGTGCTCCTGCTCGCCTGCGCCGGTGGCGATGGCATCCTCAAGCTGACGGCCCCAGAACATGCGCTCGGTATCCTCGAAATTATCCCCGATACTGCCGCGCTTGGCGTGGTACAGCTCGAAGGCCGTCAGGTAGGGCGAGAGGCCAAACAAGGCGGCAATCTCGCTGCTTCCGATGCTGGTGCGGCGCAAGGCATGCCATTCTGGCGTGCGTGGTTGCACAATATGCTGGCGGTTTTTCATATCCACCCCCGATTGAGGCAGTAGCACCACACGGCCAGAATGATGACCCCGTGCGTCAATACGGGATGACGGTCAACCCATCTATAAAAGCGGATGAATGTGCTCATGCTGCCTCCTCCTGCTGTTCGATTTCTGCCATCGTTTCGATATAAGCCAGTGCCACATCGTCGGGGATTGACCCGAAATCCTGACAAGGATAATTAGGGTGCGCTTTCTCGTGGATAAGAGCGGCGGCGGTGGCGTAATCGTACTTTTCTTTGAGCGCCCAACCAGCCTCGCCAGCAAGATTGATGAGATGCCCAGCGGTACACATGGCGGTGCCACATAGATGTTCCTCGTTTTCAATTTTTGGGCCAAAAGTTGATTGGCTGAATCGGCGTTTCTTTGCGCGGATGTCCGCCAAAATTTGGCTATAAGGCTTTTTAAGCAGGGGCGCTTCCTCAAGCAGAGTATTGGCGCTGCACCCAGCCGCACGCAGATCACTGAGACTGTACCCAGCCGCACGCAGAGCACTGGGACTGTACCCAGCCGCAAGCAGAGCACTGAGACTGTACCCAGCCGCAAGCAGAGCATTGGCGCTGCACCCAGCCGCACGCAGATCACTGAGACTGTACCCAGCCGCACGCAGATCACTGAGACTGTACCCAGCCGCAAGCAGAGCATTGGCGCTGCACCCAGCCGCACGCAGATCACTGAGACTGCACCCAGCCGCACGCAGAGCATTAAATTGTCTGATTGCCATCAGATATTTAGCTTTACGGTCTAATTCTTTCGTCATCTCTCAACCCTCCAGTTGTGCTATTGCCACGCGGTGTGCATGGCGGTTGTTGAATGCTTGCAGGTCACGGCGCATCTGCATGATCTCACGCGCCTTTGTCTCACCGTATGTCACGGCCAAATGGTACAGCTCACCGTCCCATTTCTCGGCAACGGCACGTTGCAGCATGGACATTTCAGCGGCGGCGTAGGACTGCGCGGCGTCAAAATCGCGCATGATGTTGGTGACTAAATCGCTCATCCCACACCTACCAATGCCAGATTCTTAATCAGGCGGTTCAGCTCTACGAAATCAGGCGAACAATCATCATCGGCGCACCCTGTGCCGTGCTCATCGTCCTGACGGTCAGCAATGGCGCTGATGGTGGGGATCATGTCGCCCTTAATCTCATCATCAAGAACGCCTTGCAGAAGCTCAAAGTCATCAGCCACGCTATTACCCGCTGTTTGCAGGGCACGCTCAACAGCGGAGGTCAGCGCCTTAACGTGTGCGTAGTATGCCTTGAGGAGTGCAATGTCAGCGGTGGCGGTATTGTCTGTGCGCTCGCCCTCGCATCTGCGCTCATAGTCCGCCGCGATGATGTCGCCTTGTCCGTAAAGTTGATTCTGCATTGTGCACCCCTGTGCGTTGTTGATGGGGTGAATGTATCCACATTGTGGACACTCGTCAACCTAAAATGTACACATTTTGGAAACAATCTTCTTGAGCCGCACAAACCCTGATGCTATAAACAGAAACGGCCCCACCTGTGAGGGTGGAGCCGTCCTTGCCGTCCGGACGCGGAGAATAGGGTTACTATTCTGCGCGGTTCGGGTGTCCCGTCCCTTAGCTAGCATGGGGCGGGACGTTCGAGCGGATACGCATTCCTCTTACGAGGTGAATGTTTCTCCGCCCATTAGCCGCCCTTGCATAGCGCTTCGATCATACGCGCCAACGATCAGCGCAGCGATAAGTCTGAATGGATCCAAAAACATCACGAGAAAAACAGAGGCAAAAATCATGATCTTTAATTTTTCTTATAATCTACTGGAGCCTGCGCGGAGCAAGACGAAAAGCCTGTCAGGCCATTGCGGCCAAGAGATAGCTTTATGCGCTGCTCATTTACTGGATCAATTTTGCGGCCCTGCTTTTCCGCATAATCATACGCAATAGATGTCAGGGCGCTTTTGCATGCCTGCGTCAGGGCGTCCCCTTCAGGAATAAACTGGTATCGCTCATAATTGATGGTCAGCGTAAAACCGTTGGGGCGCTCCGTCACCTCATACTCAGTGTCTTTGTCCCACGCTTTCATATTCTCGTGCGTGTAGCCCATGGGGCGGGTGCAGGAAGTTAAGAGCAAGATAAAGATGATGCTTTTCATTCGATTCCTCATGCCGGTTTAATAAATTCCACTTTCGCGCACCATTCTAGGCGCACATCCTCGATCACTTCGGCATTGTAGCTGTGCAGGTTGAAGCAACCTTTCGCGTAGCCTTTACGCAGATTCTTAACGAGCGTTGGGCCATCCAGCACCTTCATTACACACAGGCTGCCGATTAAATCCTCGCAGCCGCCTTCGACGCGGTTGCTGTAATATAGCAACCAGCCTTCTTGCATGGCGGGCTGCATCGAATCACCTTTGACGCGCACCGCCACTGTATTCGGGCCGCTACCTGGGGGCACGTCCACCTCATCTAAGCCCGCGCCTTTGGCATGATCGTCTATGGCATGAATTTCCTGCCCTGCCCCGACATAGCCGACAAGAGGAATAAACTTGCGGCTGGATATTAAATCTTCCGGCTCGCACTCAAAGGCAACGGCAAGGCGCTTCATCCATTCAAAGTCAAGGCCGCGCTCACCCTTCATCAGGTTGTAAATCTGACCACGGCTCGTACCTGCTTTATCAGCCACCTGCTGTACGGTCATTCCTGATTTGTCGATGTATTGCCGGATGTTGTTTTGTGACATTCGACAAACGTATTTATTTCCGTCACTTAGGCAAGACAACAAATTGGATACATTCCCCTCTTGACTTGTACCCAAATTGTGTACATTCTGTGGGGATGATTCAGAACGCTGCAGATTTAATTGACGAACTTGGTGGCCCTTCGCAGGTTGGTAGGGAAATTGGCGCATCGAGAGGACGCGTTTCTCACTGGAAGGCTCGCGGCTTTTCAAAAGAGGGGGCACTAAAACTGCTCCCCCTAGCTGAGGCGCGCGGCTTGAATATCTCTCTTGCTGATCTTCTTTCACTACCACCCGCCATCCCCATAACAAAAGAAGCCTAGGAGGGCCATTGCGCCGGCCAAGGCCGCATTACGCCCACCCCATAAAGGCACCATAAGCCACTGACCAAAATACTTAAGTTTACTATCAACCCACAGGAAGGAACACCCCATGGAAACTACTGACATTGACAATATCTCCCTTGACTCCGGCACATTGTTTGGAGACGTGCGCGACGTACTGCTTGGACACATTAAGGCGCTGCCTAAACCGTGGCCGCAGATGAGCCAATCAGAACAGGAGGACGCCATCGAGCGTGCATGCTCTCTTTCACGCGACCTGATTAAGCGGGTTGTGCATATTGTTGCTTCTGACGGTCGCCATACGATTGTGGCAAATCTGGATAAGGTGACCATTAAAGATGGTATCCAAGCGCAGGTAACGCTCTCAAAGGCTGACCCGAATCGCCACATCCTGATCGACTGCACTGGGCAGGCGGTCTTGATCGTACTGGCCGACGCCACTGATTTTGATGGCCAGAAGGAGGAAGCATTAGCAGACCTCGACCAGCCGTCGCTTCCCATTGATACGCTTGACGGTGATTGGAACGGCGACAAATTAAACTCCTAACGCTTGTTAATCATATCCG
>JAIEPI010000067.1 GCA_019749855.1 Rickettsiales bacterium | reverse complement strand
AGCAATCACCCCAAACCCACCCGCATTAGAGAGCGCTGACACTAAATGACGCTCAGAGACCCACGACATGGCGCCGCCGAGAATCGCATGTTCGCAGCCAAGAAACATCTTGCCGCGCACCCATAATTCGTTGAGTGCCTGTCCATGATTCACGCTTAGTCTCCCTGTGGCTGTTTTCGCCATCACGCGTTGGTTTAGCGAAAAAAGCAATGAGCGCTGCATAGCCCAACCTGCCAAAAAAGAGAAGAACTAACTGGTTTTCCGCACGTTCCAGATATCACACAAATGTCATACTGAAAGGTGTTGTTTTAAGCTATTATGCTGAAATTCATCACTTTTTGGCTGTTTATGTCGAATGCCAAAATGATACAGACGTTACTAGGTGTTGTGGAAACACAGCGCGCCCTTGTCACAATCAAGCCAGTGGGCTATCGCCTCTCACCGTAAGCGCAGAATTATCAACTGATAGCCCTCCATCAGCCACTCCCCATTCCCGTCCTGTGGATCAGCGAATCGTGTAATACGCCCAAATCTTGTTAAATACTTGTTATTAAACACGTGTTGTTAGGCATCATGACATGCAGGTAAGCGCGCTTCAGCCGCTTGTCGCTGCTTAAGACGTTGATCTTTCTGCAGCATACTGGCAAAACGCCGCGTGGAAGCCGGATGTACTTTCATCAAGACGCCCAAAAAATATAATGTTTTTCTTAAGGTTGCCGCGTCTAAGGCACCCTGCGCACATTGCTCAACCATATCGTGCTGTAAATGAGTGAGCAAATCGTGAAGGTCTTCTTGATCGGAAAAAAGTGCCTGCTCCTGCCAGATGTCTAAAATTTCCATGGCAGAGCTAAACTCTTTATCAAAAAAACCGTTTCTCATCACCTGATTCCCCTTACGTTGCACAAATATCTCGCAAATGTGGCTAAATGGCAACATACGGCCGAATCATTAATTTTTAATTAATTTTTGTACTAAAAAGGTACATTTTTTATCCATGCTCCACGACCGCATCCAACCCATAGGTTGTATGGAGTGAGCGCAGGGCAAGCTCCAGATAAGCCTCCTGGATGAGAACACTGATTTTGATCTCCGAGGTGCTGATAACAATCAGATTAATGCCCTTTTCGGCCAATGTGGCAAACATTTCTTGCGCTACACCCGCATGCGAGCGCATGCCCACACCAATCACTGAGACTTTGGCGACATTTTCATCGGTATGCAAAGCGCCATAACCCACATCAACCAGATTTTCCTTCAGCACCTTAATGGCGCGCGCCAAATCACCACGTGCCACGGTGAATGTCATATCGGTGGCTTTTCCGTCAGGTGTGACGTTCTGAACAATCATATCCACATTGATGTTTGCTTCAGCCAGTGGCCCAAAAATGGCGGCGGCGACTCCCGGGCGGTCTTCCACCTCGGCAATGGTGATGCGCGCATCGTCACGACTGTAAGCAATCCCGGTGACTCGATGTTTTTCCACGATTTCCTCCTCACGTACCAGCAAGGTTCCAGGTTTGTCTTCAAACGTGGAAAGCACCTGCAATTGAACTCCATAATTCATCGCCAACTCGACCGAGCGCGTCTGCAACACTTTGCTGCCCTGACTGGCAAGCTCCAGCATCTCCTCATAGGAAACGCGATCTAGCTTACGCGCGGTACGCACAATGCGCGGATCCGCCGTGTACACCCCATCAACATCGGTATAAATATCACAACGATCCGCGGCAAAAGCAGCCGCCAACGCCACTGCCGAGGTGTCAGAGCCACCCCGCCCAAGGGTAGTGACTCGCTGCTGCGGCGTCATCCCCTGAAAACCTGCCACCACCGCCACATGTCCCTGATCAAGAATCGCGTTGATCGCCTGCGTCTCGATGTTCTCAACGCGTGCTTTGGTAAATGCATCAGACGTAATGACGGGAATCTGCCATCCAGCAAACGCACGCGCCGGCTGGCCTATCTCCTGCAAGCGAAGGGCGAGCAACCCTGCGGTCACCTGCTCACCGGTGGATACCACAAAATCCATATCGGCAAAGGCCTCCGGTGTTTGCGGCGTGGACACCTCTTTGACGTAGGTGATAAGAGAGTCCGTGACGCCAGACATGGCTGATACGTTGACAATCACACGATTGCCACGTGCCACTTCGCGCAGCACCAGTGTGGCTACATGACAGATACGCTCCGTAGAGCCGACGGACGTGCCGCCAAATTTCATTACAATCAGTGCCATGAATTTGCCTGAGAAAGGGCCTATGCTTGTAGGAACTACATTGCGCAAATGCAACTATTTTTGGCTATCAACTCGCGGCTTGTGAAAACTCACCAGATAATTGACCGTCACATCACTCGCGTCTAATCGCCACTGATTCTTTAATGGAGAAAATACCATGCCACACAAATCCGTGTGACTTAACCCCAACGATTGCAGCGGCGCGATGATTTCCGAGGGACGCAAAAACTGTTGCCAATCATGCGTGCCAATCGGCAACCATCGCAAGATGTATTCCGCACCAATCTTAGCCATGAGCAATGATTTCAAGGTACGATTGAGTGTCGTGATAATCAGCAATCCACCCGGTTTAACCAGCGCGGCGATTGTCTCCAGAAAGAACGGCACATCGGCCACGTGCTCAATGACTTCCAATGCCAGCACGACATCAAATGACGCGACGGATTGAGATAACGCTTCCGCCGTGGTCGCACGGTAGTCAATCGTTAAACTCATGTTTTTGGCATGCGCCCCAGCCACCTGAATGTTTTTCTCAGACGCATCAATACCCGTAACAGCGGCACCGAGGCGAGATAATGGCTCGGCTATCAGGCCGCCGCCGCATCCGATATCCAGCAAGGTCAGGCCGGTGAGCGGGGCCGCACCATCGGCAGATCGACCAAAACGGGCTTCAATTTGCTCACGGATGTAGCGCAAGCGCACGGGGTTAATCTGGTGTAGCGGGAGAAATTTTCCACGCTCATCCCACCATTCCTCGGCGATGCGCGAAAAACGCTCGACATCTTCATTGTCAACGGAGCCTTGGGTATTGGTTCTGTTCATCAAACACGTACTGTGACTATTAACTTAAGCCCTATAAGCATCTAAAGGTTGAATCAAGATGCGTCAACGCTTAGGCTAATTATAATGTTTTCAGGATGGTTATGCAGTCAGAACAGAAAAATCCCTCAAATGCAGGGCAAACACTTCCAAACTTAGGTATCACGCAAAACGTTCAGACGCGTCATGCCCTCTCACAATTCTTTTTTGATCTGGCCACCGTGCCACGCGCCTTTTTCAAAGAGGCGGCCTTCCGCATGAATCACTTGCCGCTGGTCAACTTTCAACTGGCGCAGCAACTGGCCCTTGATGGCCGTATGCGTGATGCCATTTTACGCTATCGTCTCTCCTTATGGATGGCACCGGATCATCATCTCTCATGGTATTTCCTAGGCACCAGCTATCTTAGCCTTGGTGAGCGAGATAAAGCGCTGGCCGCTTTTGCACGCGCTTATAAACTGGCACCACAGCATGAAGAGACGCGCTTCATGATTGCCACGATTAATCCCGCCATTTTGCCTGAAAGCAAACGTCCACGCAGCATGCCCACCAGCATTGCCACCGATTATTTTGATCGGCTGGCCCCCGATTATGACCGCTCTCAGGCAGCGCGTGGCTACCGCGCGCACATCGCCGCAGAAGCTAGCCTGCGCGAGTGGCTGGAGCCGCGTCGCGTGAATCACTCGCTGCTGGATATTGGTTGCGGAACAGGTGCGATGGGCGCCATGCTGGCACCCTACTGTGAGCATATCGTGGGGGTTGATTTAGCGCGAGGTATGCTGGCGCTCGCCAATGAACGCCGCCGCGATAACCAGAGCCGCATTTACAGCAGCGCCATTCAGCAGGATTTGCGATTATTCCTTCCCGACATCAGCCAGCCATGTGATATCATCACTGCGGTGCATGTATTCAACTATGTGGGCGATCTATCGCACGTGTTTGAGCATGTGGCGAATGCACTCACAGTGGGCGGGTTATTTCTCTTTCAAATTGAGCCGATGACTGGCGAGGGATATGCCATGTTACCGACCGCCAGCCGTTTCGGGCATAGTGAGCATTATATCCAAAGCCAGCTCAAGGGGCTGCCACTGACTATCCTGAAACAGGAGATGATACAGGCTTATCCCGACATCACCATGCAACAATATATTCTGCGTAAAACAGCGTAGTGCCGCTCAAAAAGACTCACGCTATACAAGCGTTGAATATGTCGGACGCTGCAGCTTTAGCTGCGCTGCATCAGGAGACAATGTCTGAGGCATGGAGTGTCCAATCGTTTCAGGACATGCTGAGTTTGCCCACCACGATCGGTTGGAAAATATCATCACAGCATCATCTCGTTGCGTTTATCCTGCTTCAGGAAACATACCAACAGGCTGAAATACTGAGTCTGGCCACGCACCCACAGCATCGTCGTTGTGGCATGGCCCAGCGCTTGCTTGAGCATGCCTCTCGAGAGCTGCACATAAAACATTGCAGCCGCGTGATGCTGGAGTTGCGCGCTGGTAATCTGGCCGCGTATCAGCTCTATGTCTCGCACGGTTTTAAACCACAAAGCACACGCAAACATTACTATCCGGATGGAGAAGACGCGCTTACCATGTCATTACGAATGGGTAACACTTAGCGTTCAAACATTATTAAGCGTTCAAACATTATCACAGGAACGATAGGCGCGATCATGCTGCAGGCAGGGTAAATCGCGGCGTACCTGCATGACCTGCTGCAATGGAAGATCAGCTAACAGCACCTGCGGCGTATCTTCTGACGCTTCCGCCAAAATCTCGCCCCATGGCCCCACAATAAGCGAATGCCCATAGGTGCGTCGCCCGCCTGAGTGAATGCCACATTGGCCCGGGGCAATGATAAAGCTTCCCGTTTCAATGGCGCGCGCGCGCAGCAAAATATGCCAGTGCGCTTTCCCCGTGACGTAGGTAAAGGCGGCGGGCGCGACAAACAAGGTTACCCCCGCTTTGGCTAGATCACGATAGAGCTGCGGAAAGCGCATATCATAACAAATCGTCAGCCCCATCTGCCCCCACGGGGTCGCCGTCATACATAAGCGATCACCATAGGCAATGCGGTCAGATTCGCGATATTGCTGATCGCTGGCGACCATGGCGTCAAAGAGGTGTATTTTATCGTACAGGGCGGTGACATCGCCCTCGGCATTAATCAATACGCTACGATTATACCATTTCTGTGCACTGGAGCCTTGGGATTTTTCAGCCGGCACAAAAATGGACCCGATCAAAATCCACACCGCGTGCGCCTTGGCCAGCTGCTGACACAGCATGACACCCGGATGTGTTGCGACGGTATATTCCTCAGGCGTATCCTGATCCGATCCACGCATGTAAAAGGCATTTTCCGGTAAGGCCAGAAACTGGGCCCCTAGATTAATTGCCTCCAGCATCAGGGCTTCTGCCTGCCTGATGTTGTCTGGCATATCATGGGTGGCGGTGAGCTGAATGCATGCCGCGCGCAGAGTGTTAGGAGATGAGCTCATAGACGTAGTTTAATCTACCATTACGCGCCGCGCCAGCGTAAGTACGCGTACCTCGGCGGCACCCGCTGCCATGAGCGTTCGCGCGCACGCTTCCAATGTGGCACCGCTGGTGATCACATCATCCACCAGCACCACCACACGACCACTCAGCGTCTGCTGGAACGATGAAGGCACACTAAACGCTCGTGCTACATTGCGTTTGCGCTGCGACCGACTGAGGCCGACCTGTGGCGTTGTCGCGCTGATACGTTTCAACACATCCGCTCTGACGGCTAAGCGAGTGGCCGCACCCAAATGCTGCGCCAGTATCTCTGATTGATTATAGCGCCGCATGACACGGCGACGCCAATGCAGCGGCACAGGAATAAGAAAATCAGCGCCTTGCAGCACCTCATGCCCGACCTGCCGCATGAGACGACTGATGACCCTCGCCAGCTGCGGCTGATCACCGTATTTAAACCGTGTCACCAGCGGGCGGCTGACATCATCATACACCAGTGGTGCACGTGCCATGGAATAAGGCGGCCGAGTTGTCAGACATTGCCCACATAGCATTGAATCAGTTGAGGCGTAGCTGAACGGCTCGCCACAGATGGAGCACTGAGGTTTTGAGATAAACCGCAGCGCCTGAAAACACGAGGTACAGAGCGCATGCGCCTCGTCCACTGCTTCACGGCAGAGCGGACATTTGGGTGGGAACACCATGTCACCCAGCAAGCGAAATATCACGACGGTTTTTTCCTGCCACGCAATGGCTTTCTTTTTTTGCTCGATCAACTATCGTACTCCCATGCAAGACGATCATAGTATCTTTGAGCGCGATCTTTGGCGCAAGCGGCGGCAGCGCGCGAGTGCCGTTTTTGCTAACGTCGCCTATCTGAAAGATGAGGCCGCGCAACGCATCATTGAGCGACTGGATGACATCAAGCGCGATTTTCCGCTGGTGCTGGATATGGGCTCGCATCAGGGTGCTTTAGCGCAGCTGCTGAGTGGTCGCGCGGGCATCCAGCATATCGTGCAGATGGATCATTGCCTGAGCATGTTGCCCGCCAAGGGCCTGCGTGTGCAAGCGGATGAGGAATGGCTGCCGTTTGCTGCGGAATCTCTGGATGCCGCTTTTAGTGCGATGAGCTTGCATTGGGTCAATGATCTTCCAGGCGCGCTGATCCAATTGCGACGAGCGTTAAAACCCGATGGTTTGTTTATGGCGATCCTGCCAGGTGCGCGTACTCTGCATGAGTTACGTACGTGTCTCGCCGATGCGGAGCTGGCCTGCGAAGGCGGTATCAGCCCGCGCATCTCGCCTTTTGTCGAGGTGCGTGATGCGGGAGGATTATTGCAACGCGCAGGTTTTGCCTTGCCCGTGGTCGATAGTGACATAGTGCAGGTCACCTATCCGAATGCGTGGGCGCTCATGCAGGAACTGCGGCAGATGGGCGAGAGTAATGCGCTGCGCTCGCGTCGTCGGCAGTTTACTCGCCGCGAGACCCTGTTGCACGCTATGGAGCTGTATCACGCACGCCATCAGGACGCCGAGGGTCGCATCACAGCCAGCTTTGAATTCATTACGCTGACGGCATGGTCACCACACATATCCCAGCAAAAACCTGCAAGGCGCGGTAGTGCAACTATTGGATTACATGATTTTTTTAGCTAAAAGCGAATACTTATCCATTTTGGACATGATTATTTTCATCATATTGTCATACTTGCTGTGCATGGAATTTGCTAATGTGGTTTGATGGAAACACCGCCGACACAATCAGATGATGCTGTAAAGGATGCGCCAACACCTGTTGCCGCTGCGGTCAAT
>JAIEPI010000063.1 GCA_019749855.1 Rickettsiales bacterium | reverse complement strand
AGGCCATGCGCGAGGTCTTGATTCATCAGGGTCATAAAAAAACTTTCTTTGTAATCTAGTGTATATTGTCGTTGATGTTACGCGCGCTCAAGGCGGATATCGACTTCGCGGTCAACGTACGTCCACTCCTTGCTGGCGCGCAAGGTTGCGACGAGCTTCTCAAACGCATCGGCATTTTCTGGCGCGTATTCAAACCAGGTGAGGAAATCAAACGGCTCGCCAATATCGTGGCAGTGATGCAGCTTGCGCGCGATGGCGGGCAGGTAAGGCATGCTGTTCGCGGTATGGTGCGACTCGGTCTCAAAAATATCGCGGCGTTCCTCCTGCGAGAGCGCCCACCATGCCGCGTTTTTACGGATGGGAATGAGTGCCGCGCGTGTAGCTTCCGGACGGTCCAAGCCGGATTGCTTGGAAAGCAGCTCCGCCTTTTCATTGTTGGTCACGTAGCGTGTGTTGCTAGAAACGCCACGCAATGTCCATACGGGGGCGGTGGAAGCCGCGGCGGCCGCGTGGGCGAGCGAGAGGTGCGACGCGGTGTCTGCAAGCCCCTCTCCTGTCACGGGGGAAACTGAACGAATTTTCCATTGGCCAGCATTGCCGGCTGTAAAATAGGTGAGGCGGTCGCCAAGATTAGAGAGATTATCCATAGTATCCTTCGCAGTTGCGTCGTGGTTTATCGGTTTATCAGCCGCAGCAAACGCTTTAAACATTGTGCCACTAGCAACGGCAAGTGTTGCTCCAGCAAATGAATGAATGAATGTGCGGCGTGAAATCATTATGCGATCAGGATTATGCATAAGTTAGCTATAAGTCAATGGCGGATAGGATGAGATTGACGCTTCACCTGCTGGCTTGGCGCCCTACGTGTCCCGAGCTAGCACACGGTTTCCAAAATGCCTGCTGACATTTTGTCGAACTGGTGAGTTATGCTTCTACTCAGCCACATCGCCATACCCTAGCACCCTATGGGCGTTTAGGTATGGCGGTGTGCTCCGTGCCAGCACCTTAAAGTTTCTCTCGCGGAAGCCTGAATTAGTCAAAAGAAATTGGATGAAACGCTATGCTATTTCTTCAATGTTTTCATACAGCTCATGAAGCCTACTATTTCTGAATCGAAACT
This sequence comes from Rickettsiales bacterium, assembly GCA_019749855.1. Lineage (GTDB taxonomy): Bacteria > Pseudomonadota > Alphaproteobacteria > Rickettsiales > UBA998 > UBA998. Next base: position 6,066 of record JAIEPI010000063.1, on the reverse strand, counting down.
TAGTGCCATGGTTGTGCCCTGTTCTAGCATCAAAATCTACCAGCGTATCGCCAATCTCAATCGTTGTAATGAAGCGATCTATAGAAAAGGCGGATAGCTTCATTATTTTTGAGTATAGAAAGAATTCTTTGCCATCTACTTTCTTCACTTCAGCACCTACAAAGAAACAGTTGTGTAGTTTTGTTCCGGCTTTATGAAATAAATCTTGGAATCCCCAATAAGGCTGAGGGTCGAGTTCTAATAGTCCAACATTTTTCTTAACAGAATTCAGCCATCCCCTGTGTTTATCTGCAACTGTCGAAGCGTCAAACGAAACAAGAACCTTCTCTGCTATCCTATCAACCACAACCTTGAATCCCCTGTCACTTCTCGATAAAGCTGAGATCGTTTGTCTAAAACTTCTTTCGTTCTCGGGATGCTTTTTACCCGCTTCTTTATGTGCCCACCCATATTTAGGTAATAAGATTGATGGAACAAATTTTAGTGCTGTAGGTGACGGCTCCATATGAAAGAGCGTTGTTAAAGATGATGTGTTCAAACGTTGGCATTTAAGCTCCCATTCCGCTGCATTTGGAATAGGTAAGTTGTTTTCTTCAATACCAAGTAAGTCTTCAATTGTATTTCCAACGCCACCAACATTTCCATGCCTGCCGCTTTCAATCCAACCCATAGCTTTAATTTCTCTGAGTTTAGCAATCAGAGATTCTTTTGTATAAATAGGTGTTGGCATCATTTTTCCTAATTATTTTGAATGGCGAAAAAGTTCGAGCTCTTGAAGAAAGGAATCCATTTCCTTTTTTTTGTTCGCCTTTGATGATTGAGCAGCAATTCGCGCATTTGCCATTTCAACATAGTCTGCGGTAATTTCTATTCCTATAAAATCTCTATCAAGTTTTTTGGCGGCAACGCCCGTTGTTCCAGAACCCATAAATGGATCTAAGACTGTCTTTGCATTTGTGGACGATATAATTCTTTCAATAAGAGCAACAGGAAAAGGAGCGGGATGTTCGTTATTCATTTCCTGAGTAAATTGCCATATATCCCCATGAACATTTGCTTTGGGGGCCAACTTAAATTCTGGTTTGCAAATGAGATATATCACTTCATATGTTGGTAAAAAATAACCAGCATTGAAATTTATTCCGCCTTTTCTTTGCCATATAATAATTTGTCGTACTGGCAATCCGGTAACAATGTCACTTCTATCTTGCAGGAGGCCGCCTTGAACTCTCCATTTGTGATTATAAAAAATGGCCCCATCTTCGGGTATAATCCTCAACATTTCAGCTAAACAATTCTTTTGCCACTCAACATATTTATCGTGAGGCATGCAGTCGTCATGATCGTTATACCCGTTTATAAGCGCGGCATTCGACCATTTTCCACCCCTGCCATCCTTCATGCCATTTCCAGTGGAATTCTTTAAATTATATGGTGGAGAGGTAACAACTAAATCTACGGAACCATTAGGAATCTTTTTCATTATCTCTATGCAGTCACCTTGTATAACCTTATTTATAAAGTCTTGTGGAAACTGCATAATTCTAATTCCGATTGAGTTATTATGTTTCGATTATGGGAAAACCGGATGAGAAATCAAGCTAATCATTCTCAATATAACGCCGTACTAAAATTTGTACGCTGTAAATAATACTAGGCGTAGTTTTTTAGCAATTCTCAGCTAAATGTATATCGCCATACCCAAGCGCCCTATGGGCGTTTAGGTATGGCGGAGGGGATGAGATTCGAACTCACGATACGCTTTACAACGTATGACGGTTTAGCAAACCGTTGCCTTCAGCCACTCGGCCACCCCTCCGCAGGGGTCGTTAGGCGCGGCACGATAGCACACTCGTCACGCTTCTCAACTGCTTATTTGCTCGGTGAATCACTGCCAATCGAAATGTTTTGCGCTGAGGCCTAAAGCCCACTAGATTCGCCAGCGTTTGATATAGTGTACGGATTGATATGAATACCGCCAGACATAGCTGGAATGAGCCCATTCGCACTTTAATTTATGCCATTTTAATTGCACTGCTGTTTCGTAGCTTTGTGTTTGAGCCGTTTCATATTCCTTCCGGCTCAATGAAGGATACATTATTGATTGGTGACTATATTTTTGTCTCAAAATACTCCTACGGCTACAGTCGCTATTCCTTTCCTTACGGCCTGCCGTTGTTTGAAGGACGCGTCATGCAAAGCGCTCCAGCGCGTGGCGATGTTGTGGTCTTCCGCCCGCCCAATCAGCCGCGTGTTGATTTTATCAAGCGAGTCATGGGGCTGCCCGGTGACCGCGTGCAGGTGCGCGGCGGCGAAGTGTACATCAATGATGAAAAGCTGCCTCAGGTGCTGGATAGCTCATTTGACGACGCTTTGGACGATGGGACGAAAGTGCATGCGCGGCGTTACGTTGAAACGCTGCCAGAAGGCAAAAAACACGCGATTCTTGATATCACGCCCTATGGCAAGCTGGACAATACGGACGTTTATACCGTGCCAGAAGGTCATTACTTTATGATGGGCGATAATCGTGATAATTCAGAGGATAGTCGCGTTTCACTGGAAGAAGGTGGCATTGGCTTCATCCCTGAGGCTAACATTATCGGCCGCGCAGAAATTATTGTCTTTTCTGTCGGCGATAATGCGCAATTCTGGCAATTTTGGAAATGGCCAACCGCGATACGGGTCGGACGCTTCCTGACATGGGTGAATTAAGCGGTGGCGCTTAGCAGCAAAATTCTGAAAACAACTCAGGATTACGCTGCGTGTCCATCGGGTGTGGCTCACATGAATGATCGAGACGCGGAGCCTGGCCTGTTGACTGCGGAGACGCTGGCTCATTCATGGATTTCAAAGAAGAAATCATGTTATGGAATTCAGTCATCGCTTGCGATTTTTGGGTGCTCATAAAACGTCTCCGGTGTGGGTTGCTTGCCTCGTCAAAAAACTATAGTAATAACTAAGTAAACACATAATCTATTGTAATACAACCCTCCATGGAAACAAATTCACTTGATGTGCTGCAAAGCCGTATTTTTCATAGGTTTAGCGACGAATATATTTTTCGTAAGTCTTTGATGCACCGCAGCAATTATGCTGCAAGTGCACAAAGCGGTGGGCACAATCAACGCCTCGAATTTCTCGGTGATCGCGTGCTTGGACTCACGATTGCGCATCTATTGTATGAAGTATTCGCGCAAGAAGAAGAGGGGGCTTTAGCACGTCGTTACGCGAGCCTTGTCAACCGAGCGACGCTTGCTGGCATTGCCAATCACATTGGGCTGGGTGATTATCTTGAATTAGCTAATGAGAACACCACCAACGGGCTGCGCTATCTGGATTCTACACTGGAGGATGCGCTGGAGGCATTAATAGGGGCCTTGTATCTGGATGGAGGTCTGGAGGCGGCGCATCGTTTTATCTCGCATTATTGGATGCCACTTCTGAAAGAGTTGCCTGAACCGCCTAAGGATGCAAAAACAGAGCTGCAGGAATGGGCGCAGTCTTTGGGCCTATCGCTTCCAGCCTATCAGATACTTGATCGTACTGGGCCGGCACATGCACCGCTGTTTAGAGTGCAAGTCACCATTGGCGCGATGCATCAGGCAGATGCAGAAGGCACAACAAAGAAAGCCGCTGAGCAACTGGCCGCTTTTGCATTATTGGAGAAAATACGTGCAGGATAAACCTGATCGTTGTGGCTATGTGGCGATAGTCGGCGCACCGAATGCTGGCAAGTCAACATTGCTTAATCGTGTGGTTGGCACCAAGCTGGCGATCGTTACCCCTAAGGCGCAGACCACGCGTAATCGGATTCTTGGCATCACGTTGCGCGAGAATGCGCAGATTATTTTCGTTGATACGCCTGGGATTTTTCGGGCCAAGGAAAAGTTTGAGCGCGCCATGGTGGAATCGGCACTGGTTGGTGCGCGTGATGCGGATATGGTGCTGCTGGTGGTGGACGCCGTTCGCGGCATCACTCGTACCGTCGAGAATGTACTGGCGCGATTGAAGCATGTCAGCGCGCCCACGCATCTGGTGCTCAACAAAGTGGATAAGGCGAGTAAAGCAGAACTGCTGGCGCTAACAAAAGCACTATGCGACATCATGAATTTTGAAGGCGTATTCATGCTCTCAGCCCTCACTGGTGATGGCGTTGAGGATTTATTAAAAATGGTCGCCAACGGCATGCCGGAGGGCCACTGGCTATACCCTGAAGATCAGTTCACGGACCTCTCGGAGCGTTTCATTGCCGCCGAAGTCACCCGTGAGCGCTTATTTATGCGCTTGCAGCAGGAATTGCCCTATCAAATCGCGGTAGAGACTGAAACATGGGAAGAGCGCAAGGACGGCAGCGTCAAAATTCAGCAAGTGATTTATGTGCGAACGGACGCGCATAAAAAAATTGTGATTGGTAATCGTGGCGAAATGCTCAAGGAAATTGGTGCCAGCGCCCGCGAACAGCTGGAGCGCTTGCAGAACAGGCGCGTGCATTTGTTTCTCTTTGTGAAGGTCTCGGAAAACTGGAAGGACAACCGAGAATTCTATGATGCACTGGGGCTGGATTATTAAGCCGAATTTTAACCGGCGAGCGCTTCCGGTGCGAGATCAATAAAATTGCGTTCATAGAGCGCGGCCAGCAGTGCCACGGTGGGCAGGCCCTGAATCACATCTTCCATGCCGCTCACCGCACTGAACAAATGTTTGCCGTGCTTCTCAAACATATAGGCGCCACATGATTGCAAGGGCTGATCAAGTGTAATGTAGGCACTCATTTCCTCATCAGTCAGAGTACGCATGGTCAGGCTGGCAGACTCAACGGTTTCCCAGATACATTCACCATTATGATATAAGGCAATGGCACTGTGTTGTTGGTGCGTTTTGCCACTGAGCTGTGTGAGTTGCTCGATCGCAGCTTCGATTGTTTTGGGCTTGCTGAAAATCTGTCCATCCATCTCGCACACCTGATCACAGCCAAGTACCAGCCAGCCAGGGTGAATTTCATTAACACTCGCAGCTTTGGCGCGGGCCAGTGCTTGTGATAATTCGCGAGGCGAGACATGTGAGAGAGAGGCTTTCAGGGCTTCTTCATCGGCGCGCGGACGAATCACAGTGAAGGGGATGTCGAGAGAGCGCATTAACTGATCGCGTATTGCCGAGGCGGAGGCGAGCACGAGTGTGTGTTTGAGAGGGATTTTTGACATGGTTCTCTATGATGAACAGTTAATGCAGAGTGAATCTGCCCAAGCAGGGGGTGAGCCAGCATAGTGATGCATTTCTGGCTGCTCGTCAAACGGTCGTGCGAGCAATTGAAACAGACGATCAATTTCAGCAAAATCCTTCGCCAAGGTTGCCTGACGAATCGCCTGTTCCGCCAGATAATTGCGTAATACATATTTTGGATTCACGGATAGCATCATTTTGCTGCGAGCATCTTTGTCGCCAGCCGCGCTCTTCCATGCCGTGCGAATGTGATGAAACCAGTCATCATTCATCATTTCCTGTGTAGCAAACTCAGAAAAATGAGCGGGATCCTCATTATTCGCATAATGACTAAGCGCACGGAAAAACTGAGTGTAGTCCAATTTGTGCTTCACCAATAACTCATGTACGCCAGCGATGAGTCTATCACTTTCCTGCGACAAATCTTCTAAGCCAAGTTTAAGGCTCATCTGTTTGTGATATGACGCGATGAAGGCTGGCCAGTAGGCGTCCAAGCCGTGTTTTTTTTGTGAATCCGTCAGTAAAGAGGAGAGAGCCTGTGCCAACACATGCAAATTCCACAATCCAATGCGAGGCTGCTGATTGAAAGCATATCGACCCGTATGGTCAGAGTGATTGCATATATATTCAGGATCAAAATCATCCATGAACCCAAACGGGCCATAGTCAATGGTGAGTCCTAGGATTGAAAAATTATCCGTATTCATCACGCCATGGGCAAAACCCACCGCTTGCCACAGTGCCATCAGGTGGGCGGTGCGGCTAACAATCTCGCTAAACCACGTATCATAGCAATTCGTATGGTCGGGATAATGATCTGCAATTACATGATCAGCCAAATCT
>JAIEPI010000116.1 GCA_019749855.1 Rickettsiales bacterium | reverse complement strand
CTGAGCATGCACCGCGTGTACGTGACCAGGCAATGGCCTGTGCATTGCGCTCAGTTTCATCCATGCCCAGATTAAAATACGCATCATACGCGGCAATAATGGAGAGATAGGTTGCCTGATCCATCGCCTGAAATCCCAGCCATAAACCGAAACGATCAGACAGAGAGACTTTCTCATCGATGACATCATTCACATGGATGGCCGCGGCATGCTCATTTTCCTGCATCTCACGCGGTAACAGATGACGGCGGTTTGACGTCGCGTAAAATAATACATTGTCGGGGCGGCTAAGCAGTCCGCCTTCAAGGACGGATTTTAGTGATTTATAGCTGCTGTCATCGTTATCAAACGACAAATCATCACACAGGATGATAAAGCGGCGTGGCAAACCGTGCAGATGGGGCAGCATTTTTGGCAGGGTGCCAATGTCTTCTCTCGCCAGTTCAATGAGTGCCAGATCGCTCTGTTTCTCATGCACCACTTCGTGATGCACGGCCTTCACGAGTGAACTTTTTCCGGTGCCACGTGCACCCCAAAGCAGCGTATTATTGGCGGCAAATCCACCCGCAAAACGGCGCGTATTTTCCAGCAATAGCTGTTTTTGTTGATCGACTCCCAAAATAAGCTTCAGTGGCAAGGCGTGAGTGTTTTGCAATGGCTCAAAACGTGCCGGTGGGTGCCAAACATAAGCGTTGGCATCAGGCAGATGCATCTGGCCCGTGGGGGCAGGGGGTGCCAGCCTATCCAAAGCTTCAGCGATACGCTGCATAAGGGGTATCAGGGATTCATCTTGCATGAAAATAAGCGCTTTCTTATACATTGGCGTTATTCATTACATGTAGCAAAGCCATGCCAATCAATAAACTGCTTAATATCGTGTGGATGCGCCGTGACCTGCGCTTGCATGATCATGCCGCATTGCATCACGCACTTAAGCTGGATGGAGAGATTCAGCCAGTATTTGTATTTGACGCCGAAATACTTCAGCGGTTTTCCAATCCGCAGGATCGCCGCCTTACCTTTATTGCACAAACCTTGCTGGATATGGATGCAACCCTGCGTCAGCGCGGTGGAGCTATGCTTGTGCTGCATGGTCATGCTACCAAGGTTATGCCGAAACTGGCAGCGGTGCTGGAAGCAAGCACGATAGTGGCGGCTGCAGATATAGAAGCCGATACGCGCAAGAGGGACGCTGATGTGTTGGCGGCACTGGGAGCAAGTACACAATTTTCGCTCGTCAAAGATTGCTGGCTGCAGCATGGCGGCAAAGTTCTCAAAAAAGATGGCACCCCCTACCATGTTTTTACACCTTATGCGAAGGCGTGGCATGCTGCGCTTAAGCCCGAAGACTTGGCAGAGCGCGTGGTCGAGGATCACGGTCGTTATGCCAGTGCAGACAATTTATCGCAACACGCGATGGCGGCGGGCTTGAAGGTGCTGGATTTAGGGCGTGGTCTGGACGGATTGCTGGAGCAGATTGGCTATCGACGCGCGGATATGTCGCTTTGGCCAACAAATGACGGCCATGAGCGTTTGTCACGTTTTATACGTTCTCCCCTCGAGTATTATAGCTCACAACGCAACATGGTAGCGCAGGACGGCACCAGTGCTTTGTCGCCTTACCTGCGTTTTGGATTGGTTTCCATCCGCGAATGTGCGCGTGCCGCATGGAACAAGCCCCGTGCTAACAGTTGGATCAATGAATTAGTGTGGCGTGACTTTTACGCCATGATCTTATTTCATTATCCTGAAACCGTGCAGCTGGAGTTTATGGCTAAATATCGCGGTACGCTTGCATGGAAAAACGATCCCGTCCAATTTAAGGCTTGGCAGAGTGGGCAGACAGGCTATCCGTTGGTCGATGCGGCCATGCGGCAGTTATGGCACACAGGATGGATGCACAACCGTGCACGCATGGTGGTTGCTAGTTTCTTAACGAAACATCTGCAAATTGACTGGCGGTTGGGCGAAGAGCATTTTGCCCAATATTTAATGGATTACGATCTTGCATCCAATGTGGGTGGCTGGCAGTGGGCGGCCTCTACGGGAACAGATGCACAACCCTATTTCAGGATTTTTAATCCGATCACGCAATCCATCAATTTTGATCCCGATGGAGAATATATTCGTCGCTATGTGCCCGAACTTAAGGCGCTGGCTGGAAAAAAAATATTCAAGCCGTGGGAGAATCTCAGCGAAAATATCTATCCCAACCCCATTGTTAATCATTCTGACGCGCGTATTGCTGCTTTAGAGATGTTTAAAATAGTTGCCTGATATGTCGCTGATGCTAGGATAGCGGAATGAAAAAACATCTGTTTTCATTTGCAAAATACAGTTTTGCTCTGGCGTTGATCGCCTTTGTGCTTAGCCGTGCTGAGGTTGGTCGAATTGGACATTTCATCTCGACACTGCCGCCATTTGTCATCGTTTCCGTGCTTATCGCGTTTAATGTCTCACAATGGTTCAGTGCAGCCCGCTTGCGTTACTATTATGAACAGGCGGGTATCCCCATGACCCAGCGTTATGCGCTGGCCCTCAATTACGCCGGTATGTTTTATAATCTGTTGCTGCCAGGCGGCGTGGGGGGCGATGCTTACAAAGTCTATCTGTTAAAGAAATCCTCGGCCTTTCCTGTTTTGCAAGGCATTCGCATTCAATTATCTAACCGCGCCAATGGTTTGCTGGCCATGCTCCTGTTCATGACCCTATGTTCATGCATTGTTTTTACGTCCGTTTCATGGGGCATTAAGGTACTTCTTTCATTGTTATTCGCTATCGCTACTTTTGCCATCTATCGCTTTTGTGCCGCTCGGTTTCTCAAGGAAAAACCCAATGTCACCTGGGGCGCCTTTCGCTACTCGCTGGGAGTGCAGGCCATGGCGCTGTTAGCGGCTGCCTTTTTGCTTTTTGCGATGCATGCTGGTCACCATGTGATGGATTATCTGTTGCTATTCCTCGTTGCGGCTATTTTGGGCCTGCTGCCCTTCACGGTTGGAGGGCTGGGCATTCGTGAGGCAACTTTCTTCTACGGCGCTGCGTATCTGAGCCAGTTCTCCTCTATGCCTGTGGATCCTGAGTTAGGTGTTTCGCTCTCATTATGTTATTTTGCTGTGACGGCTTTCTCTTCGCTGCCAGGCATTTATTGTACGCGATGGTTATCGCAGCGTGGTAATCAGCAAGAGGAAAAAAATCCTCTTCTTCCGTTGTCACCGCTTTTGAGAACTTAGTGGCACACTTGTCCATTAGGCTTATATTATTCAATGGATTGTTCTAATTGATAGCATGGAGATCTTTTTTGTCTCTCAAGTGATAAAATCGCTGTTTCAATCACTCTAGCGCTTGACATATGGGGAGTTGCCGCTACATTCTGCGCCTCTAAATTTTGCTACAGGTAGCTGACCATGGCCAAGAAAAACACGATATTGCTCAAACTCGAGAGCACCGCGGGTACAGGTTTTTTCTACGTGAAAAAACGCAATCCGCGTAAATACCCAGAAAAACTGGCGTTCAAAAAATATGATCCTATCGCCAGAAAGCACGTGGAATTCAAAGAAACGAAGCTTAAGTAATGGTTTCATTTATTTCTGATGCTCTGGCAGCGGCGCCCGCTTTGGAGGCAGGCGCATCCTCAGCACAAGGTGGGCTTGCCAGCTTTCTTCCCTTTATTCTGGTGCTGGCGGTTTTCTACTTTCTGTTAATTCGCCCACAACAGCGCCGCGCGAAAGAGCATCAAGGCATGGTATCCGCCCTCAAGAAGGGTGACCGTGTGGTGACGGGGGGTGGTATTCTCGGTACGATTACGAAAGCGGATGCTGAGACAATGCTGCATCTTCAGATTGCTGAGGGCGTGATTATTGAAGTCCTTCGTTCCTCGATTCTCAGTGTGGTGGCGGATGTATCCGACTCGCCAGCGCAAAAAACCAAAACAAAAGCAGCCATCAAGCAGGTGGCAAACGACAACTGATGATTGGCTACATCTTTTAGCCCATCATAAGATGTCACTCAAATGGTCATGCCTCACTTTGAATTTTCGCAGCATATCTGCACGCTTCTGTGACAACATCTCTTTTCCTTTATCATTCCCATGATAAGCGGGAATCCAGCAAGCCGCGCGCTCTGGAGCGAAATAACCTCTGGATTCCAGCTTATCATGGGAATGACAATGATATTTAAACTAAGGCGATACCTTTTGAATATATGTCTTTGGTTTTATCTTCGTATTGGTTATGTTCGCACGATTCTGACTTGTGAGTGCTCATGCCTGATTTCCCGCTTTGGAAAAGTCTGACCGTCCTGTTCGTGACGCTGCTTTTCACTTACTTTACGCTTCCAACATTCTTATCACCTGAGGCGCGTCGTCATTTGCCAGCGTCGGCGCAGGATATGACGCTGAATCTGGGGCTAGATTTGCGCGGCGGCTCACATTTGTTGCTGGAAGTCGATTTCGATAGTTATTTCCGTGAGCAGCGTGAGAATCTGCGTACAGAGATTCGCACCGCCCTGCGCGAGATAAAGCTAGGTTATCGTGATTTTGAGGTTACTGCTGACAGCGTGCGTTTTTCATTGCCAGAGCATGCGGAGAGTCGTGGTGGCTCGCTCGATGATCTGCGTGGCAAGTTGGGAACGGATTATGATGTTTCTGAGAATGCTGGTGCCGTCAGTATATCTCTGAGTGACATGGCGAAGCGCGCGAAACGCCAGCAACTTATTGAGCAATCCATTGAGATCGTCAGTCGTCGCGTGAATGAAACGGGCACCAAGGAGCCGATTATTCAGCGTCAGGGTGATAAGCGTATTTTATTGCAAGTACCGGGTTTGTCTGATCCTGCGCAGTTAAAAGAGATACTGGGCACTACGGCGAAAATGACCTTTCATCTCGTCAATATGAATGCGACACCTGAGCAAGTCCTCGCAGGACGTGTGCCGCTGGGTACACGCTTGTTGCCTTCGGACGATATTTCACAGCGTCTCTCCGATGGTCAGCCGTATCGCTATCCGGTCTATAATAAAGTGGAGCTGAGTGGCGAAATGCTCACCGGCGCGAATGCATCCTATCAGGATGGCCAGCCCGTGGTGTCGTTTCAGTTTAATTCTATTGGTGCTAAAAAATTCGGCGAAATCACCCAGAAAAATGTGGGGCGTCCCTTTGCCATTGTTCTCGATGATAAGGTGATTACGGCGCCACGTATCAACACGCCTATTCTGAATGGCAGTGGTATCATCAGTGGTAGCTTTACGGTGGAGAGTGCCAATAATCTGGCGCTGCTATTGCGTGCCGGTGCACTGCCTGCGCCATTAAAAATCGTTGAAGAGCGCAGTGTGGGGCCGAGTCTTGGCAATGATTCTATTGAGGCGGGAAAAAGAGCCTCCTTAATCGGACTGGTGGCAGTGGTTGGTTTTATGCTGCTAAGCTATGGGCTGCTCGGCATTTTTGCCAGCATGGCACTGCTGGTCAATATCGTGATGCTGCTCGGCGCGCTGGCCTGGTTTCAGGCAACGCTCACCTTGCCCGGGATTGCTGGTATTGTACTCACCTTCGGTATGGCGGTGGATGCGAATGTGCTAATCTTTGAGCGCATTCGGGAAGAAGCGCATCGTGGCCGCAGTCCGGCTTCCGCTGTGAATAGTGGTTTTAAAGCGGCCTTTGCGACGATCATGGATTCCAATATCACCACATTGATTGCGGCGGCCCTGCTCTTTAGCTTCGGTACGGGTTCTATTAAAGGGTTTGCCGTCACACTGACGGTGGGCATTCTCAGCTCAATGTTTTCTGCGATCATGGTGACACGCATGCTGATTGCATTGTGGATTCACACCATGCGGCCACGCAGTATTCCGCTATAGATATTCATGGATATTACTCCGCTCCTCTCAGAGACACGTCAGCTGATTCAAAGCTACGGTGGCGGCGGTTTTAAGATTGCACAAAAGGAATATGTCGGTCCGGTGATTGTATTGCCGGATCAAACATTCTCATGGCAGATGGCCGCTGCGCCCTCCCTGTGTTTGGAAGATTTAGCATTGATCGAAACATATGCCGCGCAGATTGATTTGCTGATTATTGGCGGAGGCAAATCTTCCCTCTTTGTTCCGCCGTTACTCAGGGACAGGCTACGTAAACTTCACATCACCATTGATGCGATGGACACAGGTGCCGCGGTGCGCACTTTCAATGTTTTGCTTGCTGAGGAGCGCCGAGTCGCGGCAGCGCTGATGGCCTTGTAGTCACGATAAAATAGTCACGACAAAATCGGAGCAAAAAAAAGGCGGCCCGCAAGCCGCCTTTTTTTAAATGGTGGCAAAGAGAACTAAGCCGCTTTTGCCTCATTTGATTTCTCAAGATTTTCTGCGACAAACGCCCAGTTGACGAGCTTGCCGAGGAAGGTGTCGATATAGTCTGGACGCTTGTTACGATAGTCAATGTAATAGGCGTGCTCCCACACATCCATCGTCAGCAAGGCCACTTCCCCATGTGCCATGGGCAGATCGGCGTTGGGTGTTTTACGAATGGCTAATTTTCCTGACTTATCAAGGATCAGCCACGCCCAGCCACTGCCAAACTGCGTGATGCCAGCGTTTTTGAAAGCCTCAACGAATTTTTCGTATGAGCCAAATTCGGCATTAATGCGGCTGGCCAATTCACCTTCAGGCTTGCCACCGGCCTTGGGGGCCATGCAGTGCCAATAGAACGTGTGATTCCAGATTTGCGCGGCATTATTGAAAATGCCCTGCTCTTTTGCATCGGTGGAGCCAGCCGTTTTTTTAATAATATCCTCAAGGCTCATGGCCTCCATCGGTGAACCAGCCACTAGTTCATTCAGTTTTACCACATAGGCGTTGTGATGCTTGCCATGGTGAAACTCGAGCGTTTCTTTGCTCAGGTTCGGCTCAAGTGCATCCATTGCATAGGGCAGGGCGGGTAGGGTAAAGGCCATGTATCTCTCCATTGGCGATTCATTAAATGACTGGGGGGTAATGTAGGTGATTGCACCATAAATTCAAGTGCCTAAACGCACCATACGGTGATTAATGGCCTGGCATGTCCGGCAGAGCAGTCTCATGCTTGGGTGTCACGCGCGCCGCCCATGTCATGGCTTTGGGTGGTGTTGCCTGATGGCTATCAACAGGCGTGGTTGCCACGGCATTCCATGATTTTGCCCACGGGTTATTTCGGGCTATT
>JAIEPI010000191.1 GCA_019749855.1 Rickettsiales bacterium | reverse complement strand
ATTATGCTTATCATGTAGATCCGTAATGAGTTCGTTAAGAATAAGCGCTCGCTCTGAAGGAGAGCGGTACGCATTGCCGCCGACCAATTCAAAAAATTGCTCACCCAGCTTAAATTTGTCGTTGTGTAAATTGGTTTTATAACCCTCTAAGACGATGCCTAATTTGTTCTTGGGTTCATCAAGACAACTATTCCAAAGTGCGGAGGCTATTAGTGAGATATTCTTTCTAACTGCTGGATCAATTTCCGGTGAGACATAAATGCCAAAAAGCGTCCTAAGCAAATTGCCACATAACGAAGTTGGAAGTTTTGCGACACCTTGCTCAAAAGCAGCTTTTGCTAATGCATCGAGCGGTTGAGTCTGAGACTTTAGATTTCCAACGAAAGCCTGCACTTGTAATGCCGCTTCTGTGGGTCTGTCATTCAGAACGTCTTTAACGCATGTCTGCAACCAACCCAGTAATTCAAAAGCATTTATAGTGTAACTGGTTGGATGAGAGATGCCTATGTCATTCCTCATGTCGAGGATATGCTTTAACTTTTTATAAGTGGTATCGGATATAAGTTCAAGCTTACGACACGTATCCAATAATACAGAGTCTTTTAGCGCGGGAAGGTCGTCTTCAGAATTATAAAAGTCGCGAGCTTTTCCGCCACCAACTGCTGCATCGAAGAATATATCTAATCCATAAAATATGGCCTTTTTTCTGAGGTCGAGAACCACTTCGTTCCAGATAGCATTCAATGAGTAATCAAATAGTCCATACCCTGCGCCAACCACAAATTTAGATAGATAACGTGCATCACGCTTAACTTCAGGTGGCAGAGACTGAATGTAGGCAGGTAAGTTAGCTCCAATGATGGCGCGTTCTGATTGCTCGGCTATAATATTTTCTGAGGGCAAACCAATGTCGCGCAGGAAGTCCACAATCCGCTGTGCTTGCAGGTCAACTAATTGGTTGGGTTGAACAAGGGTTACATTTGTCATTGCTTCCTCCAGTTAACACCCAAACACATATTACGCTGTATCGCCACCTTTTGTTTTGAACTGTCCCAGGATTGTCCCATGGGCGTTTTTGGCATTCGAACTGGGTGATGGCGGAAGAGGTGAGATTCGAACTCACGGAGGCGTTGCCACCTCGGCAGTTTTCAAGACTGCTGCCTTAAACCACTCGGCCACTCTTCCACATAAAATTTGCCTTTCGGCACCTTAAAACCTTCTAACCTTCACCCGTTTTCAAGACTAGTGCCTTAAACCACTCGGCCACACTTCCATATCCATTTGCCTTTCGGCTACCTTAAACCACTTCCCACTTCGCTCCTGACGGAGCTACGAGGGACGCAGCGCCCACACTTCCATATCCATTTGCCTTTCGGCAACCTTAAACCACTTCCCACTTCGCTCCTGACGGAGCTACGAGGGACGCAGCGCCCACACTAACGGAACCATTGCCTTTGGGCGGGGCGTTGATGGCAGCATCATGTACTAGCAAAGCCCTACTCTATGTTCTATTTAAATTTGCAGAAAATTGCACTGCCACTCATGCGCCATTGTTCCAAAATGGAGGGCTGTGGCCTAAATAGCCATGAGATGGTGAATACATCTTATTGCTTTGCATAGATAATATCATTTTCATTGCATCCCAATTTAGGAAAGCGATATAAACAAATCTACTTTTGCCACATCCATCTCGCATGCCTGAACATAATCTTTCAAAATCCCTTGATGCGCTGCGTGAGAGCGCCATACCGGTGGCCGACTTTCTGAAGTTGGTGGCGAATAGCAATCGCCTTCTCATTTTATGCCGGCTGGCGCAAAGTGACGCCTGCGTGAGTGAACTGGAAGAAGCATTAAACCTATCGCAGCCTGCCCTCTCGCAGCATCTGGCCAGACTGAGGCAAGAGGGCGTGTTAGAGACACGACGCGAGGGACAACAGATTTTCTACTCGATTCGCCAACCTCTGGTGCATGACGTGCTTGCTTTTCTGAATCAGATTTCGCCTAATGTGGAGACTGCCATTTCCGATACTTAATGTGAGAATCGGCCAACAGATATTACTCCAGGATGATCGCCATGCGTTGTAAGCTTCTTGTTATTTCACTTCTGATAGGCGTAGTTGCCTCACCATCACTGGCAAAGCCGATACGCTACGATATTGATTCGGCACATACGGATATTTCATGGATGGCGGATCATCTGGGTTTTTCAAAATCGATTGGCGAATTTGGCACCTCATCCGGCCATATCACTCTTGATGAAGAACAGCCAAGCGAAAGCAGTGTTGAAATCACGGTCGATATCGCCAGCCTGCATACGGGCGATAGCACCTTTGATAAGCATCTGCTGGCCAAAGAGTTCTTTAACTATGATGAATTCAAACGCGCAACGTTCAAAAGCACCAATGTAACGCTCACCGGCGAAAAAACCGCCACCGTTACGGGTGATTTGTCGCTACACGGCGTCACCAAACCACTGACCTTAGGTGTCACGCTAAACAAAATTGGCAAAAATGCGTTTAGCGGCAAGCAAACGGCAGGCTTCACGGTTCGCGGCCTTATTTATCGCTCACAATATGGCATGACCTACGGCCTGCCTCTCGTGGGGGATCAGGTGGATCTGGTGATTGAAGCTGAGGCGGTTCTCTCAACAGCTGCAAAGCCAGCACCGTGAATATGCAAAGGCTTCATGCCACCGCAAATACTCAGGCTCAGCCTCATACAATAACCACCTATAATCGCACTTCCAAGCTTCTGCATTGGGGCATGGCGGGCCTGATTTTCTACATGCTCTATCTCGGCCTGACCATGACAGATCTACCGTTAGGCATCGAAAAAATACGTCTGTATGGATTACATAAAAGCTTAGGCATATGTGTGCTTAGCCTGCTGATGCTGCGAGTGGCTTGGCGAGTAATCACCATGACTCCCAAACCTATGACAGGCATGAGTGTGCGCCTTGTACTTGCTGCACGTGCGACACATTATGCGATGTATGCTCTGATGTTATGTATGCCCATCACTGGCTGGCTGATGTCCTCTGCCGCAGGCTTTCCCGTGGCACCCTTTGGGTTTTTTACCCTGTCCGCACTGATCGCCCCCTCACCTTCCGCATTAGAGTTTTTTAAGGAAACTCATGAGTTGTTAGCATTCCTATTCATGGGGATGATCTCGCTGCATGTCATCGCGGCACTTTACCATCATTTTTACCGTAAGGATGCAACGCTGCGGCGCATGCTCCCCTTTGTCAGGCGCGTCGAATAATGCATCAGCCTCTCCTTATGATCTTATTGCTGTGTATGGCGCTGGTGACGACGCCGGCACTGACCTTCGCCGAGGCATTACCTGCCGAGACAGCGCCGCTGACGTATCAGATAGACTCCCAAAATAGCCGAGTGGAATTTACAGCGACTGTGAATGGTGCGCCGGTGCAAGGGAGTTTTCATGCGCTGCAAGGTAACATCACCTTCAGCGAAGCGAATATGCAGGGCAATAGCGCCAACATTCATATCAATACACATGAGGTAAATAGTAGTTATGAGGCAGTAACAAACGCACTCATTGAAAAAGACTGGCTGGCCAGCTCTCTCTTTCATGATGCTATTTTCACGTCACGTAAGTTTACAAAACAAACTCAGGCCAATTATAATGTGCAAGGCGATCTCACACTTAGAGATATTACTAAACCACTATCGATAGATTTTACGATTGATTCCATCAGCGACCATGCGGCAAGCGCGCACGGTCAGGTTCAACTAAAGCGCCTTGACTTTGGCATTGGACAGGGCGAATGGGCTGATACATCCGTGGTAAAAGATGAGGTATCCATTACGTTTGTGGTGAATGCCACCCGCTAATTGCGACAATAGTAGATGCAAAACTCATCATTTCAGTGAGCCATAAACGTTCAATCGCTATAAATACCATCACTTTCATTTAGCTATTGTTTCGATCTTAATGATTCTTTCTCTCTATCTTTTATCAAATAATTTGCTATTATTATTACATCCATAATAGGCATTGTTTATATGAACCTTCGTGACTTGAAATACATTACCACTGTGTCCGAGACATTGAATTTTAATCGCGCATCTGAGTTGTGCTTCGTCAGTCAGCCATCGCTCAGCAAACAGATTCAGAAGGTTGAATCTGAACTGGGTGTTCAGATTTTCGAGCGTACGAATAAACGTGTGTCAGTGACGCCGGTGGGTGAGCGTATTGTTCAGCGCGCACAAAACATACTGCGTGAAAGCGAGGCAATTCGCCAAATAGCCAAGCAGGCGAGCAACCCGTTAGGCGGTGAATTCCGTCTGGGCATTATTCCAACGATTGCCCCTTATCTATTGCCAAGATTAATGCCGGTGCTGCGCAAAAGCCTACCCAGCATGTCACTCTCTTTAGTGGAGGGGCACACCAGAACCATCACCCAACAGCTCAAAAATGGGGAGCTGGACGCTGTTTTTGTGGCGCTCCCCTTAGCTGAAGATGGAATGCATGAATCTGTGATCTATCAGGAGTCTTTCCTTTTCACCGTTCCTGAAAATCACCCGCTCGCCAAACGCAAGAAAGTCTCGATTGATGATCTGGCGGGTGAAGAATTGTTATTGCTGGAAGATGGGCATTGCTTACGCGCACAGGCACTGGAGCTATGCCGGATGTCTGGCAGTCAGGAAGCGCAAGGATTTAGTGCCACCAGCATCGAGACACTGCGACAAATGGTTGCCGGTGGACACGGCGTCACCCTGATGCCGGCACTCGCTGCGGATGAGAGAATTTCACATTATGTGCGCTATATTCCATTCAAAGATCCCTGCCCATCTCGTCAGGTTGGCCTTGTGTGGCGTGACTCGTCGCCGCGTAAAAAACTACTAGAAAAACTGGTGCAGATTATCAGCAAGGAAATGAAAGATATGCCGCGCAAGGGGCTATCATTGAATCCAGTGTAATTACTTCAGCCTATCATGGCTAGATTGCCTCTGGCGTTTCTTCCAATTCCTGTGCAAGAATTTTTTCCATGGCATGCGGCGAAAATGTTTGCGCGGCAATCAGTCGATAAGCCACTGGCACCACAAACAGGGTGAGCACAGTGGAGATAATCACTCCAAACACCACCACAATACCAATAACGCCTCGTGTCTCAGAACCGGCTCCACTGGAGATCATCAGAGGCAGAGCGCCCATGACCGTTGTTAGGCTGGTCATGATGATAGGGCGCAGACGCTTAGCGGATGCCTCCAGAATCGCCCGCTCAAAAGGTAAGCCCTGATCACGCAGCTGATTAATAAATTCAACAATCAAAATACCATTTTTAGTCGCCAGCCCCACCAGCATAATCATGCCAATCTGGCTGTAGATATTGATGGATCCACCCATCAGAAATAAGCCAAGTAGCGCGCCCGTCATCGCCAATGGCACCGTGAGTAAAATGATAAACGGGTGCACAAAACTCTCAAATTGTCCGGCCAGAAAAAGATAGACGACAATCAATGAAAGGATAAACACGAAATAGACAGAGCCACTGGAGCGCTTATATTCCAGTGACTCGCCTTTGTAATCGATGCGCGCTTCAGGCGGAAGTTTCTCACGCGCCGTTTTTTCCATAAATGCCAGCGCCTCCCCAAGCGTATAATCACTGGCAAGGTTTGACTCAATGGTGATGGCTCGCATACGATTATAGCGGTTGAGCGCAATGGCATCCGCAAATTCCTCAACAGTCACCAGATTGGAGAGCGGGATCAGTTTTTTGCTGCGCTCCGAGCGTACATAGATATTCTCCAGCGCGGAAGGATTGCGCTGCAAATTTCGCTCACCCTCCACAATGACATCATATTCTTCGCCACGATCAATGAAAGTAGTCACCACGCGCATGCCCAGCATGGTTTCCAGCGTGCGTCCTATCTGGCTAATGGATACCCCTAAATCACCGGCGCGATCACGATCAATACGCACACGAAGCTGCGGCTTGGTTTCTTTGTAATCGTAATCCAGCCCAACCAGTTTGGGATTCTTCTGTGCTTCCGCCATGACAATATCACGCCACTCAGCCAATTGCTCATAAGTGGCACCACCAATCACAAACTGCATGGATTTCTGAAGCCCCACCTGCCCAATCCCCTGCCGCATGATGGTAAACGCATTGATGCCGGACAAATCCACCAGACGCCCCCGCACATCATCCATGATCTCCCAGCCGGAGCGCCGCCCTGAATGCCAGTCACTAAGAATCACCACCGCCACCGCGGTACTGAACACATCCGTATCCCCAAACGAACGCGGCGCGCGCAGAAGCATACGATCAATCTCGCCCGTTTTTACCATGGGCATCAGGCGAGCTTCAATCGCATTGAGATGCTCCTCCATATAAGCATAGGTTGCGCCCTCAGGCCCATTAATGATGATGAAAAACGCACCGCGATCTTCCTTGGGTGCAAATTCATTTGGCACCAGATAGAAAAGCAAAAGACTGAGCGTGGCGGCAACCAGAAAAGTGCCAATGACAAACGCAGGCTTCAGCAAGCTTTTCTGCAATAGCGAGACATATGCGGTTCGCATACGCACGAAAAGATCATCAAGGCGTGACGTCAGACGCTGGCGTTTGGGTAAGCCTTTGCTCAGAAGCTTCGACGACAACATCGGACACAAAGTCAGCGCCACCAGCGCCGAGAAAGTTACCGCCGCCGCCATCGCTAAGGCGAACTCCGAAAATAGACGCCCGACACTGCCCTCCAGAAAGGTAATGGGCACAAACACGGCCACCAGAACCAAGGTGGTCGCAATGACGGCCACGCCGACCTGACGTGTTCCGCGGAATGCCGCCACCAGCGGTGACTCACCCAGCTCTATACGCCGATAGATATTTTCCAACACCACAATCGCATCATCCACCACCAAGCCAATGGCCAGCACCAGCGCCAATAAGGTGAGCAGGTTGATGGTGTAGCCCAGCACCCACAAAATAATGAAGGTGGCAATGATGGAGACTGGAATACTCAATGCCGGAATTAGCATAGCGCGCCAGTTTCCTAAAAAGAGATAGATGACCAGAATCACCAGCAGCACAGCGATCACCAGATTGGCGCCGAGCAGGATCGGGTAATACTCGGAAAACAGTGCGGTGTTGGTGCT
>JAIEPI010000163.1 GCA_019749855.1 Rickettsiales bacterium | reverse complement strand
TAAAATTGGCACACATGATGCAAAAACACGATTCCATTGGCATTGATCTCGTAGCCATGTGTGTCAATGATTTACTGGTGCAAGCAGCGGAACCATTGTTCTTTCTAGACTATTTTGCTTGCGGGGCGTTGGATGTGTCACAAGCATCCGCAGTCATTCAGGGCATTGCCAAAGGCTGCGAGCTTTCAGGCTGTGCGCTGATTGGTGGCGAAACAGCTGAAATGCCAGGCATGTATCACCATGGCGAATATGACCTCGCCGGATTTGCCGTGGGTGCTGTCGAGCGGCATCACGTCCTGCCGCGCATGGAGCAGTTAAAGGCAGGAGACGTGCTGCTGGGTTTGACCTCAAGCGGCGTCCACTCCAATGGCTTTAGTCTGGTGCGAGCCTTATTACAACACGCAAACATCCAGATAGATTCTGCTTTTCCCAATCATACAGGCAAGAATTGCCTATCTATCGGCGAAATGCTTCTGGTGCCCACAAAGCTCTATGTGAAGCCAGTACTTCATGTACTACGTGAATTTAACAACATGCCGCAAGCGCCTGTGATTAAAGCGTTGGCGCATATCACGGGAGGAGGGTTAACCGAGAATCTTCCTCGTGTATTAAGTGAAGGTGTGTCTGCTGAAATCGATTTGGACTCATGGATTTTACCGCCGCTCTTTAGCTGGCTGCGCTCACTGGGCAATGTGGCGGACGCAGAAATGCTGAAGACATTTAATTGTGGTATTGGCATGGTGCTGGTCTGTTCAGCGGATGCGGAGGATCGTATTTCTCAGTCTTTACGGCAGGCAGGTGAGGATGTGATGCGCATCGGACAGTTGATTGAGACACCAGGCACCAGCTCTGTTCAATATCTCGGGCAGTTATGAAACGCCATCGTGTCGCCGTGCTTATCTCCGGCAGTGGTTCAAATCTGCAGGCATTAATTGATGCAAGCCAAGCAGCAGATTTTCCGGCAGAGATTATACTGGTGATTTCCAATCGCTCAGACGCTTATGGGTTGACCCGCGCCCGTCACGCCAATATAGCCACCTGCGTGTTGCCCCATGGCGATTATAAAAGTCGCGACGATTTTGATGAAGCCATCCATCAATGCTTAATGGAGCATCGTATCGACTATGTGTGCCTC
Source organism: Rickettsiales bacterium (assembly GCA_019749855.1). GTDB lineage: Bacteria > Pseudomonadota > Alphaproteobacteria > Rickettsiales > UBA998 > UBA998. The sequence goes on along the minus strand of JAIEPI010000163.1, from coordinate 5,943 downwards.
GCCGGATTCATGCGACTGCTCACTGAGGCATTTGTTGCCAAATGGGCTGGCAAAATGCTCAATATTCATCCTTCATTGCTGCCTAGCTATGTCGGTTTAAACACGCACGCACGGGTTTTAGCGGATGGGGTCAAAGTTACCGGATGCACTGTGCATCAGGTGACAGCCGCCCTCGATGCCGGACCTATTATCATACAGGCGGCCGTTCCGGTCTACGCCACGGATACGGTGGAAACACTACAACAGCGCGTTCATTTGGCTGAGCACATTATTTATCCCGAGGCATTGCGGCTACTCATTAATGCCACATCAGAAGATGTAAATACCCGGACTGTGCAAGCGGCCGTTACGGATAGTCTGCTGATCAGCCCGCCCGTACCTCGCTGAGGAATGAATCCACTTCACGACGGAGGACTTCCGCCTCCTGAGACAGGGATTTTGCGGCATCCAGTACCTGCCCCGCAGAGAAGCTGGCATCGGACGTGGAGCAGGTCACATCCACAATATTAGATGATATTTCCTGTGTTTTAAGCGCCGCCGAACCCATATTGCTCGCAATATCGTCAGTGACAGCACTTTGTTCTTCAATGGCGGCAGACACCGCGGTTGAATATTCGTTGATGTGATTGATAGCTAACTTGATGGCATTGAGTGTTTCAACCACCTCACGCGAGACTTGCTGCATGTTCGAAATCTGACGCGATATTTCATCGGTCGCCTGCGCCGTCTGTCCTGCCAGATTTTTGACCTCGGTGGCGACCACTGCGAAACCTTTGCCCGCATCACCTGCGCGCGCAGATTCAATGGTGGCATTGAGTGCCAAGAGATTAATTTGGCTGGCAATATCCTGAATCAACTCAACAACAGAGCCAATTTGACGCGCGGACTGCTCCAGTGACTGTGACGTTACATCTGCGAGTTGAACTTTCTCAACAGCGTCTTGCACAACACGTGATGATTTAGAGACTTGCTCCGTAATCTCGCGCACGCTTGCGGTCATTTCGTCAGTCGCTGACGCCACACTTTGCACATTATGGGATGTTTCACTGGAGGCTGTTGCCACTTCACCAGCTTTTTGTGAGGCAACGCCAATCGCCGTGCTCATGGTTTCTGCTGTTTGGAAGAGTTGTGTTGCTGCAGAAGCCACGGAATTGATAATGCCTTGGACGCGATTTTCAAAGTTGCGCGCCAAATTTTGCATTGTCTGTTTCTTTTCTTCCTCAACACGAAGCTTTTCTTTTACCTGCTCCGCCTCCATCAGCCTGTTATTGATGGTGTTTTGCTTAAAAATTTCCAGCGATCGTGCCATGTCGCCAATTTCGTCCTCGCATTGGGTGGAGGGAATGGGCGTGGCGACGTTGCCCCCTGCAATATCACTCATGGATGAATTAAGTTCATCGAGTTTATTGGTGATGCGTCGGACATATAACAAGCCAACGATGCTGAATAAAACAATACCACCTAGAATAGTTAAAATTGTGCTTTGTCGGATTTCATGCGGCACATGCAGTGCATAAGCTTCATCAATATCCGTAATCAACGCCCATGTTACGCCTAGGAAAGTGATGGGCATGTAGGCGCTATAAACTGATTGACCGTTATAATCTTTGGTAAATTCCGCGCCTGTTTTTCCTTTCAGTGCTTTTTGCACAGAATCAATATCCGCCTTGCTGCTTAGAATCTCATTATTTTCAGTTAGGCTATTGTCTGTGCGTAGTAAGTGATCCTGACCCACAAGATAGACCTGCCCCATATCCTTGAGTGATGCGCTTTGTACGATATGGCTGATGCGGGCGGAAGGCATTTGGAAGGCAAGCACACCGAGTCGTGCACCGTCTCTATCAAAGACCGGAGTGGCAATAAAGCTGGCAGGCACATCATCGCTTGGCGCATTTGCGGCAAAGTCACTGAAAAAAACTTCAGTCTCTTTGGCATTCAAAGCTTTACGGAAAACTTTACCTAAATCAGTATCTTTCCATGGGCCTGTGAAAAGATTGCTGGCAAAATCAAGTTCTTTAAAAACAGTGTAGACCACGTTACCACGCGGATCGATCAGAAACACATCATAGTAATCACGCTGTGTTTGTAATGATCTAAACCACGGATGATGTGCGCCATGATATTCACTGTAAAGTGTGCCGTCCTGCGCCTGAGTCAGTTCTTTGTTACTTTGTTTAGGGTACCATGATTGCAGATATTCGCTGCGATTAACGCCCTCAAGTGCATCCCATGCCTTGGTAAAATCCTTCAAGCCATCACGTGCATTTTCGCCTTGTGCTGTAAATGTCAGATCTTCACGAATCGAGTTGAGATAGATAGTCAGGCTCTCTGATTTGTCCTGCTGAATTCCAACAATATTTTCATGCAGCAGGCGCAGAGTTCCTTCGTAGGTTTGCCAATAGTTGAGGCCGCCGGTGACGATCTGAGATATTAAAACAGCTCCGGAGATGAACAGGGGAAGCTTTTTTGAGATGCGCATTGGTTAATTCCCACCCGATTGTTTCAATATGATACTAAGTGAATGCTACCATCATTTGTTAAATAAAATATAAACAAGCGCGCATGCATCAGCTGTTTTTTTCGAGTGTGACCATCACAGCACAAGCGCATAAAGTGAAAAAACTTCAGCTGTCGATTTCCATGTCACTGAAGAAGAAGCGAATTTCATTGGCGGCATTTTCTGCGCTGTCGGAGCCATGCACAGAATTACGTTCAATAGATTCGCCAAACAACTTGCGAATGGTGCCTTCGTCGGCGTTTGCAGGATTCGTTGCGCCCATAATTTCACGGTTACGAAGCACCGCATTTTCACCTTCCAGAACCTGTACGACAACAGGACCGGACACCATGTATTCCACCAGCTCGCCGAAAAACGGACGCTCTTTGTGTACAGCATAGAATTCACCGGCCAGTAAACGTGACAAGCGCAGGCGCTTTTGAGCCACAATTCGCAGGCCTTTGCCTTCAAACACGGCATTCACGCTGCCGGTAAGATTACGCTCGGTAACGTCAGGTTTCAGGATAGAAAGTGTGCGCTCAATAACCATGTAATTCTCCATTCAATAAAGCGTCATTGATTTGACGCTGTGTTCATGTTGACGCGCAATTAGCGTATTGTGATGTCGATTGCAAGAGTTAAGCAAAAAGCCTTTGCCTCGCTCACTAAAATACTCATGCTATAGGAAATTAACCGTAGTGGCATCTATGCGCGCGTTCTGGCTGGTTGCATTCTTCTATCTCGCGTCGTGCTCTGGTGAGACACTGGAAAGCCTCCGAAACGTCACGCCCAACGGTTCAGCTCTGCAGCAGGCATTATCAAAGTACTATCTTGACCTAGCGGATCAGGAAGCGGCGCGTTTGGACTGGTGGAGCTCGCAACATTTTGCCACTAAAGGATTGGCCTCGGCCTATGGTGATGCCGTGCAACCTGAAAAAATGGAATATTGGCATCTGGATATTGATGACAAAAACGAGCGTGACGCGTTAGCGCAGGCACGCGCCTGGTTGATGGCACATCTGGCGCATCCACAACGCATGCCACAGGAGCTGGCACAGGCTCAGGTTTATTATGATTGCTGGATTGAAGAGGCGGCGGAACCATTCAACTCTCCAGCGCGTGCCCATTGTCGTGAATCAATGGAAGCCGCGCTGATGAAGCTTGGGCCAGTCACGCATACGACATCCGGCGCCATCGCACAGAATCCTTTGCAGGCTACGGACGTGTCGCTGACGTATCTGGTCTTCTTCGATAGTAACAGCGATCGTTTGAATCATGATGCGATGGAAGTGCTCGACATTATTCTCACCGATTTACACAATATTGATCAGTATGAAATTGTATTGAATGGCAATGCGGATACTCGCGGTGAACAGGAAGCTAATGTTGAATTGTCACTTCGTCGTGCTAAGCAGGTTGAAAAAACGTTGATTGAAAGTGGCGTTGCGCCTGAGTTGATATCGCTCTATGCATTTGGTGAAACAGACCTTAAAGAGCCAACGAACGATCAGGTCACCAGCCGCGTGAATCGACGCGTAGAGGTCGTCATTAATTAGGCCATGGGGAGTCACTTATGGCCAATCTACTTGATGAGAGGCTTTTTTTACTGGCGATGGCGTTATATGCCAGTGCCATGCTGGGCGGCCCACGCTGGCTGCATCGTCTGATCGGCACCTCGATGATGGTGTCCGCCATTCAACGTATTATTGAGCGTTTTGCCCTTCGTTTAAATCGTTCGCAACGCAGCGATGACACGCGTCGTCAACGCGGGATGGTTTTGTTACTCGGCGGCTTAGTCTTAGTCATTTTGTTGGGTGTTTGGCTGCACCAGCTGGCTCAGCATAGTGCGCTCTTGAGCCTCATTGAAATGCTCATTCTGGCCAGCCTCATCCCGTTGCGCCCGCTCTATGAAGATGTGCTGCAGGTCACTCAGGCCCTTAAGAAAGGCCAGCTCGAGGTCGCACGTAAGCAGGCCGCCCCGCTCGCCAGACGCGACGCGGATATGCTGGATCAATTCACGTTGTGTCGCGCGGCTCTTGAATATCTGGCAGAAAATTTTGCGGATCGCATTCTGGCGCCGGCGTTCTGGTATGTGCTGTTTGGATTACCGGGTGCCCTCAGCGTTGTGTTGGTGAATCACCTGGATGGGCTGGTGGGGCATCGTGACCGTGCACATGTAGCATTTGGCCGCTGGCCGGCGCTTTGCGATGATATGCTGCAATTTTTGCCGAGTCGGCTATCAGTCGTTTTTTTGCTGTTGGCAACGCCGATTGTGCCGCGCACCAGTCTGCGTCGTGCGCTGCGAAGCCTTATTCAGGATTCGGGGCGCTTTATCTCGCCTAACAGCGGTCTGCCGGTCAGCGTGATGGCAGGGGCGCTGGGCGTAGCGTTGGCTGGGCCGCGTAAACGGCACGGGGTGTTGATTGAGGATGGGTGGACGGGTAGCGGCACCGCGAAAGTGACCATCAGCGACGTCAGAAGGGGGCAAATGCTCTATGCCATTGCATGCCTTCTGCTGATTCTGGCCGTGAGCGCCGCCACGCTGTAACTGTTACAGTTAGCTCATGCGCCCCATGCAGTCTTGTGCTGCGAAAATGGCATTGTTCCGCTTGCGAGTTCTTCATTAGGGTAGCTTTAAGAGGACAGTGCATGTCCCAAGGATAGACACATTATGTGTAACAATATGGAATATAAGTGCATTGCCATACCCTCTGGTGGCGAATGTCATCAAATCTTCATGCGCCTCATAGCGTCAGGCTTGGTATAGTATGGAGTCTGTCAACTACGATAGTGCCATGGATTCAAATCAGGCTGAACCACTTCATACCGGCGTTACCAAGGATCCGGCGAGCACGCCCGGCTATTTCCGGATGCTGCTGGCTGCCTTGCCAGCGCGCTATGGTTTGCGCGCGATGATCAACTTTGCACAGGAAATGCCACCGGTGCGCTGGCTGGACGAACATGTGCTGCGTATGCCCGAGAAGATGAAAATCTTTGATAATTTCCTACACAAAAAAGCGGGCGCACTTCCTTTAGAGGAAATCACGCGAAAAGCACGCTTCTATGATCCAAAAATGACGCAACAGAAGCTGGAAAATTGGCAAGGTAACTCCAGCCAGCTGACAGAGGGATTGCCCGGCTTTCGTGATAAAGTTCGTGATGCCACGCTAGCGTCTCATTACGATAACCTGCTGGGTGCAGGAAGTCTGGCGGTGACGGGCATGTACGCCATGCGCGTCAATAGCGACATCTGGCATACCTTCGCTGAAACGGTGGCTTTTGAGACCGGCAAAAACCCCAAAGATGTGACGATTAGGGATTTGTACGCCAGTGATAATAGAATCGTACAATCCACCATGCGTAATTTTTTCAGCAAAACGCTCACGCGCCTAGCCACGGATGTTATTTTCTTTGGACGTCAGCTCGCCCATCTGCCGCATGCGCCC
>JAIEPI010000066.1 GCA_019749855.1 Rickettsiales bacterium | reverse complement strand
GGGCAAACCATTCCTTGAATTTCTCCACGTCTTTGACCTGGAACACATTGGAGCATACCGCTCCGTACATATCAGCCATGATAATCCTCCTAAATGTTAGCTGTGCATGTCGAGAAACACGATGTAGCGCTGCTTGCCGTCGCTCGTAGCGGTCATGTCGGTCACGCCTGTTTGGTCAAACTGCCAATCGTAAAACTCTGGCAGATCATTACCCTTCGCTAGGGAGCGTCGTGCACCGAGCAACTCGTAGAGCTGTTTGATGTTGCGGCTGGCTGCCCATAATTCATGAAGCTCGCCGTTTTCAATGTCGAAGTGCATCAGGTGATTGGCAACCGTGCTGATGCCTTCCTTGAAGTCGCAGATCGTAGCCCAAGGCTGGTATTCCAGCGTGACAGGGTCTTTCACCAGCCACTGAACATACGCCACGGTGCGCGCAAAATACGAGCCGTCCTTCGGGATTTCCTCCAGCTCATCCAGAAAGGATAATCCCCAGCGGCCACCATCGTGGTTTTCGATGTCGTCCTGACCATCTTCAGAAGCAACGCCGCCGATAGAGCGCCAGTTGTTTTCATTACCCCAGTTGCTGATTTCGGATTCGACTTCGCTTGCGGCATCACTGGCGGAATCGGCTTTGACGATGACAAAATGCAGATTGTGCATGATTAACCCTCCACCGTTTCAGCCAGCGTGTGGCCTTGTGATTTCAGATTGCGAAGCCATTGGCTAAGGAAGGAGGCCTGATCTGCGGCCTCGCGCTTATTGCCTTTGCCGTCTTCATCCATCGCCTCGCGGTAGTACAACGCATTCTGGAATGACATGGGCATTGCCGCCTTGTGCGTCAGATCAACGCGGATGCGCATATCGGGGTCAGGCACTAAATCGCCGTTCTGCTTGAAATAATGCGCTATCGCAATATCCATGCTGTTGTCTGATCGGGTCAGCACTTCAAAGCTCAAATCCATATAGCCTTTGGCTTTGAGCTTGCGGTAGCAGCCGCCGCGCAAATTCTCTAAATCGGGAACCAGCTCGATCAGGCGTTTATAATTATTCATGCACAGTTTAACAAAATCACTCATGGGTAACTCCTTTGGGTGTTGATTATGAAGGTTGCAAACTCATCTCCGGCGAAGTGGAAACGATTGCCGCTCCGCCTTAGAATCTTTTCGTCATCGAGCCACACGCGGTGCGGATCATCAGGGTCACAAAAAACCAGATGCACCGTGCCATCCGCCGATTCAGCGACGGTTGCCAGTGGGCCGATGGTCTGAATCACGCCGACAAACGTGCCGTTTTCGGTGATTTCAGGGCGCGCTAATCCGCGCACCAAATGCAGGTACATCGCCATTGTCGTGCTCGTGTGTCGGTTAGTGAACGGTCGCTGCGGATGCGGAAAGCATCTCAAGCCATGCGTTCAGCCGGTTGGTCAGCACCGTCTGGATGCTCTGATCGATGCCCTTGTTCGGCACGCGGGTATGCGTCGTACCCTTGCAGCGAAACCAGATGGATTCAGGAATGGCCTTGCGGTGATACATATCCACCTTCACCAGCATTTTATGGTCAGGCGAGAGTTTGCCCTGCTGCTCGGTGTTAAAGGCAATCTCTACTCGCATGACGGATGCGCCACGATGTTTCACCGTGATGCTGCCGGGCATCGGGCTTGCCGGAATCAGGAGGCTTTCTTTGGCCTGACGTTCGGGCAGCAACGGATCGAGGTTTAATAGTTGTTCATAATGCTCTGCATGAATGCACATAACGGTTTCTCCTTGGTGGTTTGGTTGGTTGTGGTAGTAGGAAAATCCTAGCTTTTTTGACTTTACCGTCCACAGAAATCGACAATAAAACCAATAAAATCAGCTAGTTATTTGCAAGTTTGCTATCGTCCCACTGCGCGTTGCAATAGGCGTTCAGCAAATCCTTGTGCATTCCCGAAAACGACTCGACTGGAAACACATGGATGTTGGCGATTGCGTCAGGCGGTAGCTCGCTTCCTTCGATGTCTAAGTCGAGCACGGTGACTTTGAGCGCAGCAGGATCGTTGGCATAGATTTCTCGGACGACACCGCCTTCAACAACAATGGCAAGATGGTTCATGGCTTTTCCTTTCTAAAACAGGGTGAGTTGTGGGGTTTTGTAGGCGCGCAGCTCTTCGATCATGCGCTTGGCATCGCTTCGGTTCTTTTCGCCTGAGCAGCTGTTTCGTTCCTGGGCGATGGTTGCAAACGAGCGGGCAATCTCTTCAGCGATTGCCGCCAGCGCGTCTTCACGGTTCAGGAAGGCTTGGCGTTCCCATACGGAAGGGGCTGATCCTGCACCGCCATAGCCATAATCGTAACTGCTGCTGGCTGCCCACCAGCCATTGCCTGTCTGGATGATGCGTGCCTCGGCATTGCATGAGCCGACTTTCGCCAGCGTGATGGTTTCATACCCCATGAACACGCCGTGCCGATTGGCTTTGCCTTGCCAGAGTGCTTCTGCGTCATGCACCGCGTCTTCTGCCAGATACCAGCGGTCACCATGCTTGAGCTTGATAGCCTCTAGCGGCTCTGTCAGATCGACGATCTGCATACAGCCTCCTGCGTGCGGGTGCGGGTTGAGCTGAATGCGCCAATCCTGCGCTGAATTTCGGCAATTTCACGTTCAAGCTCGGTGCGATTGCTGAAGCTCTGATTCAGCTGTTCATCGCTATACTGCGTTCCAAAATGCAGCACACAGGCGGCGCGGCAATATCGCTCGATGACTCCCAGATAATAGGCTTTGTCATATTTGCCGAACCAGTCTTCGGGTGACATGGTATGCCCCTGAAGCCCATGCTTCAGGCAGTGCTCCCTTAAAGCATCGTGGAAAAAGTAAAACGGTATGGCGAACTCGCAGTCCTCTTCATACCAGCCTTCAGGATTCCTAAATGGCGGCGGGATTTGCTCATTCAGCGTGAGGGCGAGCTTGATGCCGCCATGACTGGCGGTGTGGTAAAAATCAACACCCGGCATGTAGCGATTGCCGCCTTGTGAGCGTCCCCACGGTGTCCATATTCCTTCGTGCGTCATCATAATGTATCTCCATCTGGGCGTGCCTCATCGCCCGCTGCTTTCACAGCGGTTCGAGATTCACGTCGCGGTTAAGGGTTAAACGGCTTCGGCCAAGAACTCGGCGCGTTCGGCTTCGTAGCGGGCGAGCTGCTCATCAATCTGTTTGAGCTGATGGCGGAATTGATAGCTATCCGCTGGCGTGCCGTCATTTTTGGTAACGCCAACAAGAGCGCGTGCTTCGCCCAACATGCGATACAGCCCGTATTCAATATCTAGCTCCTGATGACTGGAGCAGAAATCATAATCGCCGATGACGGCCTCAACACGTCCCGTCATGGCAAAGGCGGCATCGTGGATATTGGCTTCTTCTTCGCCATTGTCATCGATGCGCGGCAGTGTCACCTGAACTTCAACCCCTTCAGGCACTGGATGCTGGCTGATAAAATAGCCAAGCCGATCTGCGAAGTGATAGCCGCTCGTGATGTAATCACCATCATCACCACTGCATAGCGTCCAGATGGTATTTTGTGGCTGGGCAACGACATAATCATGCTCGTCGCCGTAGGTTTCAAACATCGTGCCGTATCCGTAGCCCCAGTCAAAGGATGCGGATTCTTTCAGATGATTTTTGACAGGCTGGAATAAGGCGACAAAGGCTTCTTCCTGAAGTTCGATTAAAGTGGTCATAACAAGTCTCCGTTTGGTTTGGTTGGTTGTGGTAGTAGTTTGAAAATCCTAGCTTTTTTGACTTAGCCGTCAACAAGAAAACACCATATAAAACAAGTATTTATGCAGCGTTCGGGGCGTATTTCTCCCATTTCCAGATCGCATTACTGCATGTGACTTCCACACCGATGGATTCCAGATGGCGGCAGCGTTCAGCAAGTTCGATGGCAGATCGTTTGCCGCGTTCGGTGAAAGCAAAATCATTATCGTAATGCTCGACCTCGCGGCCTTTCCAGAACACATATCCCACATGGTCAATCGTCAGGTGTTCGATGCCGTGAAACCACGGCTTTTCATAACCGGCGCGGCAACGTGCAAGCAGTGCCATGATAGCCGCTTCAATCTTCTCGCTTGGCTTGGCATTGACAGCGATTTCAACGAGCCGCAAATGCTCTGGCGATAGGTCGTCACCGTCATGGGTACGCCTCAGTATTTCAATGCAATTTTCGTGGATGGATGCAGACATTTTAAGCTCCTTTCATGCGCTCATGGTTGCAGACTTGATAAAACTATTGATAATCGGGGGCGCATCGGGGGTGGTACCCTGATGCCGCCTCTGACCGTCTCCGACGTTTGGAGGTTGTGGTAGTACGCTTTGGGGTGGTACCCTGGCGTAGGGTGACGGAGGGGCAACCCTCCGTCATTTACTCGCTGCACTTCCTTCATCGTTTCCTCCTAAAATTGAAATGCAAATTGCTGGGTGCTTCTGGCCTGTGCCGCTTGTGGAACTGGAACTTCCGCCTTTGGCTTTAATGGCACAATGACGTTTGGCAGAATCTCGGCAGGAACGTGGTGCTTGGTCATCAGCTTCCATTGCGGCGTAGCGCGGCACTCCCATACTTCGGCTCTGAGCGTATCTCCGTGGATGACGTTTCCCGCAAGCCCAAGCATGGAAAGCTGGATATACGCCATGTTGAAGCACACACGGTTAATGTCGATTGCCTGAAACAGCATCGTGAATCGCGGATCATGCCCGTGCCGGCGGATGACATTGGCGGCTTCGATGACCATGACACCCGCGCCACATGTCGGCTCTTGCAAGGTGATGTAGCCTTTCGACTTAATCGTATCCTCGCAACCACCCATGCTTAATTCCGCCATCATCCGCGCCATGTGCGTGGGCGTGAAGTATTCGCCGTTGTGTTTATTGTGGATTTCCAGATCCATGTATATCTGACCCAGAAAGTCCTCACCTGTTGAAGCCAGCGCCATGTGCGTAAACGCATAGAGCTTGCTCACCAGATCCAGCTCTTCCTTATCGAAGCGTTTGATGGTGGACATGTAGAGCTCTTCAATGCGCTCAAAATCATCGTCACGCTCAAGCAGCCCTCGATGGTACGGCTCCTGATGCACCACACAGGCGGTGATGTCGATAAAGTCACGAAACGCATCGTGCCAATTCCTGCGGTAGGTGAAGCGATCAAACTGTTTTCTAAATTCTTTGCCTAAGTCGATTGGTTCTTTCGGTCTCATCGTCTGGTTCGGTGGTGGTTGTGGTAGGTGAGATAATCCAAGCACATAGCCCATGTGCCGTACACAGAAATCGACCGCCGAAACAAAGAAATATCATGCTAAAACAAGGCTCTATCAATGTTCTATGGCGCAGTCCCAACCGCCTGCATCGAGCAGGTTTTTAGAATACTCGACTTTAAGAAATGGGAGCGCGCCTATGTATGCTGCTCGGGTAGTTTTCGGATTGAGCGCGCACTGAAATCGAAGTTTACGCATCTGCCTGTCTTCAGCAATGATGTCAGCCTGTATTCATCCGCCGTGGGTTATCTCGCCAGCAACCGTGAATTCAACATCCGCTTTGAAGGCGCACTTTCCTTCATTCAGGAGCGATCAGACGTAAGCAGCTTCTTCGAGAAAACCGCTGCCGTTTTGGTAGCCTGTGACATGGCGCGCTACGGTGCTCGCAAGAATGAATATGCCATCAAGCATTTCGATTACTACGTCGAAAACTTCGACCACTTCTTCGATAAGGCGAAAGACAAGCTCGATCAGCTTCTACCCGACATGCAGCTGCACGGCTACTTCGCAGGGGATTGGCGAAAGCACGTTAAACAGGCCATTGCCGAAGACGCTGGCATATTAGCGTTTCCGCCTTTTTTCAAAGGCGACTACGAAAGCCAGTTCAAGTTCATTGAAGAAAACATCCACTGGCCTGCACCGGATTATGACCTTTATGACCCCAAAATGCTGGGCGACATTATCGACGAGGTGGATGCGTCAGGCGTGCCGTACTGCATTCTCTCAGATCAGCTCTTTCCTCATCGCAAGCCGGTGCTGGAATATGTGACAGGGCGGAAAGTGCCGCATTACTGCTACGCCAGAACAGACAAGTCATCAGTGCGGCATCTCTACAAAGAGCCTGAGCCTTTCGCTTATGATCCCATCGATCCACTGAAGCTCACTGCTGAGAGCCGCGTGCAGATTGTCCAAGCGGAGAGCCGCCACATGGATTTCATCAAGGACATCTACCTTCAGAAAACCATTATCCATTCAACAGGGGTTGCCAATTTCCTTGTCTTTATCGACAAAATGCTGGTCGGTGGAATCATATACAGCCTGCCGAAATATCCGACGTTTGGACACAGCACCATTTACTTGCTTTCGGATGTAACGATCTGCCGCGAGGCAAAGCTATCCAAGTTTATTGCCTATCTCGCCACATCCAAAACCCTGCTCGATATCGTCAGCAAAAAAATCATCAGCCGTATTGATTATGTGGTGACAACGGCGCGCACCCATAACGCGGTTTCAATGAAATATCGCGGCATCTACGAAATACTTAATCGCCGTGAAGCTGACGATCCTGCCGAGGGGAACATCATCAACTACGGCTCCGCCATGCGTAACGAAACCCCGCAGGATATTTATTCGCGCTGGTGGTGGCCTAAATTCGGGAAGTCCTATGTCGAAAAGCAATCCAGCAAGCGTTGAATTTCCAACGGATCCCGAACAGTACAGCTATCTTCATGCTGACCAGATTCGCTTTTTTGAAGCAGATGATGGTGAAGAAAAGCCGCTTCGGGTCAATTTCTCCACCGTGCCTGTCGATGTGCTCTACACGCTCTCGGCGGAAGAAAATGCTCGATACATGACCGCCGATCAGATGCGCCGTCTTTCTGGAAACATCAAAAAAGACGGCGCATCCACCAGTGCGGTGCTGATCTATCCTGATATTGGAATCAATAAACTCGTGGTTCTTTCTGGCAATCACCGTGTGGAAGCCGCCAAGCTCGCAGGGCAAAACGTGGTGCC
>JAIEPI010000076.1 GCA_019749855.1 Rickettsiales bacterium | reverse complement strand
AAGTCGCCCAAGCGCTTCAGGGCAACGCCATGAATAAACCATAACTCACTATCGCTTGCGTCTTGTTCAAGATAGGGCAGCACCTGCTCTAGCGTCTTTTTAGGAAAACCCTGATTGAGTGGAATCAATAGCTCCGAATAAAGCTGTGACCGATTCGCTGCGCTTGCATTGATTGAAGACGTTTTCATGAATCGCTTTCATCCCCATTAATTATGCTGCCAGCATATGAGGGATTGGTTGCACGGTCATCAAAAAATGCGTTAAGAGATGTCATAAGTACCATGAGAGAGATAACGCCCAGCATGATCGCGAATCCATTTGCACAGCCCGCTCAAATTTGGAAGATGGAGTTTCATCTGGCATTATCCCTGATGCCTCTCGTAGAGGAGGCATTTGGCGAAAATGCCCTGAGTATCGGCATGTATGAAGTCGATGCTGATGCGCATTACTGGCGGCTCGCCTTTTACCTCGATCATCTGCCGGATCATGCGCAGGTTCTGGCGCGGTTGGCGATTCTGGAGGAAGTCACGGGATTATCCATTGAAGCGCCCATCGTGGCGCCGGTAGAGACACGTGACTGGGTGCGTGAGACGCAGCATGCATTCCCGCCATTTCGTGTGGGGCCATTCTACATTCACGGCTCGCATGTGTTGCAACAGCCACCGGTGGGAAGTACGCCACTGCTGATTGACGCTAATGTCGCGTTTGGTACCGGTGAGCATGCAACAACGCAGGGCTGCTTATTGGCGATTGAAGCCATCTGTCGCCGTCGTTTGCCGCGTCGTGCTCTGGATATGGGGTGTGGCTCTGCCATTCTGGCGATGGCATTGGCTAAGCGCTGGCGGGTGCCGGTGTTAGGAGTGGAAATTGATGCCGTTGCCGTCGGCGCTGCGCAAGAAAACCTCCGCCTGAATCAGGTGAATGCGTTAGTCGATGTCGTGGTGGGCAACGGCTATGCCGCCCCGCAAGTGCGCCAGCACGCGCCATTCGATCTGATTGTTGCCAATATACTGGCGCGCCCACTCATGGCTATGGCACCTCAACTGGCCAGCATGTTAGCACCACGCGGGCATGTGGTGCTCTCCGGATTGCTTGAGCGACAGGAAAATATGGTGTTATTGGCGCACCGCGAGCATGGATTACGGCTGGTGCGCCGCTGGCGAAATCAAGGATGGTCTGCTTTATGGTTAACGCGTGGCTAATCGTCATCAAATTGTCATAGAAGTGAGCTAAGAACGCGGCTTCTTCGAGAATAATGGAGCGTCCTATGCCTGATATGAATTTTTCTGATACCGAAATCCAGTTTAAAACCGACGAAATCAGGGCTACGCTTCTCGAGCTTGCTCAGACAGATTCTGGGCTGCTTGGCGCGATGCGTGAGTATCTTGATGCCGATCTGATCGTGCAATACTCATTTCAGCCCTCCCCAATGATTTCAGCTGCTTTCATCAGAGCACGTGATTTAGATGTTTTAGGGGAAAAGGGATGCGCCCACCTTTTTACAAACTTCATAGAGCAAACAAGCCCAGAACAGCAGAAAAGTTTTCGTACGGCGTTAAATGCGTTGGCATGTGAACAAAATGGGCAGCAACGCCAATACCAACATGGACCATGGCGTCAGGAATACGAAGCGACGATGCGGGAAAATCTACCAAAAGTGACAGCGAGTGCAGGGCTGTCTTTCTGAAGACTAGGTGATAATTTCCTTTTAATCTTCGTCAGCGTATTGTTTTTCCATTTTTTCATGGCGTTCTTGCGCCTCAATGGAGAGAGAGGCAATGGGGCGGGCTTCCAGACGCTTAATGCCGATTGGCTCGCCAGTTTCCTCGCAATAACCATACTCGCCATCCTCAATGCGTTTCAGTGCCGCATCGATTTTGGATATAAGCTTGAGATAGCGGTTACGTGTACGTAGCTCAACGCCGGCTTCGGTTTCCAATGACGCGCGGTCAGCAATGTCTGGCTCATGCCAGTTTTCTTCTTTCAGATTCTCGATGGTTTCACGTGAATCCTGCATCAGCTCATCGCGCCAGGCGACCAGTTTTTGACGGAAATACTCCAATTGCTTGGCATTCATGTATTCGTCTTTATCTGTTGGCTTATAGCCCTTTGGCAGCGTCACGCCCATCCTAGACTCCAATCCTATGGTAAAATAGCATTATTATAAGGCAGAGTTTGATAAAAGAGTTAGGTGAAAAAAGCAATCAAATTATCTGTCAGGAGATACATCCATCATTAGGCTGACACACTTATGCCGCCAGAAGGTGTAATGTTTTCAGTTGGTTGATCAGCTGTTGGTGACATAGGTGTGGTGTCGCCCTCTGGTTTAGATACAAGAGATTGAGCGCCATTTTCCTGTGTTTCCTGACGGTCAATCTCATCCCACACCTGACGCATGGACTTGATTTCCTCAATCACCGCCTGACATTGCGCCATGTCATTATGGCGGTTCATGGAATTCATCTGAAAGAGAATACCGGAATAAAAATCATAGAGGGTGGCCGCAATCAATTTACCAGAGTCAAAATCGAGACTGGACTGCAAACCCATCACAATTTGTGAGGCCTTGCTGAGGAGATTAAAGCGATCCTCGGCGCGGCCCTGCGCCATGGCATCACGCGCTTGCTGTAGCGAGCTGATGACGCCATCATAGAGCATCACGATTTGACGGGATTTACCTACCGTATGGATGGCGCGGCGATAGGCGTGATAGTTTTCTTGCTGCGTCATATAACCCCAGAATAACGATGACTAGTTATTATTCTGCGCATTGGTATTGGCGTCAAGGCTTTGTAATAAGGTGTTGATCTGACTGATGGTTTGCTCTAGCTGACTATATTTTGCCAAGAGTGACTCGCGGTAACGCTCGACGCTGTCATTAATTTTTGTGATTTCTTCTTCGTAACGGCTGGACTCATCGGTAATCTGCTGTAGCGTGGCAGAAATAATGCCTGTTTGGTCCCTCAATAAGTTATCCGCGGTATTATAAAGTCGGTCACCCAACCCTTGAGATATATTCACATTGGCCGTGGTATTGCCGCTGCCGGTGTAGAGTAAAACCAGACCCTGCAAAGCCGTTCCACTTTGACCTGACAGTGAAATGGTGCCACCGAGATCCGTTTTTGTCAGATTTACCGTGGTGGAAATTCCACCCTGAGTATAGGTTGCCTGAAATGTATTAGTGCCTGTATTAACATTGAGCGTGAAATTGGAGACGCTCAGCGCATTGGTTCGCGAAAATACGCTGACGTTAGGATCATTTGAGGTGACTTCAAACTCAAAAATACGCCGCACCGAATCAAAATCAGACTGAAGTGCCGACTCCAGTTTTTCTTCATCGATCTGTAGGATGTTGCGGGTAAATGGCGTCTCGTCATCGCCTGGAAAATCCGCAAAAGTGATGCCTATATCTGCCAGTGCTTTGGGATCCGCTGCTGCCAATCCTTCAACTGATTTTGCAATCTCTGAACCAATGTTATTTAATGGAGTGGTGAGGACTGATTTTGAGGCAAGAATAGACGTCTCCAGTGGACGACCATCAGAACCAAGTTCCGTTTGCCGAGATGCAAAAAGCTTAAATGCATTATAAGCATCGACAAAATTGGTAATACCGCTTTTGGCAAGTTCACGATCGGATTCCACCGAAACATCCAGCGTTGTAGCGACGGGCGTGGTGGCCACCAGATTAAAGGTCAATCCATCAATCAGGTCATCAATACTATTGTTTTGACGGGTAATGGTCGTGCCATCAATCGTCAACTGCGCATCGACGGCATTGTTCTGCACCGCGAATGGCACGTTGAAAATGCCTGGAGACGAGGTTGCGAGGTTATAATTCTGGTTAGTTCCGGTATCAATGGACTTAAACGAAATACGATACTCTGTGCTGTTGATCTGTAGCAATGACGCTTCTACGCCGCTACGGGTTCTGACGGCATTAACTTTACTGATAATGTCATTGAGCGAATCACCGTTTGCCAGCGTCACCGCCGTTGCACGTGCACCCGCGCCCACCGTAAGTATTCCGGCATTAATGGCACTGCCTGGCTCGCCAACAAAATCATCACTGAGGCCTGTGGCAATAAATGTGTCGGTAGTTTGGATGTTACGGGTGGCGAGGCTATCGACTTTGATCGCGTAGTCTCCTACGGGGGCGCCTGGCTCCGCTGTGACATTCAGGTAAAGACTGCCACTAACGCCTGAGTTCGCTGTGACCTCTGCCTGACGGAAGCGAAACACATTGGCGCTGGCATTTTGCACGCCCGGAGGATTACGAAGAAAATTAGCGGCGTCCTTGAAATCTTCCACCAGCTTCTTCAGTTCGCTAACAGCCGACGTACGTTTGGTATTATTGTCGATTTTATCTTGCAGGGCCACCGCTGGCTGCGCTCTGGCCTCTGTCAGACCCTTCACGAGGCCTTCAATATCAATACCGCTGGCGCCACCGGTGATGACGTTTTTACCACCGCTAGTGAAGAGGTTGCCTAATCGAATTTCCGTGACCATGGCCTGGCGTCCTGCAAGAGGTTAATTTAAGCGCTAAATTGTAAAAAGCTGCTATCGTTGCTTCCCGTGTACTTCAAAATTTCCTGCTCGGGTATATAAGTCACCGTGCCATCGCGCAGGTTGGTAAAGCGCGTGATATACTGGCCGCTTGTATCCTTATAAATAGCAAAGCTGCGATCACTGACGACATAGCTGTTAGCGAAAGCCTTTTTGATATTTTCACGCAGCGTATCGAGCTTTTTTTGATCAAGCTGGCGAACATCAATATTTTCAACGGCGGCGATCTGAACGGGTGCGGTCTCTACTTCAGAGCGCTTCTGCACCGGAAACTCGACCTTGCCCACAGAGGAATTCGAGCTGTTATAGCTTTGGTTGGTATTGGTTACTGAGTTGAGATCCATAAAAACCTCCTGTTATTGTTAAGCTATCCGGGGGTGGCCGAAACCACCCCCGAACAACATGTAAGCACTTACCCAATCAGTTTGAGCAGGTTCTGCGGCAGCAGGTTGGCCTGAGCCAGTACCGCGATACCAGCCTGCAGTTTCACCTGAGCCTGGCTGAAGGCTGTCGATTCCGCCGAGATGTCGGTATCGAGCAGCACGCCACGCGCCGCGTCCTGGTTCTGGATCGAGCTTTCAATGTTTGCCGAGGCAAAATCAAAGCGGGATTGCAGAGCACCCACTTCAGCACGAGCTGAAGTAACGCGGTCAATGGCACCATCCAGTGCGTCACTGGCCGCAGCAGCATTCACTGCTGTGGACACATTGAGCGCTACGCCATCGAACAGAATCTCCGTGGAGACGTTGCTGATGCCGACTGACAGAGTGTCAGTGGTGGTCGTACCAACCTGGAACTTCAGAGCGGCAGAGCCATCACCCACGCCGAAGGCACCTTGCAGTGCTTCTTCGAAGGAAGCGGCTTTGGCCGCCGTGTCGAACTCAATCGCTGTTGCACCTGTGCGGAACTCGAGGAAGCGGTTAGCATCCTGTGAGCTCGTCAGGTAGAACACACCGTTAGCACCCAGACGTGATCCAATGCCGGCACCTGAACTGTAGGTCTCGCCATTGATGGTCACTTCTATTTTACCATTCACGCTGCTGCCTTCTGGTGCATTGACGCGGATTCGGTCAATCTTCACGTCAGAGAAGTCAGAGAGTTGCAGGTTCACGGAGGTACCAATCAACGAGCCGGTTGCAACACCGTTCGTGATGATAGGCGAATCACCCGTGTAGCTGGACACCGTGCGGCGTTGTGAGAACGTGATGCTCTCAAATGCAGCATTGATGCGCTGTGCAAACACGTCAGCATTGGCCTGGCTGGTAATGGCCTGACCATTGTTGTTGGCGATTTCAATATCGAAATAGCCACCACCATCTTGAGAGATGAGACGCGCTGTCACGTTACCCGCTGTTGGGTTCGTGTTAGCAATCACCGCAGAGTAGGTGTTGGAACCAACCGTGACATTCAGCGTCGCTGAATTGGTTGTGCCCGAGAAGGTCGCCGCAAAACCACCGACTTTACCAACGAAATCTTTGTTGGTGACACCGCTGGTGTTAATGCCGCCTGCGGAAGATCCGCTATCCAGTGCGCCGGCAGCAAAGCTACCACCGAATACGCTGGAGCCCGTTGGGCCAGCAAGCGCTGCTGTCACAAAGGAGTTGGGCGCACCAACAGTGGTTTGCACGACGTCACCGACGTCTCTCTTTTCCAGAATGACGTTCAGGCCTTCACGACGAGCTTCAAACTGTTGGAAGTCGTAAACACCTGATGCATAGCCACGATAGGAATTGATTTTGGAAACCAGATTATCGAGCGTTCCTTCAAGCGTGGTCGCAATCTGCACTTCCGTATCAATGGTGGTAGCAGTGTTGACGAAACCAAACTTGATGGCATCCACGTCACCAACGACACCCGCGGTACCGGCACCGGCAGCAGCAGTAGCCGCTGTAGCAGACGTAGCGATTGTCAGAGTACGTGTGGTACCAAAGTTACCAGCCGTTAACAGATCCGCATCCGCAATGTCCGGGAAGGACAAGGTGACTTTCGCGCGGGTTTGGTTCTGGCCAGACAGGATGTTATTCCCAATCAAGCCATTACCAATGGTACGACCAAAGCCAAGGCCTTCGTTCGTGCCACCGTCGAGAGCGGAGATGTTGTTCGTGCGCAAGGCGTTAATCGCAACACCCGCACCCGCTGCCGTACCGTTCGCAACGTTGAGGATGGAGAGGGTTTCGTTCACCACGTTGGCAGCGAACGCAAAGTTACGCTCGAGGATGATAGAGTAGTTGCCTGAGTAACCACCGATACGAGCCGTGACACCGTTGGCACCCGTCGTGGCGTTAATACCGTTCACGATGGAGGTCAGGGAGTCAGCCACTGTGTGCGTGTAAAGCGTGACGGCAGCGTTGGCGTTACCGTTGGCCTTAATTGCACTGGCAGTGAGTTTACCCGCCGTTGCTGCTGCAGTCACTGCGTCACGGCGTCACCACGGCCGTGATGG
>JAIEPI010000119.1 GCA_019749855.1 Rickettsiales bacterium | reverse complement strand
GTCTGGCTATAATGACTGCGTGACGCTGCGCTGCTGTTCACGGCGGAGCGTTTCAGCCAAAACGCGACTCACCGGCGCACCCACATCACGCACATGCGCCTGCACAATGTCACGTGCATGCTGCGCAATGTCATTGGCAAAGACAATCAGTTGACTGGCTGACGGCACGCTGGAGGCCATACGCCCCATCCCCTCCGTGTAGGCGCGATCGGCGACATAATTCACCAGCTGGTCCAACGGTTTATTACCTATCATCCGCTGAGCAACACCCTCGTAGCGCAATACCCCTATCGCCTGTGATTCCACACGTATCAGCGCATCCACCGCCGCGATTAACATCGCCGCTTGCGGAATATCCGTGGCCGGTTGTGACAGCATCGCCTGCAATTGTTCGCGAACCGTCGCATGTTCTTTGGGCAAAGCGCTGGCGTGCGAGCCTGTGAGCGCATGCAGCGTTCCATCGACCAGCTCGGCGCCCATGCGGGTGGTCGCCTGCTGCAAAAAAGCGACTTGTTCAGCGCTGCGTTTATCGCTGGGCACGGCCAAAATATCCGCCATATTTTTTAACTCCGCTGTCACGGCTTCCCGCCCAAGCAACGGATGAAGTCCGGTCTCGCGGATAAAGCGATGCTGCATATCCGGTGCCAGCCGACCGGCCTGCGTCATGGTGGCGCGCAACACCTCTGAGGCTTCCTGTGAATGGGCGAGCAGTCGCTGGTGCGGTAGCAACGCCAACTCACGCGCCGCCACACTGCCATAGCTGGTGCTCAGCGTACTGGCGACTGCCTTGAAAAGCGCACCGCCCACGCTTGACTTGCCAAAAAAAGCTTTCTTCAGTGACTCAAAACCCTCTTCACTGAGTAAGTTCTCAACCAGATTCACCGGAAAGCCAAACAACGAGACAAAAAACTGGCGGTCTCGCAGCTTGCCCATTTCATGGACCGCTTCGGGGCGAAATAAATGCTCGAGGATACCCTTCACCGGCGCGAGCTGGTGCGGGCGATGTTTCAGCGGATGCAGTGCGGCGACCCTATCGGTGCCAGCTTCTCTCACAGGCAGAGCCGTCGCCGGTGACATCGGCGCAGGCAGCGCGGTGCCCTGCATCAGCTCTGATTCCAGACGATGCATGTAGCCATCGCTCATTTTGCCCACGGTTATGTCAAACAAGCGCGGGATATCCACACCGTCTTTGGAGCGCAGAAACGCGGCCAGCTCATTGGCATAGGCGATCAGTTCTTCTTTACTGGCTAAGCGAAAACCGCCGTCTTTCTCACTTACTAGAAGACTTCCCGCTTCCTCCCCGCCTTCACGGCTGCGAATCTGCTGCACCGCACCATTGCGTACCATGCTCTGGCCACTAATGGCAAAACCATGCGCCTGCGCCAGTGCGAGCGCATGCTGCGACACCGCCTCAAGATGTGCGCGATCCACCACCATGTCTTTGGGATCAACATATTCCAGTGAAAGCACCTGCTCATCGGCGATTTCACGGATGAAGCGAACCAGACTCAGCACTTTCAACGCATCCGGTGTGGTGCGCGCCCCCTGCTGTAGCACTCTCAGCGTATGATTTTTGAACCCATCAAAATCGTGCTTGCCGTTACTGACTAAGGCGTAGGCTTTTTGAAACAAATCCTTTGATTGCTGCGCCATTTCATGAAAAAATTGCGCCAGCGCCTTGTCATCATCCCCGCTGCGCGCCGCCTCTGGTTTGTTGAGCACGGCGGCATAACGATCCATTAAATCCTGCATGGCGGGCGAGTGATGCACCTGATCCCACGTCTCGCGGAAGGCGGGATCAGCGAGGCGTGCGGTTTGTACCGCGCCGGCCAGAAACTCATCCATACGCCGTGAGGCATTCACCGCGTGGTGTGTCGCCAGTCGCGTCGCTTCAAAACTGGCGACGCCTGCGAACGATTCATTGATCGGATACACCGCCGCCTGGTAGCCGACCAGCCGTGCATTCTCCCAGAATTTTTGTCCCTCTTTTAGAATCATCCGCTGCACCAGATTTATGGGCACTTGCCAGAGATAGGTTGGCAGGCTACGCCCATAAAGCTTCCACATTTCATGGCGGGATTGATCGCGCAGAATATACTCCAACCCCGCTGACTGTGGCTTGTAGTAGCTATCCGGCGCGGCGCTGACATGGCGCGGTGCAACCAATGCCGCAGCGGGCATCTCTGTGCTGCGGGCTGGGCGAAGCGGGTTGGCCTTGGCACGATCGAGATGCAAGCCACCCTTCCCGAGCAAGCCGTCAATATCCGCATAATGCAGATCAGCGTAAGCGAGCATATGCTCAAGACGTGGCTTCAGAAATTTTAGTTGCGACTTCACCTCCGACGCCAGCGCCAACACTTCGTGCGCGCTCAGCGGCACGGCCAGCGTGCCCTGTAGCTTCACCATCACATCCGTGGGCAGGTCAGGCCGCAGGGCATTGCCCTGTGCATCGCGGTTGAGCTGCACCTGATGACGATTCAACGCCTGCTCAACGATGCGCGCAATATGCAGAGATTCGCTGGCATTCAACGAAGCCGGATTTTTGGTGCGATATTCCTCGGTTTCCAGTTCAAACGCACCATCGGTGACCAGCGATGACAGCGTGGCAAGGTAGAGCTCTGCCTGCGCCGGTGACTGCAACTTAGGCGCCGTGATGACCGCGCGGATGTGATCGCTCGGCCGTGGCTTACCATGCGCCTCATACAGGCGCGGCATCAGCGCTTGTGGCGCATGAGCCAGCGTGATGGCACCTGCGTCTGAGTGAATGTCGCGTCTGACTTCATCCATCTGTTGTTTCATTTGCGGCGAGGGCGCTAGGGCGGCACTCTCATGTTGCAGCGATGCGGGCAGCCCCGCTTTTTGCTCGCATAGCACTGCCATCGACTCAAGCGTGTTTTGAAGCATGCTCACATTGCCATGCGTCAGCGGCAAATCACCGGCAACGAAGCGTGCCATCACCGCACCGGCCTCCTGCGAGGTCTGGTATAAACGGCGGATCGGCGAATCTCCAGCGGCTTGATAGAGCGAGGCCTGCGCGGCCGCCGACGGATCACTGAGGCGCGCCGTATGCGAGAGGGCGAGTAATTCATCACTGCAGGCGATTAAGCGCTGCCAATGCTCATGTTGACGATAGCCCAGCGTCGACGTTTTCACAAAGGAGGCGAGTCCAAATTTCAAGCCCGCATCCAGCGCATTTTTCAGCATCAGTCCACTGAATACGTTCGACTGCATGTAGGCTAGCGGCGAAGTGGGCCGCGCCTCCCCCGCTGCGTAGGAAAATTTTGGCCAAAGCGGTTTTTTCTCGTTACGCAGATGCCACTCGCCCATGGTCACTGGAATGTTACACAGGTTACGAAACACGCGCCGCCGCGTCATGGTGTTCCATTCAAAGCGCTGCTCTGGGTCACTCCAAGCAAAATGCAGACTGTCGGGAATCTGCTCTAACACTGATTTGGGTTGATAAAGGCGCGTGGCCATAGAAGACAAAAATCCTGAGGAAAACTAAGGCTCTATTATAGGGAATCCGCCATAATGCCGGTAGAGTAGATTCATGAAGCTTTTATGACAATGATTCTCAACTGCAATCAGGGGATGCGGGGAGGCCCAAACGAAAAACAGCGCAAGACCAAAGCCTTGCGCTGTTTCCCCTCCTTCGAAAGCAATTTAGAAGCTATGCGATACCGTAAAGACCGCACGCGCCCCACAAAGGCCTGCGCATGAATCCTCACCTACATCCGTATCAACATACTCTAATAAAAGGTCAAACCCTTGCAGATTGTATTTTCCACCCATACTCCAGTTATAATAATCCGGTGTCCCATAGGCCGCATTATCATCAATGGTGATGCGTCCAACGCTGCCCACTAGTTTAACATCGAGTGGCACGGGAATTTCGGCGGCTAACTTGGTGTAATGCGAATCACCGCTACCGGCAAAATAATCGGGCGAATAAAAATATGAGGCCTGCAGATAGAGCACATCAAAATCATATCCTGCAGTCAGTTGCGCTTCCCAGTAATCATAGTTGAGGCGCTCAGTGGCCCCAGGATAGGTATAATAAATAAAGCCCCCATCCAGCGATAATTTACCCAGCTGGTAAGTCATGCCGCCAATGTAATCAATCTCAATGGATGACTCATCATTATCGTTGTAATCAACATTCGAGCTCCACACCCCTGCATACAGATTAACGGCGGGTCCATCTCTTGTTTGTAGGTAAAACCACCCTGAATCGCCGGACTTTCGTCCGTTTGCGAGATGCCACGAAACATATAGTCAGTAGTGAGGCCCACATTACCGGAAAAGCTGCCCGAGAAAAATGGCTCTGATTCTGCCCCTGATGCAGCCGTTTGCGCCATTAAAGCGGAAGGAAGCATTATCCCTGATGAAAGCAGTAAAAACAGTCGCGCAGCACGTTTCATATGTCGTTTCTATTTAGAGAAATAAGCGGAGATGAATTAGTTAATAATATATTAATTGATTTGGTCGCTCAGGTATGTTAGTAACTACATTTAGTAGTATTATTTTATTTATTTTGGGTTAGAGCACCAATGAAACATTCCACTTCATTCATTCTCACTGTTATTTCATTTAGCTGTGTGTCTTTTTCAGCCTTCGCAATTGATCAGCGCATTTCTGATTTTCGTGACCGCGCTCAGGCAGCGACCGCACAGACTCCCTCATCCGATGAGGCGATGATGCAGGAAAGCGAGCAATTACAAAAACTGGCACCTGCGGTGGGTGGTATGAGCGAATCATTCAACAATAGCGAGACGGCTAAGCAAGGCGATCGTGTATTGGAAAAGAAGTTTTATCATATGAAGCGCTAGTCTCTTCATCGCGCCGTTAGCAAGCAAGAAAAGGGGCAGTCACACTGCCTCTTTTTTTATGCCTAAAGGCCGCCACTCCACAAGCAAGGCATGGTGATCAGAAAAATGCTGTGGAATCACCTGCACATGCAGCTGGCTAGCAATCGCGTCGCTCGCCAGACATAAATCAACCGTTGCCTGATAGCCCGAGAAATTAAAGGTATGAAGCCCGCCACCCAGAAGCCGCAGATGACCTCCGTCAAGCAAGGGCGCAAGTTCCGCCTCACCACGATAATTATTGAAGTCACCGAGCAGAATCACATCACGCCCCAGCTGACGGATCCATTGCGCTATTTCCTTGAATTGCGCCTGACGGGTCGCGGCGCGTAGTGAAAAATGCCCAAACACAATAGGCGGCGAATCAGGCGGGTACATAAAATAGACTAGTCGCTTCGTGCCTGAACTAAGATAGCGCCGCTCAAATTGCAGAGGAAACCTTGATAGCCAGCCATTGCTTTTGCCGCGTGATAACGCCACGTTACGAAGCGCACTCTCATTGCCATACTTGTTGCTGACATCAGAGAAGCGGTAAGTGGCATCCCTCAGATAATGCAGTTGATTAAAATGGTGGTTATTCGATGAGCCTGCATCGATCTCGGCCAAACAGGCAATGTCCACCTGATGCACATGCAATAAAACACGCAGCGCTTGCAATGCCACTTGTTGCACATCGGTCGGGCAACTGAAGTGACGGGTAATGCCCTGCACATGCTGACGAAGGCTACCGTCGATCTGACGGGCGTAACCCAGATTGCTGAACAGGATTCGCAAAGGCGCCATGCGCGCTATAGATACTGGCGGAAGGGATGGCAGATATATCCGATGATTTTCTGATACCACTCGCGTTGCCGCCACTCACGCATCGTCATCTCATGGCTATGCTCCAGATCATTCTGAAAATGTCCTCTGAGAGTATCCACCACCACGGGGTCCGTTGAAACAATATCAGCCTCCTTGTTGTGATAAAAACTGAGACTATCAATGTTAAAACTGCCCACAGCGACAAAATGATCATCAATCACCAGTGTTTTGGCATGCAGCATGCACGCGGTGTAGGCATACATTTTTGCGCCGCGTCGAATGAATTTCCCTGACTCCAGTTTGCCCAGCTCATAGCTCATGAAGTTGGCGTGTCCGGACGTAATAATACTCACCTTCACCCCGCGCTCCAGTGCCGCAAAAACTAACCGTGTAAAAGAATGCGCCGGCACAAAATAGGGCGTAGTGATGAGGATTTCATGCTTGGCAGTACTAAGTTTCTTGAGTATCTGATCGCGCAGAAAATGATTGCCCCGTGTTGGTTCATTAATGACCAAGTGATTCGCTACGTCTTTTCCTTTTGCCGGAATTTTAGCATGGTTTTTTCCACATTTGGCATTGTCCCACACACTGTTAAATGAGCAGACTATCTCTTTGACGACTGGCCCATTGACCTGCACATGGGTATCACGCCAGTGGCGCATATTTTCATCAATGCACACACCGCCGATAAAGGCCATTTGTTCATCGACCAGCGTTATTTTGCGGTGATCGCGTGGAAAAAGATTCCATCCTTTGAACAATAACCATGGGCGCGGAGGATTAAAAAAAACAACCTCAACCCCTGCGCGCTTAAGCGCCACTCTCACGGGTGATAGAAAAAACTGCCAGCTACCAAATGCATCCAGAAGCAGCCTAACTCGAACACCCTGCGCTGCTTTTTGCTTAAACATCTCAATAAATTCACGCCCTACTCGTGAGTAGGGCATGAAAATATATTGCTCAAAATCGATGGATTGCTGCGCTGAGAGGCAGGATGAGAGCATTGCCTCCCATGCGTTTGAAGGCGTCAAATAATAGACCCAATGATCCGAGGCTGTATGCGGTGACGATGGGGAGCCCGCATTTTCTGGAACGTTGACGCTTCTTTGCATGACAAAAGCCCATCAACATCCATTACTAGGGCTGTACGTTGTCTTCCTCAGTATTCTCACCGTCATCCACGACACTATCGGGCGTTGGAGCGATTGTCACATTGGTAGGAACCTCAATAGTTTTTTTCTTGGTTTCAACATTCAATTTTGGCGTATTGACATCGATATCAGGCAGGCGGCCCTCTTGTGTTTTATTGATTTCATAACCTGGCAACTGG
>JAIEPI010000043.1 GCA_019749855.1 Rickettsiales bacterium | reverse complement strand
TCAGAACATGCGTAATTACAGTCGTGTGCTTGCTGTTTCTGTCAAAGATCAGGGTGAAGGCATCGCCAAAGAACATTTGGCGCGTCTCACCGAGCGTTTCTATCGCGTTGATACAGCGCGCACCCGCACCATCGGTGGGACGGGGTTGGGGCTTGCCATTGTGAAGGGGATCGTGACACGGCATCGTGGCGCCATCACCATTGATAGTATTGTGGGAAAAGGATCGAGTTTCAACATCTTCCTTCCGCTGTATGATGAAGGCTAAGCTATGCGTTTGCAAATGCGGCGACATGTTGTATCGGCTTTTGACTTAATGTTCGTTTGCGGCTAGTACGCAAGTTTAACCAGCCGCCTGCCAGTGAATGATTTTTACCTTTCTTTTTTCGCTATTGCTTGCTGTCTTTGTGTATTGCTGGACGCGCCATATGGCCAAAACGGCGTTGGTGAATTCTGCCATCCACGCTCGCCAATGGTATGGTCGGCCACAGCATTTTGCATGGTATGCTGTGATCGTTATGTTC
Organism: Rickettsiales bacterium; assembly: GCA_019749855.1. Lineage (GTDB taxonomy): Bacteria > Pseudomonadota > Alphaproteobacteria > Rickettsiales > UBA998 > UBA998. Next base: position 6,418 of record JAIEPI010000043.1, on the reverse strand, counting down.
ACGCTGCTGGAAGGCTTCTTCATTGGCGGCTATTTTCTCGATGCTGAGTCACGTCTGTCTGTGGCCGAGCAAGCGGTCATTGCCAGTGGCTTTGCGCTGGTGAGCCTTATCATCACACGGCGGGTCATCCGACCAGATTTTTCGGCACGCCAACGGGTTGAAAAAGTGGGTGTCAACCTATTGTTTTTATGCGCCTTGGCCTCGGTGTTAATCACCGCTGCGATTGCTTTGTCGGTGCTGTTTGAGGCGTTACGATTTTTTCAGCAGGTGTCGCTTGGAGATTTTCTGCTGGGGCTGCAATGGAGCCCGCAAGGTGAGGGGGCGTTTGGAGCCGTGCCTGTCTTTACCGGTACGTTGCTGATTACCGTGATCGCTATGCTGGTTGCGGTGCCGCTGGGGTTGTTCTGCGCGATTTACATGGTCGAGTATGCCAGACCGCGTTTGCGAAGCTGGGCCAAACCGACGCTGGAGCTGCTGGCGGGTATTCCCACGGTTGTGTATGGCTATTTCGCGATTACCAGCCTCGCGCCCATGCTGCGAAGCCTTGGCCATACGATGGGGCTGGATATTGCATCAGAAAGCGCGCTCACGGCGGGTTTGGTCATGGGCGTCATGATCATCCCGTTGGTATCATCGCTGTCAGATGACATTATCGCGGCGGTGCCCCAAGCGTTGCGCGATGCGTCCTATGCGCTGGGTGCCACTCGCTCAGAAACGATTCGACATGTGGTGTTTCCAGCGGCTTTGCCCGGCATCATGGGTGCGGTCATGCTGGCGATTTCCCGCGCCATTGGTGAAACAATGATTGTGGTGATGGCCGCAGGCTTATCAGCCAATTTAACGGCAAATCCGTTGCAATCAGTGACCACCGTCACCGCGCAGATTGTTTCATTGCTCTCGGGTGATCAGGAATTTAACAGTCCTAAAACGCTGGCAGCTTTTGCGCTCGGACTAAGTCTGTTTTTCTTTACGCTTCTACTTAATATTATCGCTTTGGCCATCGTCAAGAAATATCGGGAGGCCTATGAGTAAGCGGGCTGTATTTGATCCTGTGCGTCTGGCGCGACGGCATCGGGCGGAGCGGCGTTTCCAATGGTATGGGCGGCTGGCGCTCGGCATCGCTTTCTCCATGCTGGTGGTGATTATGGTGAGCATTGTAATGCCCGGGTTACGTGGCTTTGTGCGCACTGAGGTGGGTCTAACCCTGACGCTGCCTTATGAGACCGCAACCACGGAGGATGGTAAGCCCTATCCATTGTCTGTTGCCGCCTCAGCCGCCTACGCCCGAGATGCGTTGAAATCACGTTTTCCTGAGGTCACTGAGCGCTCGCAGCGCCGCCAGCTATTACTGATGCTGGCGCCGGGCTATGAGCGGGACGCGACCGAGCAGCTGGCAGACGCACCGCGTGGTGAGCCGGTGACACTGTGGCTGGGGGTGACGGATGGCCTGCACCGTGTGCATGTTTCTGAGAGCAGTGCTGAGGTGATGGGTGTGAGTGCCGCGCAGCGTGAATGGCTCACGCAGCTCACCGATTCCGGACAAATTCGTACTAAACTGCGAGTGAATTTTTTGTCGCGCGGTGATTCACGTGCACCGGAGAAAGCCGGCATGGGCAGTAGCATCATGGGATCACTTTTTACCTTGTTGATTTGTATGGGCATCGCCTTTCCCGTGGGCGTCATGGCGGCGGTGTATCTCGAAGAATTTGCAAAAAAAGGACGGCTGCGTGATGTGATTGAGGTCAATATCAATAACCTCGCGGCGGTGCCGTCCATTGTTTTTGGGCTATTGGGGCTGGCGCTGTTTTTGGGGTTTTTTGGTTTGCAGCGCTCCTCATCGCTGGTGGGGGGTATGACGCTGGCGTTAATGGTGCTTCCAGTGATAATCATCGCCACCCGCGCGGCATTGCAGGCGGTGCCCCCTTCCATTCGTGATGGGGCGCGCGCACTGGGTGCCTCACCGTTGCAGGTGGTGGCGCATCATGTGGTGCCACTGGCATTGCCCGGGATTCTCACCGGTACCATATTGGGCATGGCGCGGGCGATCGGTGAAACGGCCCCCTTATTGATGATTGGTATGGTTGCCTTTATTGCTGACATTCCACGAGGGGTCACTGACCCTGCCACCGCCATGCCGGTACAGATTTTTTTGTGGGCGGGAAGCCCTGAGCGTGGATTCGCTGAAAAAACCGCATCGGCGATTCTCGTTCTCATGGCGATGTTGTTGACGCTCAATGCGCTTGCTATCTGGCTACGGCGCAAATATGAAAGACGCTGGTAGGGACGTATGCACGCTGCAACAGAATTACGCGCTGATAAAGTCAATGTTTTTTATGGTGAGAAACAGGCGCTATACAGCGTCTCATTGACCATGCCTGAGCGCTCGGTGACGGCACTTATCGGGCCGTCTGGTTGTGGAAAATCGACGTTTCTTCGCTGCCTGAATCGCATGAATGATACCATAGAGCATTGCCGCGTTGAGGGGCTGATACGGCTGGGCGAGGATGATATTTATGACCCGAGGCTGGATGTCGTGCAGCTGCGCGCGCGCGTAGGCATGGTGTTTCAAAAGCCCAATCCATTCCCTAAATCCATTTACGATAACATCGCCTATGGCCCGAAGCTGCATGGATTATATTCAAGTAAATCTGAACTGGACGGTATTGTTGAGAAAAGCCTGCGAAGCGCCGGTTTGTGGGATGAGGTGAAAGATCGGCTTCAGCAGTCAGGCACCGGATTATCCGGTGGTCAGCAGCAGCGTTTATGTATCGCGCGTGCCATTGCGGTCAGCCCGGAAGTCATACTCATGGATGAGCCATGCTCAGCGCTGGATCCGATTGCGACGAGTCGTATTGAAGCATTAATGCAGGAGCTTAAACAGAGCTATACCATTGTGATCGTCACGCACTCCATGCAACAGGCCGCGCGCGTGTCGTCGCACACGGCCTTTTTTCATTTGGGCCGACTGGTGGAGCATGGGGATACGGAGCAGATTTTTCATGCGCCACGCGACGGACAGACACGGGATTACATTGAAGGCCGATACGGTTGAGCGATTTCGTGCTTGGCAAAAGGGGGGTGATAGGGTTATCACACCAACATGATTTATCTGGAAAAAGAACGCCGCAATAACGAGGCGTTGCTCCATTACTGGGAAAAACTTTGCGCGGGACGGCCGTTTCCCTGCGAGGATGATCTTGAGCTGGATCAACTCCTGCCGCTGTGGGACGAATGTTTCTTGTTGCAGTCGCGTGACGTCAAAATGAAGAAGGATTACAACTTCACTTATTTAGGACGCTCAGTATTGATGGCTTATCAGGCGGGGCAAATTCCCTACTTTATTAAAGGTGTGGTTTCACCAGAGGCGACGCATCTGGCAGAACAGTTCGAGCAGGTCATTGCGCATCCGGCACCGTTGGTCACCGAAGGTGAGCATCCCATTACAGGGCGTGGGATTTTTCGTTTCCGCCAGATATTACTGCCGCTGAGCCATCAAAGCGGTCAGGTGGATGTGATTTTAGGCCGTTTGGCCTTCCGCATGTACCGTGAGGACGAAGAAGCCTAAAATAAAGGATTGACGTGAGGGGGTGAATCGCCTAATTTGCGGCTCCTTTTTGTGGCACAAAGTAAGCAAATACTGGATATATCAATGAAAACCTATAGTGCAAAGCCTTCAGAAGTCACCCATCAGTGGCATGTTATCGACGCCGAGGGCGTAGTTCTTGGCCGTTTAGCAGCCCGCGTGGCAACGCTTTTGCGTGGCAAACACAAAGCCATTTTTACCCCGCATATTGATTGCGGTGATCATGTGGTGATCGTGAATGCGGATAAAGTGAAAATGACGGGTCGCAAGCGCGAACAAAAGGTTTATTACCGTCACACCGGCCACCCAGGCGGTATTAAGGAAGCCACGGCAGAAAAGATTCTCTCTGGCCGTTTTCCTGAGCGAGTGATTGAAAAAGCGGTTGAGCGTATGCTCCCCAAAGAAAGTCCACTGGCTCGCCAGCAATTCGGCAAACTGCGCGTCTATGGTGGTTCCGAACATCCACACACCGCCCAGCAGCCGATGGTTTTTGACCTCGCGGCCGCCAATCCCAAGAATAAAAGGTAGTTCACATGGCTGATGTTGCAACACGCACTGCAAAAACTGATAAATCAGGACGTTCTTACGGTACAGGTCGTCGTAAAGATGCTACTGCCCGCGTCTGGCTGAAGCCAGGGCGTGGTAATATCATCGTCAATGGCCGTGATGTGACAAAATACTTTGCGCGTCCGGTATTGCGTATGATTATTAACCAGCCCTTCATGGCGCTGGATCGTGCCGGCTCATTCGACGTCATGGCAACAGTGGCTGGTGGCGGCCTCTCAGGTCAGGCGGGCGCGGTACGTCACGGTATCAGCCGTGCTTTGGACATGTTCAGCCCTGAGTTTCACAAGGCGCTCCGTCAAGGTGGCTTCCTCACGCGTGATTCACGTGTGGTGGAACGCAAAAAATACGGCAAGCGTAAAGCACGTCGTAGCTTCCAGTTCTCCAAACGCTAGATTTTTCCGGGCTTCGCCATGGAAGATTCTTCGAGGAATCTTTCTGCGGTCAAAAATGAAATCATTCGGGTGACATTACCCGTCCTCTTGCGTTTTCCTGAGATCAAAAATAAACTGGGCAACCGCTTTGACGATTGTCTCGGTGCGGATGGGCAATGACTCACAGACGTCGTTGATCGCCAGACTGCATTGTATCGGGCGGTGAGCGAAGCGGCGATTGTGCTGGCTCACGAGCATGATGATGTTAACGCGCTGGCTGATAAACAGCAGGCGAATCTTCTGTTTTGTCACATCTTTGCCTTGTGTATGCAAACCATGATTCATCGCGCTAACAATGAGCCAGTCGCCGCACATCTTGAAGCATTGCGCGATACGAAACGCTCCGTGGATGAGATGGGTGAGGTGTTTGGTGCGCTGACCCCTGTGTGTTATCACCTGCTGATGATGACACAGCAAAACCGAGTCATGACGCTCAATGAGGCGCAAAAGCAAGCCGCACGCCATGGTTTGCGCGCTTTAGGTTAACAGATCGCGTGATCGGTGCTATAAACGCCCCATGCAGCAGCCATCGTTTCAGCTAGGATTTTGGGGTCACCGCGGCAGTCAGACCGACCATCCGCTGGCGCGTGCTTATGGTCGAGCGCAGCAGCCCGCGGAGAACAGCTTGGCAGCTCTGACACTGGCGCTCAATCAGGGAGCCAGCGGTGTGGAGGTGGATGTGGTGCGCTGTGCAGACGATCTGGTGATCACGCATAGTCATGAGCTATCACAGCATGTGTTTTTGCCTGACGGTACTGCGGATTTTTCACACGGCTATGTACGTAATCATACGCTGGCTGCCCTCAAAAATCTGCGTGTTGGAGTCAATCGCGATGGGATCATGCCTACCCTAGATGAAGTGTTATCGCTCATGGCGCAGCGACATGCAGAACTAGGGAGGCATCCGACGCTTAATCTGGAAATTAAGGATGCCAAAGATTCCTCAGAGCCTGATCCCGCGCGTGCTGATGTGGTGGACTTGCTGGTGGATAAAATCACCAAAGGCCCACTGGATCCGCGCCATATCGTCGTTTCCTCCTTCGCATTGGAGGATTTATGTCGTGTGGCGAAGCATCGCAGCGGCGTCGCGCTGGGGATGCTCTTTTATGGCGATCCGAACCAACCGCTAGCCCCTCTTTACCCCGCCTCCCCACATCATGCCCATGCTATGTCCTTTACCGTGCCAAACATCGAAAAAGCAATGCAATGCGTGGCCGAATATGGCGGCAAGCTCTCAAGCGTGCACCCCGAGGCGCGTGATGTGACGCTCGCCACCCTGCAAGTAGCGGCGGCGCATGGTCTCAGTGTGAATCCATGGTTTATGGCAGAAAAAAAGCCAAGCGATAATCTCGATCTATTGCGGCATATCACCCATTGTGCGCGTCAAGCCGGCGTGCCAGCCATGCATCTGATTAGCAATTTTTCTGGTGAACTAAGCAAACTTTCATGGCACGGATTTGCCGCCAAAGTGAAGGAAGCAGATGCATCAGGCCTCACAAAATAGTATGTGAGCACCATACAGGAGTGATGCCATGCTGAATGTTGCGATTTTAGGAGCCAGTGGATATACCGGCGTCGAGCTGCTGCGCTTGCTGCATCACCACCCGCATGTGCAGGTGCGTGCCCTCTCGGCGGAGTCGCAGGCCGGACAAACACTGCATGCGACGTTTCCGCATCTGGCGGGCATGCCTCAGATGAATCTCGAGAAGATTGACGCGATCGATTTCACATTGATTGATCTGGTGTTTTGCTGCCTGCCGCATGGCACCACGCAAACGGTGATTGCTGCTTTGCCACCGCATGTGCGCATCATTGACCTATCCAGATCGGAAGAGCG
>JAIEPI010000088.1 GCA_019749855.1 Rickettsiales bacterium | reverse complement strand
GCACTGGGTGTTGAGGATGCGTATATCAAAGAAGTGCTACAGTTAGTTAAACAGCTACCCGATCGTAAATTCAGTGCCAACGCCATTGAAAACTGGAAATTTGGTCGTCTGCAACCCGGCATGCAGAATGCAGGTGTGCATGAGAAAATAGAGGCAGGGCTGATGCCTCGCATCCATGCAAAAATAAATGGTCTCATCGGCTTTTTTAAAAACCAGTCCATTGATCTTCCAGCGATTGGTGAGCTGGAAAAAGAAATCGCCGGTCGCCTGCAACTCTTGCCGCCCAATGTTCTGGAAGCCTATTTCCGTCGCGGTGGCATGGTCATTTACAATCCTGCCTCTTCGTTAAATGGCCGTGGTCTTCTCGGTTTGAATCAACACACCAAAGCGCACCCTGATGATGTGTTGGGAATGGATTTGGTGTTTGTCTCGGGCGGCACCGGCGCTGACAAGTCGCAGGGAACATTAGTGCATGAGATTACCCATACGCTGTATCCGAATTATCTGACAGAGACTGACATTGCGCGCACTGATGCGTTGGCACTCTCTGATAAACAGCGGCTGGAGAAGCTGCATACGTTACTCGGCCAATGGATTAAATCAGACAAGCCGGAGGAAAAAGCGGCGCTGGAAGCACAGGTGGAAACCGGCTTTGCGGTGGCCGGTGTGCCTTGGTCAAAAATTCGTGGCAATGCCGATATGCATTCCCTCTATACGTTGGTGAATGAAGCATGGGCCAACCTGACGGCTGAGAGTCCAAAGCTGATATTGAGTGGGTATTCCGAGCCTGAGAAACGCATGGCGGAGGTAAACTCGCGCTACGCCGATTTACGCTTTGTGCGCTATCGTGAACAGCCCGATCTGCTGCATTTTGTGGTGCCTGGACTCACTGAATCCTATGAGCAGATTTATCTGCCACATATCGAGCGCGCCTTAAGCGATTTGCGGGTCCGGCAGACCCCAAAAACACCGCTTGAAGCAGCCAAAACCTCATCCATTGTTGTTCCCAATGCACAAGCGACACGAACACTGGAAGTGGGCGAAACACAATCGCCGAGTATGACGATCGACACGCAGGGTGTTGCGCATGCTGGAATGGCCGCAGCTGCAACGCAAAATGTTGAAGCCTCTCGCGCTCTGCACTGAGTTACAGGCTACTTCGCAAGGCACTTACCAGCGGCACGTCCGCCGGTGGCATGGGCAGTTCTCGCATTTCGTGGATTTTTACCCAGCGTAGCGCCTGCCCCTCCATACCCTGCGGGATGCCGTGCCAACGGCGGCAGGCGTACAGCATCAGTAGCATCACATCATCAGGGTGCAGCAAGGGGTCCGCTTTTAAAGGATCGCAGCCGCCCATAGCCGCACGCTCAACTGGCAATGATGCCTCATTCAGCGGATGCGTCACGAAAGCGACCGGATGAAAACAGCCAGCCGAGGTTAAAACCCCCAATTCCTCGCGCAGCTCACGCTTGAGCGCTTGCTCCGGTGTTTCCTCGGCCATCATTTTGCCACCCGGAAATTCCCATAATCCGGCGAGATTCTTTCCGACCGGACGCTCGCTCAGCAGTATGCGCTGATCCTCATCTATCAGCGCCGCCGCGACGACCAGAAGCATTATTCCATATCCGCCAGTTGGCGCATACGGTCACGCGTGATGCGAAAAACCGTCCATTCATCCATGGTCATGGCACCCAGATTTTTATAAAAGCTAATGGACGGCTCATTCCAGTCCAGCGCCCACCATTCCATCCGGCCACAGCCATCCATGAGGGCGCGGCGCGCCAGCCAGGAGAGAATCATTTTGCCATAGCCCTGACCGCGATAATCCGGCAGCACAAATAAATCCTCCACATACAGGCCCTGCTGGCCAAGAAAGGTCGAAAAATTATGAAAATACACGGCGAAGCCCACCGCCGTTCCGGCCTGTTCCGCTAAAACAGCATAGGCTTTAGGCTGAGGGCCAAAAAACGCGCTACGCAGCGTCTCTTCATCCACCGTCACCTCATGCAGCAGTTTTTCATATTCTGCCAGCGAACGAATGAAAAACATCAATGTGGACACATCGCTTTCATTGCAGGGACGTATGTTGAGAGTCGCGCTCATGGTTAGCTCCGGTAGTCAGCGTTGATCTTGATGTATTGCTCGGTCAAATCACAGGTATAGACGGTGGCTTGGGCGCTGCCAACCCCTACATCAACCGTAAACTGTATTTCCTGCCTTTTCATATGGGCCGCTGCCTCTGCTTCCTGATAGGCAGGATGCACCATACCCTGCTCGGCCACCAGCACATTCCCAATCAGGATACGCAGACGGTCACGATTAGCCTGAGCGCCGGATTTTCCAATAGCTGCTACAATACGGCCCCAATTGGGATCCTCACCGGCCACCGCGGTTTTCACCAGAGGCGAATTGGCAATCGACAGACCAATCTGCCGCGCAGCCGCCTCATTTTCTGCCCCCTGCACAATGATTTCCACCAGTTTGGTGGCCCCTTCCCCATCACGCACAATCATGAGGGCCAGCTCCAGCATTACTTCCTGTAACGCGCGGCGGAAATCATCCAGCAATGGATCGTCACTATTCTGTACAAGTGGATGCTTGGCTTTCGCTGTAGCAAACAGCAGGCATGTATCACTGGTGGATGTATCACTATCCACCGTAATGCTGTTAAAGCTGCGCTGAGTCGCCTCGCTCAACAATGTTTGGAGGATAGGCGCATCAATCGCCGCATCCGTGAACAGGAACGCCAGCATGGTGGCCATATCCGGTGCAATCATGCCAGAGCCTTTTCCAATGCCCTGCACCGTGACCTCCGTGTCGCCGATGAATGCTTTGCGCATCGCCAGCTTGGGGAAAGTATCGGTCGTCATGATGGCGCGCGCGGCATGCAGCCAGTTATCTTCTGTGGCTTGTGCAAACAGCTGCGGAAGCACTGTCAGGATTTTTTCATGCGCCAGTGGCTCACCAATCACTCCGGTGGAAGCGATGAACACCTCATGCGGATGACATCCGGCTATCGCCGCTACCGCTTCAATGGTTGCTTTAACAGAAGCCTCACCACGATGACCGGTGAAAGCATTGGAGTTTCCCGAGTTGACAATCAATGCCCGTGCCGTGCCGCCACGGAGTGCCTGACGGCACCATTCCACTGGCGCGCTAGCTGTCAACGAGCGTGTGAGCACCCCAGCGCATTGGGTGCCTGCTGGCAACAGCGCAAGCCAGACATCCAGACGATTTTTATAGCGAATGCCAACCTCAGCGGCCGCCATTGTTACACCAGCCAGCGGCGCTAAATCGGGGAAGTGGGCAGGCGCTAGCGGGGAAACGGGCAAGGCCATCGTGCCGTTATTCCTTGCTGCTGGCAGGCGCATCCTTGTTGAAGGTCTTTTGCGAGCCATCCGGTGCAAAATACTCAACCTTGGCACTGCCAAGCAGCTCATTGATGTAGGATTTCAGAGCCTTTGACTTTAGTTCCTGAGCGATGGAATCTTTGACCTGCTCAAATGGCGGAACCTGAACGGGGCGACGTTCCTGCACCTGAATGATATGCCAGCCAAAGCTGGTTTTAACCGGCTTGGAAAGCTCACCCGCCTTTAATTTGAACGCTGCAGTGGAAAACTCAGGCACCATGCGTTCTTCGGTGAACCACCCTAAATCGCCACCCTTGATGCCAGTGCCTTTATCCAATGATTCCTTTTTGGCGACGTCTTCAAATTTAGCGCCATCGTCAATCTCATCAGCAATATCAATTGCCTTGTCTTCGCTATCAACCAGAATATGACGCGCGTTGATTTCTTCTTGCCCCTTCAGTTCCAGCGCCTTTTTATCGTAAATGGTGCGGATTTCCTGTTCATTGACTTTTGTCGAAGCCTTTTGATCCAAGAAGGCTTGTGTGATCAGTTTTTCTTTGAGCTTTGCAAGTTTCTGGGTGACCTCCGAGCTGGTTTCTACACCAGATTTTTTGGCCTCAGCCGCCACCAGCTGTTCACTGACGATGCCGCGCAGTACATTCATGCGCACCTGCTCATCAAAGCTATCAAAATCTGGTGCTTTCCCCTCAGGAAATAAATCCTTCCATATCGTAAGAACGCGCGAACGCGAGATACTCTCTCCATTAACTCGCAGGAGAATATAATCCTCTTTTGACCCTGCTTTTACAGCATCTATGGATGGTTTATTCAGCGATTGCGCATGGGCGGATGTAAGCAGGGCAAAGGAAATCATTGCAACGCTGGAGACGAGTGAAATGAGGCGCATGCTGTTCTCTGTGAAGCTGTGTTTGAGCTATTGCCTGTATTACATAAAACCATGCAAGGCAAGCGGAGAGAATTGACAGTCACGGTTGCGCTCGCTATCAGTGAGCGGCTTGCAAAAGCATGGGCATGTGCGTTTTTTCTGTGTTCTGCCTCCCCGGGCAATCTCATCAGATTTTCTACGCGCATACCACAACACTCGCTATCCTCACCTAGCAATGGCATCTCGCTATTCCTATCTAGGATATGTTTAGAAACAGGAATCGCTAAATGCTTGGTGGAATCGCCCGTAAATTTTTTGGTAATGCCAATGATCGTATTATTCGTGGATTTCAGCAACGTGTTGAGGCAATCAACCATCTCGAAGCGCAATTTGCGCTACTCAGCGACGAGGCACTCGCTGCCAAAACAAATGAATTTCGTGCGCGACTGAGCAACGGCATTCCGCTTGACAAACTACTGCCAGAAGCCTTTGCCACCGTGCGTGAAGCGTCCAAGCGTGTGCTTGGTATGCGTCATTTTGATGTGCAGCTCATTGGTGGCATGGTGCTGCATGAAGGGCGAATCGCTGAGATGAAAACCGGTGAAGGCAAGACACTGGTGGCTACACTGGCCGTGTACTTGAATGCGCTGGAGGGCAAAGGTGTTCATGTCGTGACAGTCAATGATTACCTCGCCGCGCGCGATGCCGCATGGATGGGGAAACTCTATCATTTCCTGGGCCTTAGTGTCGGCGCCATCGTGCATGGCAAAGATGATTTTGAACGGCAGGAAGCCTACAACGCCGACATCACCTACGGCACGAATAATGAATACGGATTCGATTATCTGCGTGATAACATGAAGTATTCGCGTATGCAGATGGTGCAACGCCCCTTCAATTTCGCCATTGTCGATGAGGTGGATTCGATCCTCATTGATGAAGCGCGCACACCGCTGATTATCTCTGGCCCCACTGAGGATAATTCAACGCTGTATGTGGAGGTGGATAAGATATTACCGCTGCTCGGCAAAGATGATTATGAGATCGACGAAAAAGCGCGCTCTGTCGCACTCAATGAAGAGGGCACGGCGAAAGTGGAAGTCCTGCTGCGTGAGCGTGGCTTACTCGAGGCGGACGCAGGCCTGTACGACATCGGCAGCATCAGTCTGGTGCATCATGTGAATCAGGCACTGAAAGCGCACACGATTTTCACGCGTGACGTTGATTACATTGTTAAGGACAATAAAGTCATCATCATTGATGAATTTACCGGCCGGATGATGGAAGGCAGACGCTATTCTGATGGTCTGCATCAGGCGCTGGAAGCCAAAGAAAAAGCCATTATCCAGAACGAAAATCAAACCCTTGCGTCCATCACGTTCCAGAATTATTTCCGCCTGTTTCCCAAGCTGGCCGGCATGACTGGAACGGCGATGACGGAAGCCCATGAGTTCAGTGATATTTATGGTCTGGAGGTGCTTGAAATTCCAACCAATGTTATTGTTGAGCGTCAGGACTTTGATGATGAGATTTACCGTACCTCTGCTGAGCGTAATGACGCGGTCATTGTGCTCATCAAGGAATGCCACGAACGCGGCCAACCCGTGCTGGTGGGCACGGTGTCCATCGAAAAATCAGAACATCTGTCTTCATTGCTGAAAAAAGCAAAAGTGCCGCACCATGTGCTCAATGCGCGTCACCATGAGCAGGAAGCCTATATTGTTGGGCAGGCCGGTCGCCCGGGCGCCGTGACCATTGCGACCAACATGGCAGGACGCGGAACTGACATCAAACTCGGTGGAAATTCTGACATGCGCATTGAGGCAGAAACCAAAGAGCTGAGTGACGAATCCGCACGCAGCGCGCTCACGGCAAAAATTCTCTCAGACATTGAACAGGACAAACAAAAAGTACTCGCTGCCGGTGGATTATATGTGATCGGCACGGAGCGTCATGAATCGCGGCGAATTGATAATCAGCTACGAGGCCGCTCTGGCCGCCAGGGTGATCCGGGGGCATCGAAGTTCTTCATCTCGCTGGAAGATGATCTGATGCGTATTTTCGGCTCAGAGCGCATTGATGGCATGCTGCAAAAACTAGGCATGAAAGATGGTGAGGCGATTATTCACCCCTGGATGAACAAAGCGATTGAGCGCGCGCAGGGCAAGGTGGAAGCGCGAAATTATGATATTCGCAAGAATCTGCTGAAGTATGATGATGTCATGAACGATCAACGTAAAGTCATCTATGAGCAGCGCATCGAGCTGATGGAAGCGGATGATCTGAGTGAAACGATCGAGCAAATGCGTGAAGACGTCAATCATATGCTGGTGGAAGGTCATATTCCGCCTAAATCCTATCCTGAGCAATGGGACGCCGAGGGCTTGGAAAAAGAGATCTTCCGCGTCTATGGTTTGCACTTGGCCGCACGAGAGTGGGCGGCTGAAGAAGGCATTGCAGATGAGGAAATTCTCACGCGAATTGAAGACGCAACCAAACAGCTTTTTGCTCAGAAAGACGAAGAGTATTCGCCAGACATCATGAAAATGGCGAAGAAGCGCCTGCTGCTGCAAACGCTGGATCAGCTATGGAAAGACCATTTGCTTTCGCTTGATCATTTACGTAGCGGCATTAATTTGCGTGCCTACGCGCAACGTGATCCACTGAACGAGTATAAATCCGAGGC
>JAIEPI010000133.1 GCA_019749855.1 Rickettsiales bacterium | reverse complement strand
ACCAGCTCGGCAATCCGCTCAACAAAGCGGGCTTTATTCACCTGATACGGCATTTCGGACACAATGATCGCGTAACGTCCGGCTCTGGTTTCCTCGATCTCCGTCTTGCCGCGCATAATCACAGAACCACGCCCCGTATGCGCTGCCGAGTGCGAACCCGAACGCCCCAGAATGATGCCACCGGTGGGGAAATCAGGCCCGGGGACAATTTGCATAAGCTCATCAATGGAGGTCTCAGGCTCATCAATCAGCTTGCACGTCGCATCAACAATTTCGCCCAGATTATGCGGCGGAATATTGGTGGCCATGCCGACTGCAATACCGTTTGCGCCATTCACCAGCACGTTGGGGAAGCGCGCTGGCAGCACGGTTGGCTCACTCTCAGAGCCATCGTAATTGTCCTGAAAGCGCACCGTTTCCTTGTCGATGTCTTCGAGCAACGCCAGCTGCGACACTTTCGCCAAACGTGATTCCGTGTAGCGCATCGCCGCGGCGGGATCACCGTCCATGGAGCCGAAGTTGCCCTGCCCGTCAATCAGTGGCGTGGACATGGAAAAACCCTGCGCCATGCGCACCAGCGCGTCATAGATCGCCGAGTCACCATGCGGGTGGTATTTACCCATCACGTCACCGACGATACGCGCGGATTTTTTGTAAGGTTTGTTGTAATCAAAGCCGGATTCCATCATCGCATAAAGAATGCGGCGATGCACAGGCTTCAGCCCGTCACGCACGTCCGGAATGGCGCGGGAAACGATGACGCTCATCGCGTAATCGAGGTAGGATTTTTTCATCTCCGTGGCGATGGAGATTGTTTTGAGATTTAATGAGCCGGATACGCTTTCAACCACAGGAAAACCCTTATAAAAATATGCTCCTCAGGGTATAGCAGTCTCTGTCGCGCTAGGCAATCACCGTGACGCTACTTTTTCACATGTCAAAGTGGGTGAATCATCACGCAATAGCGATGCCCAACCCTTTAATTCTGCACCACTATTTTTTTGATAGAGCTGCTTGGAACCTGTATAGACTGTGGGGATTAAATGACCGATAGTCTCAGTTTTGCAGCGTGCCGCATCATAAATTGGCAGAAAAGGGAGAGCATGTATCTCCGTCTCATCAAGGCGCGAGACTCCTCCAATGCGCTTTACGACTCGGTCCCATGCCTCAGCGCTTAAATCCAGAGGCGAGCCATCGGCGTTATAGCCAGTCACAATAACACGGCTGATGTAAGGAGCGTCAGGCTGCCTTGGTATCGCGATGCCAGCCTGATTAGTCGCAGTGATGACTGCAGATGTCACGGCATTATCATGATTGCCTCGGCACTCAGAGCTGACGAAATACCGGTATTTGTCATAGCCCTTTGGCTGGTGAATTTCGATGGCTGCCACCACAATACTGTCGAGGCTTCCCTTACGCTCAGCAATTTTTTGCTGCGCGGTTGCGTTGAGCCAGTCATGCATTTCAGGCAGCTCAATCCTGTCATCGATTCCCATATCCTGCGGAACATGACTTGGAACAATGAGAGAAGTACTTTCTATCAATGCCAGCCAGTAGTCAGACTCCAAAAGACGAGTGTCTTCATCAAACGTAAAAATACTTGGTTCTTTCAAACGCGAATAAGGCGCGCGCCATACTGTCGCCCCGGGAATAATGTCAGCGAGCGTATCGGCGCTGCTAAGTTTCATTGTATGATGATCGCCAGCCAGATACATCGTGACCTCCGCATCATCCGCCATGTCACGCCGTACCGCTTCGACGCAGCGCATACACATGCCAATCATCGTAGGACGTTTTGATAACGTTCCATCCGGATTCTTAAGCGCACCGTAAACAAATATTTTTTTGACTTTGGCACCATTTCTTTTTTGTTGGCTCACAATCACGCTAAGGTTCGCTTCGGCACATTCCTTAGCCGTCGCCATATTCGCTGATTCCTGAGTATTGTGTGTGGCAAATAAAGTGCCATCACTCATCACCGCCAAAGCTGCACTAACTAAGTCAGTCTTTTTTGATAAATGCTCAGCAAAGGACTTGGTAATGCTTCGTGTCAGAACGAGCTGATCGTGCGCATCCAATTGTTCAAATGGTCTTGATAATAGAATCCGGTTACCGATGCTAATCCAGTACACGGGGGGCTTTTTATGTGATGCAAGCGTGAGTTCCTGAGACTGTACGCGACCAAACAAATACTGCTGGTCATCTATCAGCACTTTTCTCACCAAGTGTCCGCCATGATTGCTGATGATATGCATTGCGTCCACTCTCTCAGCATCACTGCCTGTATCCAGAGTTCGCCATAAAGATTTGATGCGATTGACATCCACCAGACCATGGCGCGGAATATGTGGGCTTCTTTTACGTTCAGGAAAGAACTCGGGTATCAGTGTCGTATGGTCAGGCGGAATATACCTCTCAGCATGTCTTCTTAGAGATTTTTGCCATTTTCTTTCCTCAGAGGCGAGCAAGCCCTCACCGAAATCATCAGTGGCATTAAAAAAGGGCAAATGGTCAGAGCTCGACATGCGCTTTGGTTAACACGAGTTAACATTTACGGCAACGCCCTGCCCTTCATTTGTCATGAAAGCTTCACACAGCGTAACATCAAGCAGTTGCGCGCTTCTTTCCCTCTGATTCCAGTTTTATACGCAATAGCTTAGCTGCGTCCACCATCGCCACCAGCGCCAGTTTCACTTCCGGCCAGTTGCGTGTTTTCAACCCGCAATCTGGATTCACCCATAATTGCTCTGGCGACAGAACTTCCAAAGCCTTGGAAAGCAATGCCTCCATTTCACGAGTTGCCGGCACACGTGGGCTGTGAATATCATAGACCCCAGGCCCGATCTCGTTCGGATATTTGAACGTCGCAAACGCATCCAGCAAATCCATGGCTGAGCGCGATGTTTCGATGGAAATCACATCGGCGTCCAGCGCGGCTATCGAATCAATGATGTCATTAAACTCCGAATAGCACATATGTGTATGGATTTGCGTGGCATCCTCCACACCGGAAGCGCATAAGCGGAAGCTTTCCACCGCCCAGTCAAGGTAGGATTGCCAATCCGATTGGCGAAGCGGTAAGCCTTCACGCAAGGCTGGCTCATCAATCTGGATGATGCGAATGCCTGCCTGTTCCAGATCCACCACCTCATCACGAATGGCCAGCGCAATCTGACGGCAGGTTTCTGAGCGCGGTTGATCGTCACGCACAAAACTCCATTGCAGAATCGTCACCGGACCGGTGAGCATGCCTTTGACGGGCTTTTTGGTTTTGGATTGTGCAAACTGGCTCCAGCGCACCGTCATCGGTGATGGACGGCTGACATCGCCAAAAATAATCGGCGGCTTCACACAGCGTGAGCCATAGCTTTGCACCCATCCATTTTGCGTAAAAGCAAAACCGGAGAGCTGTTCGCCGAAATACTCGACCATGTCGTTACGTTCAAACTCGCCATGCACCGGCACGTCAATGCCGATTTCATCCTGCCATTGCATCGCCTCAGTGGTTTTCTGCTCAAGAAACATCTCATATTGATCCTTGGAGAGGTCACCCCGTTTAAATAAAGCACGCGATTCGCGCACATCATGTGTTTGCGGAAATGAACCAATGGTCGTGGTGGGCAATAGCGGCAGATTCAGCAATGCCTGTTGTTTCGCAATGCGCGTCTTGAAAGGGCTTTTGCGTGTCGCCATTGACTGTGTAATAGAAGCCATGCGCTGCTTCACGTTCGCATCATGAATACGCAAAGACGTGCGGCGCGAATCAATTTGTTTGGCATTCACGCTAAAGGCCTCACGGTCTTTATGACCGTTGGAGGCTTCTGCCAGCAAACGAATTTCACTGAGTTTTTGTGTCGCAAACGCCATCCAGCTTTTCAGATCGGCGCTCATCTTCTTTTCTTCCACCAGATCAACCGGCGAATGAAGCAGCGAGCAACTCGGCGCCACCATCAATTGCGTTGTACCGCCACGCCAGGAAGCCGCTTTTTCAATGAGTAATTCAGCGGCCTCTAAATCGGCCTTCCAGATATTGCGGCCATCGACCACGCCAAGTGATAGCCAGCTGGTAAACGGAAGTGCCTTGGCCACCGCTTCCAACTGTGTCGCACCACGAACCAGATCAATATGCAAACCATTAACTGGAAGGCTACACGCCATAGCAAGATTATCGCCCAGCTCACCAAAATACGTGGCGAGCAATAACTTCAGAGAAGATGTGCCACTGAGAGTTTTATAGGCACTGACATAGGCTTGGCGCGCATCCTCATCCAGATCAAGCACCAGACATGGCTCATCAAGCTGCACCCACTCAGCGCCCGCCGCATGCAGACGCTCGAGAACATCTTTGTACACGGCCAACAATGAAGGCAGCAAATCCCAGCGAGAGGACTCATCGCGCATTTTCCCCAGCAATAGAAAGCTGATGGGGCCAAGCAACACAGGGCGCGTGAGGATGCCTTTGTTCTTTGCCTCCTCAAATTCGCGCAATATCTTGCTACTGGACAAGGTGAATTTTTGGCCTGCAAAAAATTCAGGCACAATGTAGTGGTAATTCGTATCAAACCACTTGGTCATTTCCATGGCCACCACATCCTGATTACCGGATTGACGACCACGTGCCATCGCAAAGTACGTCGTGAGATCAACATCACCGCCACTAAAGCCATAGCGCTCTGGCACCGCGCCAACTAGGGCTATGGTGTCGAGAACATGGTCATAGTAGGAAAAATCATTGCTGGGGATATGCTCAATGCCTGATTGTTTTTGCAACTGCCAGTGACGTGCACGCAATTCCTCTGCTTTTGACATCAAATCAGATTCGGAAATGACCCCTTTCCAAAAGTTTTCCAACGCCATTTTCAGTTCCCTATGGGTTCCGATACGTGGAAATCCTAGATTGGCAGCAAGCGTCATGATCTTCTCCTGAGTTTTTTAAACAATCGGCGTCGTAAGTGTCCGAATGCCATCGGGTTCAACTTGATGGAAAAAGCAGTTTGGTCGGTTAGTGTGGCACGCAGGTCCGGTCTGCTTAACCTGAATCAACAGCGCATCAGCATCACAATCATAGCGCATATGAGCTAACGTTTGCGTGTGACCTGAGGTTTCGCCTTTACGCCACAGATTCTGGCGTGAACGCGACCAATAGGTGACATCCCCTGTTTGCAGGGTCGCGCGTATTGCCTCTTTATTCATCCATGCCAGCATTAAAACATCCCCATCGGGATAAGATTGCGCAATAGCAGGAATCAAGCCGTGCTCATCAAAGGACAGATGCGATAATAAAGCTTCAATAGTGGCAATATCGTAGGACATGGCAACGAACTTTCGGGCTTCCAACTATAAGGCGTGAGCGAGGCATATCAAATAAAAACTCTCTGATCAGACTAAAATCATCAGAAATTCATCATTTTTTGGCAAAAACACTCTTGTTAACCATTGCCATTGTCTTATCTATTGGGCATAGGAAGAATGTTCACTCACGAGGATATGACATGTCTGTGCTCAAAAAGCCGCTACAACAACCCATTATCAGACCAAGCAAAGAACAGGCGATGGATGCCGTTCGCACGCTCATTTCATGGGCAGGCGACGATGTAAAACGCGAAGGTCTGCTGGACACTCCTCAACGTGTCGTGGAAGCCTACGAAGAGTTTTTTGCGGGCTATAATATGGATCCTGATGAAATTCTTTCACGCACATTTGAAGAAGCAGAAGATTATGATGAAATGGTGCTGTTGAAGAATATGCGGCTGGAGTCGCATTGCGAACATCACATGGTGGCCATCATTGGCAAGGCACATGTCGCTTATATTCCTGATAAACGCGTGGTGGGCATCAGCAAAATTGCACGGCTGGTGGATGTGTATGCCAAGCGCCTGCAAACACAGGAAACCATGACCGCGCAAATTGCTGATACCATTCAGCGCGTCTTGCAGCCCAAAGGCGTCGCTGTGGTGATAGATGCAGCCCATCAATGCATGACAACACGCGGGATTCATAAGAACGAAACCACCACGGTGACCAGCCGGTTGCATGGTCTTTTTAAAAGTGATCCACGCACACGAGTTGAGTTCATGACTATGATCGCGTCACCTGCGATTGGTCAGGTCATTTCATAATAGTCACGTCCAGCATATTGGATGGTATGCCCATGCCAGGTGTGCGCGTTGTGATGACTTTGTCATGAAAGACCAGTTCTCTCTACCTTTCGTCAATCATTATGCCACGCTGCCGGATGCTTTGTATTCGGTAGTTCAATCCTCACCCTTACTCAATCCGCAATTGCTGCACGTCAGTCAGTCCGCCATGGCTTTAGTGGGGCTTGATCCATCCATGGCATCCAGCGATTCATTTTTGCAATGGTTCAATGGTGATGCCCCTATTCCCAATTCGGCAAGCGCCATTGCTACGGCTTATGCAGGTCACCAGTTCGGCAGTTATGTTCCAAAACTAGGGGACGGTCGCGCACTCCTGCTGGGGCAAATTCACAATACGAAGAATGAATTGTGGGAAATTCAGCTGAAAGGCTCAGGTCAAACGCCCTACTCACGTTTTGGTGACGGGCGTGCCGTACTGCGCTCCTCGATTCGTGAGTATCTTTGCAGCGAAGCCATGCATGCGCTGGGTATTCCCACCACGCGAGCCGTGTGCCTGATTGGAAGTGACACGCCCGTGCGCCGTGAATCAATGGAGAGCGCGGCGATGGTGACGCGTCTTGCACCGAGCTTTATTCGATTTGGCCATTTTGAATTTGCGGCTTTCACGCTGGAAAAGCCAAAGCTTGTTAAAGATTTGGCTGATCATGTAATTGCAGATCA
>JAIEPI010000102.1 GCA_019749855.1 Rickettsiales bacterium | reverse complement strand
TGCCGAATTTAATTCATTATCGCTGGAGATATTCAACGATTCAGCGAAACATGCCGGACATGCAGGCGCCGGTGTGGAAACGCATTTTCGTGTCTATATGGTGGCAGAAGAGTTTCAGGGCTTGTCACGGGTGGAGCGTCACCGCCGCATCAATGCCGCATTAGCGCCAGAATTTGCGCGCGGGCTGCATGCGTTGCAAATCATTGCCAAAGCCCCTTCAGAGGTGTGAGAAGATTTACACACAGCGCGTGCATGTATATGCTGCGTTCATGAGCGATCGTCATCCAGAACATAGTGAAGTGCTGATCGTCGGCGGGGGCCTGATCGGCACGGCGATGTCGATTGCGCTATCGCAGCGTGGAGTGCAGGTGCGCGTGCTTGAGCGCGCCTCTCAGCAGTCGGTGTTTCAGCCGCGTCATGACGGGCGTGTCAGTGCTATTTCACAGGCCTCAGCGCGGGTATTTCGCCATTTAGGTGTGTGGGATGCGCTAGCGCCACATGGTGAGCCGATACTGGATATTCGCGTGGCGGATGAAGGCTCAACGGCGCATGTGCATTTTGATCACGCATCCGTGGGGGATGCGCCGTTCGGCTACATGATTCCCAACACACTGATACGTCAGACCCTGCAAACTGCCATGGAAGCGCAGTCGCGCGTGTCCATTGTGTATGATGCTGATATTGCCTCAGTGAATAACGATACGCACCGCGCCCGTCTGGTGCTGAAGGACGCTCAGCGCTACAGCGCAGATCTGCTACTGGTGGCGGATGGTCGGCACTCCACTTTGCGCGATATGCTGGGCATTAAAGCGCGTGTGTTTGACTATGATCAGGTGGCGATTGTGTGCACCATCTCTCATGCGCAGCCGCATCACGGCGTTGCAGTGGAATTGTTCCAGCCTGCGGGGCCATTAGCGATTTTACCGATGACAGAGCAGCGCTCCTGCGTGGTGTGGACCGAATCCACCATGCGGGCGGAAACCATCATGGCACTCTCAGCGGAAGACTTTACCGCACGTCTGGCCGCGGCGATGGGCGGGTATCTCGGTGACATTGAGCTGCTGGCCGCTCCTTATGCCTATCCATTGCATCTGGTGCAGGCACAGCATTACACCGCGACTCGCACCGCGTTAATTGGTGACGCCGCGCACGGTATTCATCCCATCGCCGGACAGGGCGTCAATCTCGGTTACCGCGATGTGGCCGTGATGTCCGATTTGCTGGAGGATGCGAAAGCGCTGGGGCTGGATATTGGCAGCCAGACATTGCTGGATCATTATCAGCGCTGGCGTCGGTTTGATGCCAATGCGATGATGGCGACGACAGACTTGCTCAATCGTCTTTTCTCGAATAACCTAAGTACCCTCAGGGCGATTCGTCGCGTTGGGTTGTCAGTGTTTAACCGTGTGAGTCCACTGAAGCACTGGTTCATGCTGAGCGCGATGGGGCTCAAGGGTGATTTGCCGCGAATGTTGCGCGATTAACCTGAGGTCCTTATCTGTTAACCGAAAATCTTTACACGTCTTGATCGTTCATATGATAAAAAGCAATTCCATGGAAACAGATGATGATGCATTCGACCATGCACAGATCTATACGCGCACCACACATGCCATCAAGGTAACCGCGTTGCCCGTCTATCTGGCCGAACAGTCAGAGCCGGAGGAGGAGCACTATGTGTGGGCCTACACCATCTTCATCGAGAATCACAGCAAGCACACGGTGACGTTGCTCAATCGCACGTGGAACATCACGGATGCTGAAGGCCAGCAACAAACCGTACACGGCCCGGGCGTGGTCGGGGAACAGCCGGAGTTGGTTCCAGGCGGTGCGTTTCACTACACTAGCGGCACGGTATTACACACGCCATCAGGGCTGATGTATGGCACCTATGAGATGGAAGACCATGAATCCAAGCAGCGTTTTGATGTAGTGATTCCGGCCTTTTCACTCGATAGCCCGCAAGCGGTGCAACGCGCCAACTAAGCGTATTGTGTCAGCAAGACCGCAAAGGCCTGCTCTGCCCTCGCGCAGTTTGTTTTCCAGTCACTGGCGGCTTGTCCATCTGCGCCATCCGTAATGTATTTGACGCACGCAAATGGCACGGACTCACGTTGACAGACTTTTGCCAACGCATAGGCTTCCATATCAACGATGTCGCCCGCAAGTGCAGGTGGCTCCTGCACAAAAGAATCTCCGGTCGCGCATGTTGCATGGGGCAAATGGATGAAACGGCGCGTCGTTTCAATGATGGGAGTATCCGATTCAAACGGCGTTTCACCGAGAGCAAAACCCAAGCCGCGTACATCCATATCGCGTTGCACAAAATGCCCCGCTTCCACCAATTGCCCAGCGCTGAAACGATGACTACCTGCAGAGCCAAGATTCAGCACCCATGGTATGTCTTCGTGGCGTTGTGAGGCGACCACTAAACGGCGGGTGAGGGCATGCGTTGCATTGACCTTGCCAACGCCGCACAGCAGCACTTCATAGCCCAGCGCCGTGAGATGCGCAGACCCCTCCTGCTCAAGTGCCATCACCAGTAACGGATGCATCTAAGACTCGTAGGTGAGCAGGGAGGTGGCGCGCAGCCCCTGCCATGAAAAATCATTGAGAAAACACAGGTCAATCAGGCAGGCGAAGCCCTGCACCTGATAGCCCGTCTCCTGCGCCAACTCTGCTGCGGCATGAAGCGTACCGCCGGTGGCCAGCACATCGTCCACAATCAGCATGCGCCCGCTGCCTGCCTGCATTTCCAACGCATCTTCGCCATATTCAAGGCCGTAAGCTCGCGTTGAAACGGGCGGCGGCAGTTTGCCTTTTTTACGAATTTTCACAAAGCCTTTGTGTTGTGTGGCCGCCAGCGCCGCACCCAATATGAATCCTCGCGATTCAATGCCGCCAATCACGTCAATCTCCTGCCATTGTGCCGTATTCAACAGCGTGCCCATTTGATTTATCGTCTCGCTGAAATGTGTTCGCAGCAGTGGCGAAATATCACGAAACAAAATCCCCTTTTTCGGAAAATTGGGGACACCGGTAATCAGTGTGCGTAAGTCAATAGCACCGTTGGCGATAGAGGGTTTCATAGAAGATGCTCCTGCAAATGAATGCAGCCATATCTTATAAATGCTTAAGTGTCATCACAAGGTCATTTGCGGTACGATTGATAATGTTCCTCATCATGCACAATAAGGATAGGTTGTGTGCGCTTGATATACAGACCGTCTTTGCGCGGCGCCACATCAAGGTAGAATTTTTTGCCATCTACCAAAAAGCGGGTTTCAGAAATCTCACCGGTGCCACTTGTCCAGCGAATCTTTGCCTCGCCTTGTGGTGAGCTGACAATAAAATTCTGATAATTAAATCCATTCTTGAATACCGGACTCGCCTCATGCGTTCTGCCCTGATACGTGATGGTAAAGTCGGGATATTGGATGGCTTCATTTGCTTTATATTCGACGACTTCTCCGTACTTCGCCATAGATAAACCTTCCGCATTTGCTGCATCACACGTAAAAAACACGATCAACGACAGAAGAAAATGCTTTTGACATAGTTGCCAAGCAGATGAAAAAAGTTTCATTTTCACTCTCGCTGAATGTGATCGGTATCAACCCACTCTATCCCCAAAGCCCCCTCGTTGACAGGAACATTTAGCCGAGTGGAGGTGTGGTGTCTCGCCTTTAAGTAACAAGCTGATTCCGGCGCTTCTGGCCGTCTAAGGCATCTCAAGCAGGATGAAGTGCTTGCGCTAGACGATGAGGACGTAGGAGACTGAGAAATGCACAAATTAACGCTGGTTTAGTTGTAATACTAGAGGTTTTATTCAATAACTACTGGTTGTAACAAATCTGTCATATATATGTGTTAATTTTATTAACGTGATCATTAAGGAGTTGTTCTGTCAGAGCACAGACGTCGCCCAAATAATCCTCCGGTTTCCAACAGGCCGCGGGGGAGACAAGAAGTTTCGCAGGGCGAAATAAATGATACAGAAAGATTAAATAGGGCGTCTTTGGGAGATGCCCAAAGTCACTTATTTCCACCCGTGCCGCCACAGCCCGAGCCAGCACCCGCGAGGACTCGATCAATGGCAGAAACTCTAGGAAGGCAAATTTTTGAAGCCGGTGGTGATTCGGTTTTATCACGTTCCCTTAGCGCTGCAGGAACTATAGTGAGTTCTATTCCTGGAGCAGGTCCCGCTGCCGCTGCGGGCGCTACTGCATCTTTGCTAATTGATGCTTCCAACGCAAACGATCCTAATCATCGTGACAGAATGCTGGGTCATGTTGGTTGCAGCGCGATTGGCCTTGGTGTGGCGTTAGCGCCACTTCCTGTAGTCGCGCAAATTGGAGGTGCTTTAGTCGCTGTCGGATGTAGACAAGTTGTGAATGAAATAATTGATGCTCGCGAGCCCGTTTTCCCAAGCGCTTTGCATGGACAGGTTCATAGAGAAAATTTACCGGAAATAGGTAGATAATCAGCTTGTGGGAGCCGCTCTTCCTTCGATGGGAGTAAAATCCGATACAGGTGAGTTTGGTAGATGAGAGTATTCACATATACGTAGGTATTGGGGCCAGCGCGATTCAAACAGTTTTTATAAGTCTCAGATATAATTGCTTCCAACTCGGGAAAATAGGCCCATTAACCTGCTCCATGCTGTAGCTAATCACAATTGGCATACTCCGCCATAGATAAACCCTCCGCGTTTGCTGCATCACACGTAAAAAACACGACAAACGACAGAAGAAAATGCTTTTGACATTGTTGCCAGGCAGATGAAAAAAGTTTCATTTTCACTCTCGCTGAATGTGATCGGTATCAACCCACTCTATCCCCAAAGCCCCCTCGTTGACAGGAACATTTAGCCGAGTGGAGGTGTGAACGTTGTCGAACAAAGCTCTGCTGGGTGTAAATGAATAAAGTGACGCATCTCGCCAATGCTCTAACTCAATTGTGTACTCATACCAAGCCCTAGAAGCGCATATGTAATCAGAATTCTTTTTTTCATTCATGATGTTCTGTCGTGACTGAGGGCTGCAGGTGGCATCGGATTGGAAGCGGTATGAACTGTGTCGTGTGCAACGGCTGCCGCAGCTTTTTTGGCATTTCAGAACGCAAATTTTCTGAGTGATCGGTTGACTAAAAATCTGTGCAGCGGGTTGCAGTAGGCGGGTATTAGCCTCTCTCGTAAAAATGATACCTGATAATATAAATCCTGCGATTCCGCACATGATGAAATCAACGAAAACCCAGCAAACCCATGATGATTTGCGAAAAATCTTCATCATAGCCAGAAACCATACCGCACCCACGATACAGCCAAATGTTGCGCCCTTTATCACGAGCACGTCCACATCCACGGTATCATTAGAATCGACCATGGTCGGCAGTGCGCCAAAGACACCTACTGTTAACAATCCTGCATGCACGCAAATAAAAAGAAACGCGATGACTCCGAGTTTGCGTGATGATCCCGCGCTCTCCTGTTGAAGAGAGTCTTTCTGAGTGGCTTCAGAGATTCGAGAAATCCGCCGAATCTGCTTTGTATAGTGAGTGTCATGAGAATGCATATCCTCTTTCCTGATCGTGCACCATATTCTGTGCGATGTTGCGTGCAGGGATTTAACCGGCAGCGCGAACAGGGCTTTCACGTCGGCAAGCATTTTTCCTGACGCCAGAATTTGTTCAAGATGTAAGGGATAATCAGAGGTAATGAAGTATTTTTTGTCAAACGCCGCATCGGAGATGTTCATCTCATGAGCAATGCCGATGTTTTTAAGAATGCGATGATACCATCGCTCAGGCTTGATGATGAATGAAATTCCATTTTGTTGTGTCATGCCGATATGTCGCGCATGAACGACGCCTTTTTCCTCGAGCTTATAGGTAAGCCAGCCCTTTTTCTCCTTGCTGGCTTTAAGATGCGTGCCAAACAAAAAGCGGCCGCGCAATGCTGCTGCAATCAGAAAAAGGCATAATTGTATCACTATGACCATGACGCACTCGCGAAATCTACAATAACGCGTTTAAGGCTACACAATGAAGGTGACTAAAGAGTAAATGTGGTTGGAGGATGGATTTTGCTTTCAAGGATATAGACGTGCCACATACATAAAACCCTCGTTTTTAATTCCGTCATTGTCTTAACGCAGCTAACGCAGCTAACAATGACGAGTGGTCGGCCTTAGTGGACGGGTTCAGAACCCAAGCCAACTTACGACTAATCGTTTTGTCCTTGCCAGTCAATGATTTGATAAAAAGAGCCGCCTGAATATTCGGGCGGCTCTCGTCGTTTGTAGGATGGGCGGTGCGTTAATACTCACTCGCGAGCATGATGGTCAGCACGCGGGTGGTGACCTTTGGGTCGGCGGGGTTTTCTGATCCGAAGTTCATGGTGTGGTCGTAGTAGTCAATCTTCCAAAAGAAGTCCTGACCTTCGACCACTACCTTGCCGAAGTCATGCTCGCCGTATGGGTCGTTGTCTTCGGTGAAGTTGTCGTAGTGCATCACGGCGGCGAACACGGCGGCGCGGGTATCATCGCTTAATTCGTTCACGCCGCTGGTCGTCATGACCTTGCCTCCCCAGTATGTCTGGCGGAATCGGTCATTCAAAGCGGCAATGATCGGGCTTTGG
>JAIEPI010000135.1 GCA_019749855.1 Rickettsiales bacterium | reverse complement strand
ATGACTGAGGCGGCGGCAAATGCGCCCATCACCTTGCCAATGGCCGCGCCGCGGCGCTCGGGCGGGCTACAATCCGCAATCAGCGCCAGCGCCGAGGAGGTAAGCGGCCCGCCAAAGACACCGGCCAGTATGCGAGCCGCGAGTAAGGATTCCTTGTTCCATGCCAGCGCTGCCAGAGCCGTTGCAAAGAGCAGGCCAAGCAGCGTCACTAAGAGCACCCGCTTTCGGCAGAAATTATCGAGAAACAAAGCTCCCGCAAATCCAGTGATTGCAGCGGCAAAGGTATAAATGCCGCCAATCAGCCCGATCTGATGCGTGGGAATGCCCAGATCCATCGCAAAATCGGGGCCAAGTGGCATGACCATCATGAAATCACAGATATTGATGAACTGCACCAATCCCACAGTTAAGATCAGCCAGAATTCAAAACGCGGATGTTCAGGCGGCATGGGACTACAATAAAATGTCTGTATAACCTGCCCGCCCTGATGACGCAACGCAATCACCATTAATGCAGGATAATGATGTTATCACAAAACCCTGCCTTTCCCCTTGGCAATCCGCCGATTCCCGCGTATGTGTGAGGTTGCTGCAAATACCTAACCTACGGAGTCGGTTATCATGTCTCAACCCGCTACAGCCCTGCCTCTTGCTGATTTTTCGGTTACCACCGGTCCCCTGACGGGTTCTCGGAAAGTTCATGTTCAAGGCGAATTATTTCCTGACATTCAGGTGGCGATGCGAGAAATTCAGCTCTCGAAGAATGCCGGAGAGCCAAACATCACGGTCTATGATCCCTCCGGCCCCTACACGGATGAGTCAGCCAACATCGACATTCGCGCCGGACTTCCCAAGCTGCGCGATGCATGGATTCGTGCTCGCGGGGATGTGGAGGAGTATGACGGGCGTGAGATTTTACCGCAGGATAATGGTCTGATGGCGCATGTGGTCAACTCCCTCTCCTCCACCGGAGGAGTGGGTTGGGGTGTGGAGGGTAAGGCTCGTCTCACGGCGCTGGCCCGTGAGCTGAGGAAAAATACCACCGACGCCGAAAAACTATTCTGGTCCCTTCTACGTGACAGGCAGTTGATGGGCCTAAAATTCCGTCGCCAGCATCCCGTGGGAGCCTATATCGCCGATTTCGCGTGCACGGAAATCGGCCTCCTCATCGAACTGGATGGTGGCCAACACAATACCGAAGAAGGCAAAACGCATGATGCCGTTCGCACGGAGGCATTGCAGGCCGAGGGCTGGCGCGTCATGCGGTTTTGGAATCATGACGTGCTACAAAATGCAGAGGGGGTGATCGGTTCGCTGATCGACACCCTCACCCCAACCCTCTCCCTCAATGAGGGAGAGGGGGCAGCGCTCGCTCCATTATCAGTGGTCAAGAAGCGCAGCGGGCTCGTCGAGGCCTTCCCCAACGTCAATTTGCGCCCCCTACGTGCCAAAGCGGGTCAGGTGGTGACGCAAATGGCCTATGCGAAACGCGGCATCATCACGCCGGAGATGGAATACATCGCCATTCGTGAAAATGAAGCGCGTGCGCAATATGAAGCGCAGTGGAAGAGCGGTGACTGGAAGCGCGAGGATCATCAACGCAAAGGCGATCCGCTCGGCGCGCTGATCCCCATGCGCATCACGCCGGAATTTGTACGTGATGAAGTGGCACGCGGCCGTGCGATCATCCCGTCCAACATCAATCACCCGGAAGCGGAGCCGATGATTATCGGCCGCAATTTCAAGGTGAAGATCAACGCCAATATCGGCAACTCGGCTATTTCCTCCTCTGTGGCGGATGAGGTGGACAAGCTGGTGTGGTCAATCCGCTGGGGCGGTGACACGGTGATGGATCTCTCCACGGGCCGTAACATCCACAATATCCGCGAATGGATCATCCGCAATTCGCCGGTGCCGATTGGCACGGTGCCGATCTATCAGGCGCTGGAAAAAGTCGGCGGCGTGGCCGAAGACCTCACGTGGGAAATCTTCCGCGACACGCTGATTGAACAGGCGGAACAAGGCGTGGATTATTTCACCATCCATGCCGGCGTGCGCCTGCCGTTTGTGCCGCTGACCGAGAAACGCGTCACCGGCATTGTCTCGCGCGGTGGCTCGATTCATGCCAAATGGTGCATCGCGCATCACAAGGAGAATTTCACCTACACACATTTCGAGGAAATCTGCGAGATCATGCGCGCCTATGATGTGAGCTTCTCGCTCGGTGATGGCTTGCGCCCGGGCTCGATTGCCGACGCCAATGACGCCGCGCAATTCGCCGAGCTGAAAACGCTGGGCGAGCTGACGAAAGTGGCGTGGAAGCATGATTGTCAGGTGATGATTGAAGGGCCGGGCCACGTGCCGATGCACCTGATTAAGGAGAACATGGAAAAGCAGCTGGAAGCCTGCGCCGAAGCGCCGTTCTATACGCTTGGACCGCTGACGACCGACATTGCCCCAGGCTATGACCACATCACCAGCGCCATTGGCGCGGCGATGATCGGCTGGTTTGGCACTGCCATGCTGTGCTACGTGACGCCCAAAGAGCATCTGGGATTGCCCAACCGTGACGATGTGAAGGAAGGCGTGATTGCGTACAAAATCGCTGCCCACGCGGCGGACCTCGCCAAGGGCCACCCCTCCTCACAGATTCGTGACAATGCGCTGTCACGGGCGCGGTTTGAGTTCCGCTGGGAGGATCAGTTCAACCTGTCACTCGACCCCGACACGGCGCGTTCGTATCACGACGAGACGCTGCCCGCCGACGGGGCAAAAGTGGCGCATTTCTGCTCCATGTGCGGCCCCAAATTCTGCTCCATGAAAATCACGCAGGACGTGCGCGACTTCGCCAAAACCGACTTCGGCCAAGCCGTGATGAAAGACGCCAAAGCGATGGCCGAAGCCGAAGAAGGCATGGCGGAAATGTCAAAGAAATACGACGAAATGGGACGGCAGCTGTATCGCGAGGTGGGGTAGTTTTTATGTTTGCCCCTGCTCCGCGCTGCTGCGCTTCGCAATGGGCGACGCTTCGCTTGCTTCCCCCTTCGCCAAGGCTTCGGCGGACAGGCATGGCTGACTCGGACATCCTGTCCTCGACTTACCTTTGTTAGTGTCATTCCAGCGCAGGCTGGAATCCAGATGACGGTTCGGCTGGATCCCAGCCTGCGCTGGGATGACAATAGTTGACATGAGAGCCAAACTACGACGAGATGATGGCAGTTGAGTATGATGGTGGGATAAGGGATGGAGAAAACATTAGAAAAAGATGATATCAAAAATTGGCTAGATTCGCTTCATAGAGCTTTTAAGTATGAAGGCTTAACAGGAGGAAGGATTTTTTATCTTGATCAAAGAGAGAAAGTATTTGAACGTCATGTTAGCCAAAAATATAATGGGTTTGCTGTTGTACTTGACTGCTTTTTTGACTTCTTCATTGAGGTGCTTGATACTAAACATGCCCTTCTGGCGAAAGAAGGCTGGCCATCTAATGGATGGTTTTCAATTATCCTTCAAAGGTATCATACATTCTTCCACGATTTAAGAGCCTGTTGGCTTATGTATATCAATGGATATCCAATGGCTGGCGTGGGATACTTAAGAGATGTTTTTGATAGAGCGGTTGTGCTTGCCGCTGTCTTCAATGGTTATGCTGAAATGCAAGAGCTATATGGAATTCAGGGTGATGCTTTCGATGAGAAAACATACAAGGCAAAGATTCAAGATTGTCGTAAGCGATGTTTTTCTCAAATGATTGGAGATAATTCCAATTTATCTGATGAATCAAAAGCAACATTAAGATTTATAAAAGATATTTCGCATCAACAAGTCCACTCAGCAATTTACACCGACTTGCAATCTCACGCTTTAATGCAAAAGGGTATCCTAAATTACATGCCTCATCCTAACGAGACAAACGAAGGGATGTTCATAAACAGATTCACAGAAATTGCGTGGTTTGTGCATAGATTGCTTTGTTTTATTCAAACGAAGCCCTATGAATTTTCACAAAGCCAGCAGGTTAAGTGGGAATTGCTTGATTCATCTTTTGAAAGAATCATTTTCAGTACTCACCAGCAATTAGATAAAGATTTTCCGCTTGCTTATATAGAAGCTACTAAGACTAAATTCGCTTTCCATCCAAGCAGTAGCTTTTCTAAGTAACTGTCATTCCCTTGATAAGCGGGCATTCAGAGGTGAGGACACTCTCATCCCCCTTCGCCAAGGCTTCGGCGGACAGGCATGCTAACTCAAACAGGCCGCTCTCGATTAGCAGGTAATAATACTCGTTATCCTCGGGTTTAACCCGAGGATCTGGTGCTGCTTGGAGGGGATCCTCGGGTTAAACCCGAAGATGACACAAACCCTATAGGTCTCCGCGAGGGATGACGAATGAGTGACGGGGCGAGGGTATCGGGATGTGTAAGAGTGACTCGTCATTGCGAGGAGCGTAGCGACGCGGCAATCCATCACGACCTATGGATTGCTTCGCTTCGCTCGCAATGACGAAAACAACAGACACCGTTATTCCAGCCTGCGCTGGGATCCTCGGTTGTGGCTTTAGATCCTCGGGTCAAGCCTGAGGATGACGGAGTAGAAATAGTCCAAGGATGATAAATGTAGGGGCCATGTCATTTCCGCTAACCTTGCTCCTGTCATTCCCACAGCGTCGGTTGAATCGGTGGGGGCTTCTACGACAGACAGAGCGAGACTAACCGCCCAAAAGCTGCAACACACTGCCTTGCAAGCGATTGCCCTGCACCTGCGTGGCAATTTGCGCCTGTTGTTGCACCAGATAGAGCGCGTACTGTGAGGACGCACTGGCATAGTCCGTATCGGCCAGCGTGGCACGGGCGGCGTCCTGATTCTGAATCGCGGATTCCAACTGCGCGCCGGTGTAATTGAGTGCTTGCGAATAAGAGCCAATGCTGGCGCGCTGCGATGACAGATAATCCTGCGCGTTACGCACATAGGAGAGTGACTCAGCGGCGGCATCGGCGGTGAGCAGATTGATGTCGCGCCCGCCGAACAAAGCGGCACTGGAAATATCACCGATTTGTAAATTCACGGTGTCGCCAGAAGACTCACCCACTTGAAAACGTGCCCCCTCACCACCTGGAATGCCGAGATTACGCTCAAGCGCTTCCGTCAGGGTTTTCGCGCCGGAAGCCGATGAGAGATCCAGCCGCGTATTGCCGTTGGTGAAGCTGAGCGAACGGGAGGAATCATTGACGCTGGTGAGCGTCACGCGCTCCTGCGCGCCTATGGAATTGCCAAGCCGTGCGGCGCGGTAGGTTTCGCCATTCACGACAATTTCAAGCGAGGAATTGCCAGTCGTATTATCCGTGACGCGCACATCCTGCACACGCAGGTTGCTGAAATTATCACCGGTGATTTGTAACGACGAGCCAATCAGTGAGCCTGAAGCCTCATAGGAAATATCACGTGTTTGCGTGACATTCACCCCAGCGAATGCGGCATCCAGACGATCCGCAAAGGCATTCGCGTCACTTTGTGAATTGACCGCGCTTCCCCTCGCACCCTGCAGAGAAATATCAAAAAATCCGCCATTCTCCGAGGTGAAACGCACGCTGGTATTGGCCGCTGGCGTTGTATCGGAAACTTGCGCACGATAGGTGACGCCGCCGACATTGAGCGAAAGTGACACCTGATCGGCCACACCATCATAGCGTGCCTCAAAACCCTGAATGCGACCACCAAACGCCGGATTCACCACCCCGCTGAGGTCCACACCGCCGCGCACCCCATTGTTGAATTGTGTGGCCGTGAGTGATCCACCCGCCGTGGTGAGTGAAATATCGAGCGCCGCCCCCGTGACATCGGTGAGATTGCCATTCACGCGGCCACTGAGATTCAGGTTGGTGCCATCGCTGGTCACTTCCAGTTGGCGCGCACCAAAATCACCGGCACCGCTGAAGTTGTTGATGGTCTGCGCCGCATTTTGCAGCGTCTGTTCCAGCGTTGAGCCAATCTGGATTTGCGTGTTATTAGCAGGTGTGCCCGCCACAAAGGTAAAGCTGGTGAAACCGCCCTCGCCGTTATCAATGTTGATACTGTTTCCGGCCTGAATATCCGAAGCGCTGTTGAAGCGCGCACTGACGACTGCCGGACTGCTATTGGCAAAACTGAGCACCGAATCCGTCACCGTGCCACTGGCGCGTGTGTCGCCTTGTGAGAGACCATTATCGGTGCCGCCGGAGAGTGAAAACACCCCCGCGCCCGAGAGTGCATCGCCGGTTGTAAAGAAGGCGGCGGTTGAGCCTGCCTGATTGATGGTGAACTGGTTGCCTGCACTACCTGCCGCTGCCGCTTCAATTTGGAGTGACGCGTTATTGGCGTTGAAGCGGAATCCGGCGAAGCGGCTGTCGCCATTGAGCGCGGTCGCCAGATTGCTGGTTGTTTGCTGTACTGAGCCGCCAATGGCAAAATCTGTTCCGGCCACCAGCGTTGTGCCATTAAGCTGAATGGTTTGTCCCGCTGAGAGATTGGAGGTGAAGTTGAGCGCTCCGCTGGCTTGCTCTCCTGCATCCAGCTCTGTTTGCAGCGAGGCCGTACGCGACAAAGTGCCATCCAGCAGGTTCACGCCGTTAAAATTCG
>JAIEPI010000126.1 GCA_019749855.1 Rickettsiales bacterium | reverse complement strand
CGCGGTGATCAGTCGCGCCAGCACCAACAATAGCTGTCCTTCCAGCGGGCTAACCTGCATGCCCGCGCGCAGGGATTCCCCTGCCAGCCGTACTCGCTGCAGCAATTCATCTTCCTGGACAAAGACGTCAGTGATATATTGTATGGCGGAGCTGAGGGTGGCGTTGCGTGTCACGGTAGCATTTCGATGGCATAGGGCTGCACGAGTAATATGGAGGGGCCATTTTGCTCTTCAAGCCAGCCGCGAAGGCGCACGTTCTTTCCGGCATATTGCATCAAATCATTCTGGGAAAAGCGCGGTGCTGCGCCGGCAGGAATGAAGCCGGTGGGATCGGTGCGCCAATCCTCACCAAAGGCCAGAAAAATATGACCTTTGTGATGATCAACCCGCACCACGCGCCCTTCAACCTGAACGTAGCGGCCGGTTTTTGCCTCGGCCTTGTCAAATGGCAGAGTTGTGCGTGATGCCCATATGCCACGTTGGCTTTGGCGTGCATCTGTCTCAATCGCCAACAATTTCGCGGCGCGTTTTGGGTCTGGGATGTCGAAGGCCACCATGGCATGACCGGCACGCAGCATAGACTCGGCGAGGTCATCTTGTGCCATGGACCTGACGCGCGCCATCAATCGGCCATAACGATCAGCACGTGGAGTGAGCGGATGCGCCTTCCAATGATTGTTCTTCAGTGTGTGACCTAGCCACGCCATTGCCGCATTCATCTGTTGCGGATCATCAAAGGGAGGCACAATGTCAGCTATTTGATAGCTATGTCCCGACGGGTCTTGCACGCTATAGCCTGGTCCTTGTGTCAATGCCAAGAGTTGTAAGGGATACATCAACATGAAGGCCGCTAAACAAAAAATAACGCATTCACTCATGGCCAAGCTCTGCTTCATCGTTTGCGTCTCACTGCGGGGATGACTATAAAGAACAAATTAACTCAGGCATAGGTTTCTCATGCGCTCACTGCTTTTCTCTGCTTCATTGCTTCTGATGACACCTCTGGCGGCGCATGCTGGCGAGTCTATCGCATCGGACCGCTCCTTTCTCGTTCCTTATATTGGTGTTTTCGATGTACTTGATAACAAAAACTCCACCCAGTTTGGCTTAGAATATCGTTATGTAGATATTGGTTACGGTGTGCGTCCTACGATTGGCGGCAACGTGGATTCCGACGGTGGCGCTTATGTGTATGGGGGTCTCGATTGGGATTTGCCGCTGGGCTACTCTTTTACCCTGACACCAAATTTCGCTGTTGGGCTTTACCATGAAGGTGACAGTAAGGATCTGGGCGGCACCCTTGAATTCCGCTCAGGATTAGAAGTATCGTACGCCTTTGAGAATCAAAGCCGCGTCGGTGTTTCTTTTAACCATGTCTCGAATGCCAGTATTTATGATAGCAATCCAGGGGCAGAAACACTGCTCGTTAATTACCAGCTCCCACTCGACTGGTTTGGAGAGTAATAACCACTACACTACAAACATTATAAAAAAAGGGCCGCTGATTCAGCGGCCCTTTTTATGAATAAATGCAGCACAGAAAGGCAGGATTAGGCTTCCTCTGTGTCCTCAATGACTGGCGACACATCAGCCACCGGCTCTTCAACGGCCAATTCGTCATACGCGCTGGCTTCCAAGCTACGTACCACTTCCACACGGCAGTTCACTTTAACTTCCGGATGTAGCGCAATGGTTGCACTGTAGAGGCCCATTGTTTTGATGGCTGAAGTGAGATCAATGAGACGACGCTCAATTTCAATACCTTGCTCTTGCAGAGCCAATGCGATATCACGAGCATTGACAGACCCGTAAAGCTTGCCATCTTCACTGGCCTGACGCACAACTTTAACTGTCAAACTGCCCATTTTAGCGGCACTTGCCTCGGCATCCGAGCGCATATCTTTATTACGTTTTTCAAGTTGGGCACGCTTGGCCTCAAACTCTTTACGGTTCATGTCCGTCGCACGGAGGGCTTTTTTGAGCGGAATCAAAAAATTCCGGCCAAAACCATCCCGTACTTTAACCACATCGCCGACATCACCGAGCCGAGCAACACGTTCCAGCAAAATCACATCCATGTGTGCCTCGTTAAGCCTGTTCTTGTTTTTAGAAAGGCGGTATATACGCGCAATGTCCGTGTTTGGCAAGGGTTTTTGCAGCCGCCACTTCAGCGTGTCAGCGGCGCTTGTGTTATCAGGCCCAGACATTGGCGCGTCAGCCCGTACGCGGCCAGAAAAAGCACCGGCCATAAAGTGATGGCAATGAGAAAGTAAAGGCTGATT
This sequence comes from Rickettsiales bacterium, assembly GCA_019749855.1. Classification (GTDB taxonomy): domain Bacteria; phylum Pseudomonadota; class Alphaproteobacteria; order Rickettsiales; family UBA998; genus UBA998. The sequence goes on along the minus strand of JAIEPI010000126.1, from coordinate 4,303 downwards.
TGCCAGAACGCCGCATGCCGCCAGCTTCGTAATGCGCTATGTACATGGCTAACCCCAGAGATGAAATAAGGCAATAGAGCGATCAGACTTAACATCTGACCAATCAGCATGTTGCGCGGGGTGCCCAATAAGGCAAGCGCCGCGGCACATGCCAGCACACCCAGTAGCCAAAGCGGTGGTGTAAAAGGCTGGAGCGATAGGGAAGCCCTCAGCGAACGCCGAAAAGCCAGCACGATGACATTGCCAAGGCAGGCGGCGGCATAAAATAATGCACACGCCATCCACACGCCCAGCGCTAACACCAGATGCGATAAATCACCCGGCGATTTCAGCGCACCCACGGCTACCGGATCCAGCCGTTGCAACGCTTGCGCCCATGCTTCCCCCAGATGAGCGAGCACGGCGTCAAATTCAACAGGCGAGAGAATGCTGGCCACGCTAAGGAAAACAAGAGCATAAAGCGTAACCATGACAAAAGCGGCGCCAGGGGGCACCCATTGGAAGTGACCGGTTCGATAAAGCCGTAATTTCAGCAGCTCGCGTAGAAAAAGCCACGCTGGAAAAAGCTGCAACAGCAAAATGAACAGAATTTTCATGGGGCCAATGAAAACCATGCCCACGGCCAGTGAGGTAAGGGTTGCCGCACTGAGTCCAGCAACACCAAAAGAAAAAGCGGCCCACGCCAGCGCTGCCATAGGCAAAACGGGTACGACCAGAAACCCAGTCAATAGGCCATAATGGATGACGGCGAGAAGCACACCGGAGAGGATCCCCGCGAGGACAGCAGGGCGAGGAAACGATGAGGATGAAAAAAACATGCCAACCCTTGATGTGCGCATGCAGCCTAGGGGAGGGATGCTTTTAAAGCAAGCACAGGCATAAAATGCTTAGGCGTTTATCCGTCATTTTTTTTAGCAAAAAAAAGGCGACCCGCAGGCCGCCTTTTTCAATTCGTCATGCGTAAGCCCTATTGGCGAACATAGGCCAGCAGTGCGAGGTTGCGCGCGCGCTTGATCGCTTGTGCCATGGCACGCTGTTTTTTCGAGCACACCGCCGTAATACGGCTGGGCAGAATTTTGCCGCGCTCTGAGACAAAACGGCTCAAGAGCTTCACGTCTTTATAGTCAATAAAGGGTGCATTGGGGCCAGTCAGCGGGCAGGTTTTGCGGCGGCGAAAAAACACTTTTTTCCCCATATTGCCAGCTGCGCCACCGGCGGCGCTGCCACCGGCTCCACCGCCTGAGCGTGGACCACGATTACCGCCTTCACGCGGTGCAGAATTACGTTCATAAGCCATGATGTATTACTCCTGATTGCAGGGTTAAGCCGCATCGCGCGAAGATTCGCGCAGCGGGGCTGAGGGTTCTTCTTCCAGTGCTTCCACTCGGATGATCAGATGACGCACGACATTTTCATTGATGCGTAGCAGGCGATCCATCTCGTGGATGGCCTCAGAACCTGCCTCAACGCCCATAAATGAATAATGGCCTTTATTGGTTTTGTTGATGCGGTAAGCCAGCGTACGCAAGCCCCAATACTCGTTTTTCTTGACGGTGGCTTTGTTCTCAGTGAGCGAGGCGGTCAGATCTTCTTCGATTTTGGTGATGTCGGCGCGGCTAACATCCGGACGCACAACGAATGTGACTTCGTATAAACCAGACATGAAAACTCCTTTTTTCATGCAATTTCCGGCCTTTCCTGACACACGCGACCATCGCGTAAGCAGGGGCAGGGAGGCGCACCATAGAAATTATTTCCACTAATGCAAGCAAAAACCAGCCGTTTGGCCCGTGAATGAGTCGATCATGGCACGTGGGCCATGGTTGCTAAATCGCGATAGAGCGATTATGCAGTGTGCATCGTTATATAGTAAAACATCATAAAAATATCAGGAGAGCATTTTCATGGGCATCGCATTCGTATTTCCAGGTCAGGGCTCACAGATTGTCGGCATGGGCAAGGCATTCTACGACAACTTTCCGGTCGCGCGCGAGGTGTTTCAGGAAGTGGATGATGCGCTCGCCCAGCATCTCTCAAAAATCATTTTTGAGGGGCCAGACAGCGATCTCACGGCAACGGAAAATACACAGCCCGCCATTATGGCGACCTCCATCGCCATTTTGCGTACCCTGGAGAAGGAAGGCGGCATCACGCTGAAAAGCAAGGCGCGTCTGGTTGCCGGTCACTCACTGGGTGAGTATACGGCGCTCTGTGCCGCGCAGGCCATCAGCCTGAGCGACACGGCGCGGCTGTTAAAAACACGTGGACAGGCGATGCAAGCAGCAGTGCCGCAAGGCGTGGGCATGATGGCGGCGATCATTGGCCCCGAGATTGCTGTAATCGAGCAAATCATCCGTGAGGTCTCCGAGGGCGATGAGCGCTGCGAAATCGCCAATGACAATGCGCCTGGGCAAGTCGTCATCAGCGGTACGCGTGCGGCGGTGGAGCGTGCCATGGTGCTGGCAAAGGAAAAACGCGCCAAGCGTGCCATTGAGCTGAATGTCAGCGCGCCGTTTCATTGCTCTCTGATTGCGCCAGCGGCTGACATCATGCGTGAGGCGCTGGCAAAGGTGGAGATTCGTCGGCCGATCGTTCCGGTGCTGGCCAATATCACCGCCAGTGCGGCGATGGAGCCGGATCAGATCCGTGATTTACTGGTGCAACAGGTGACGGGACGCGTGCGCTGGCGCGAAACCATCCTGAAAATGCACGTGCTGGCCATTGACGAAACCTGGGAAATTGGCCCGGGCAAAGTGTTATGCGGCCTCAATAAGCGCATCACCCCGACCCTGACCTGCCATGCCATTAATGAGGTCGCCGACATTGAAACGATGGTGAAAGCTGCGTAGGCGAAGCTTGGCTTAGCGCTGCCAAAGCAGGTATTGGCAGAAGACTCTTCAGCTCATGAAATCAGTGGAGTACCCGTGATTAAACTACTTGCACCTAGGCACCGATGAAGTAAATCGCTATGAGTAACCTACCTTTTCATCCTCTCTATGCCAGAGCTACAGGAGCTTCATATGTTTAATCTTGCAGGTAAAAAAGCACTTATTACGGGCGCAACGGGCGGCATTGGCGAGGCGATTGCCAGCGCGCTGAAAGCGGCAGGGGCCGAGGTGGCTATTTCTGGCACGCGCGCAGAAAAATTACGCGAAGTAGCGGATGCGCTGGGTGGTGCGGCGATTCTGCCCTGTAACCTCAGCGATGCATCCGCGGTGGAGGGCTTGTTCGCGCAGGCAGAAGCCGCCTTAGGACAGATTGATATTCTGGTGAATAATGCAGGCATCACCAAGGACGGGTTGGCGTTGCGCATGAAAGATGAGGACTGGCAATCGGTCATCGACATTAACCTGACCGCCACCTTCCGCCTCAGCCGCAGCGCCATCAAGGCCATGATGAAACGGCGCGCCGGACGGGTGATCAATATCTCCTCCGTGGTCGCGGTCATGGGTAATCCGGGTCAGGCTAATTACTGCGCGTCCAAAGCCGGCATGATTGGCATGACCAAGTCACTGGCCGCCGAGGTCGCCAGCCGTGGCGTGACGCTGAATTGCATCGCGCCCGGATTTATCAAAACGCCGATGACCGACGCACTGAACGAAGAGCAGGCGGCGCGCATCACCGCCAACATCCCTGCCGCGCGCTTTGGTCTGCCGGCAGATGTCGCCGCCGGTGTGGTCTATCTCTCAAGCGATGGCGCGGCCTATGTCACCGGCCAAACGTTACACATTAACGGCGGCCTGCTGATGGTGTAGAACGAGGCAAAATTCTCTCAACGAGTAGTGGCGTTTTGAGAGTTGCCCACTGCCGGTAGTGGCAAGTAAATTAGTTTGCCTTGTTCGTGTGCCACTGCTTGACCATTAGGCCGCCTCCCTCGTAAGCTACGCGACTTATGAACGCAGAAGCCACCCTTTCCCTCGCCGTCAATAAGGACGAGACGGAGTACCGTCAGGCCCCGCATAATCTCGAGGCGGAGCAGTCCTTGCTGGGGGCGATTCTGGTCAATAACGTGGCGCTGAACCACATCAACGATCAGCTGCGGCCAGAGCATTTTTATGTGCCCGTCCATCAGCGCCTCTATGCCAGCATCCTGCGCTTCCATGATCGCGGGCAGATTGCTAACCCCGTCACACTCAAACATTTCTTTGATCAGGATGCGTCACTCGCTGAGATGGGTGGCGGGGAGTATCTCGCCCGACTTGCCTCGGCGGCGGTATCAGTGATCAACGTGACGGATTACTCGGATTTGATTTACGATCTCGCACTCAAGCGGGAGCTGATTACCATTGGCGCGGAAGTGGTG
>JAIEPI010000204.1 GCA_019749855.1 Rickettsiales bacterium | reverse complement strand
ACGATCTGGGTGGATTTGGTAATTCGCCTGTCGTCATGATGTCAGGGCTGCGCTCGGTGCTCTCCACGCAGGCGCTCAATCCGATGGATGTGTGGGTGGCGCTCGATGCTGAGGGGAATGTTGATACGATTTTCCGCAGGCAGCTCTACACGGCGCGCAATCTAGTGTTGCAGAAAAGCTGGACGATCCCCGCTCACGTCACCGATAAAGCGAAGCTAGCGCCGGATACAGAGTTTGAGGTGCTGCAAGTCATCGCGCCGCGCAAAGATTATAATCCTGATAAGCGTAACAACACGAATATGCCGATTCAATGTTGCTACATACTGACAGATAAGCAGCATTTACTTCAGGAGACGGGATTCGAGGAAATGCCTTTAGCCTTCGGGCGGTGGGCAATGCGGGCGGGCGCGATGTATGGTGAGGGCCCTGCCGCACGTGCGTTGCCGGATGTGCTGCAGCTCAATGCCATGCAGGGTGCGATTATGCTGGCGGCGGAAAAGTCTATTGATCCGGCGCTGGTCATACCTAATGACGGCTTCCTTGGCGGCGGTATCCTCGATACATCGGCGGGCGCGGTCAATGTTCGGGCCGATCCAAATGGCGAAGTCCAGACGCTGGAGACTAACGGCAACCTTGGCATCACCGTCGAGTTGATTCAAGCGAAGCAACAAGACGTGCATCGGGCCTTCTACATTGATCAGATGCAAATGGTCAATGATGCGACGATGACTGCTACCGAGGTGCTGGATCGCCGTGATGAACGCTATCGCCTGATGACGCCACTGGTGTCGCGGGTGCAAAATGAATTGCTGGGACCACTGATTGAGCGCGCATTCTTTATCATGCTGCGCGGTAATCACTTCTTGCCGTTACCTGCCCAATTGCAGGGTGCCAATATCAAAATCAGCTACGTGTCACCTTTGGCTCGTGTTCAGCGAGCGGCAGAGATTCAGAACATCAATGGCTATCTGGCGGGTGTGGGCCAGTTGGCGCAGCTTAATCCATCCATCTTGGAAAACATCGACTTCGATGCTACGGCCAAAGAATTGCACGAAATGGGCAGTGTGCCGCAATCCATCCTGAAAAGCCCTAAGGCGGTGCAGAAGGAGCGGCAGGCCCGTCAGCAGCAACAGCAGGTCATGCAGGCGCTTGAGGGTGCTCAGATGGCCGCCGGTGCCGCGAAAGATGCGAAGGCAGCGGAGATTATATGACGCAGAAGCATCTAGTCATCAAACAGCGTGCCGCACCGTTCAAAGATGCACAGGAACGCCAGCGGGCCTATCGTGCATTATTCGATTCAGAAGTGGGTGTTCGAGTGCTGAATGATCTGCTCGATTTTGCCATGGTCGCCAAGTCGCCTTATGTTCCTGGCGATATCCATCAAACCTACATCCATATTGGGCGGCAAGAGCTTGGTCGTCACATCCTGATGTACCTCGAAGTACAGATTGATGACGCCCCCAAGGCCGCGCCTGCACGGGGTAAGCTGCGCTAACACATGAATCACCATCACCAACAACCACAGGGAGGAACCTATGACCGGTGTACAAGAGGGCGGTAACGCCAACGGACAACAACCACCAGCAGGCGGAGATACAGCCACAGGGGGGCAGCAGGGCGGCGGTGCACAGGCTCATGATTTCCGCCACTCTTTGCCGGATGACCTGAAGGGATTACACCCTGAGATTAAGGACACAACGGCGCTTATGAAGTCCTATGCCAGCCTGACGGAGAAGATGGGCACGGCGATCAATCTGCCCAAAGAGGGCGATGAAGCGGCAACCAATGATTTTTATAACAAGATCGGTCGCCCAGAATCACCGGATAAGTATGATTTTACCAAGTTCGAGCAGGTCAATCCCGACATCGCCAAGGCGTTTGCGCCTGCCGCTCACAAAGCAGGATTAACACAAAAGCAGGTGGAAACACTCACCGAGTGGAACCTCAACCTCGCCAATGACATTAAGGCAGCAGATAATGCTAAGGCTGAGGCTTCGCTCAAACAGGCGTGGGGCGCTGAGTATGACAAAAAGTTCGGCGAAGTGCAGGCATGGGCGAAGGCTCAATTTCCTGACGCGGTGGTACAAAAGTATGGCGCGGACGCGGATTTCATTGCTGGTATTCGTGGCATCTATGAGCGCTTTGCCGTTGAGGGTGATATTCGCCATGGAGACAAAGGGGCCGGTGTGAATACGTTGGCTGAGGCGCAGGCGAAAGCGGCGGAAATTCGAAGTAATCCAGCCTTCAATGATCCGATGAATCCGCAGCACAAGCAGATCAAGCAGGAGTTTGATTCCATCTATGCCCGTATTGCCACGCTGCAAAAGAAGGGCTGATTTCACAAGACTATATCACGTGCGTTAGTATGGCTCTTAATGACGGGTAGCGCATTGCTCTGCGTCCGTTTTTAAGGGCCGTCTGGCATCACGCACGATGCAAGGAACGTCCGGCACTTCAAGCCGGGTAGCGACGCCGAAGTTTTGAAAAACATTCAATTCCTTCAGGAGTCGCAACCATGAGTACAGCAGAAATTTATAAACTACAGTATGCGGACATGATCAAAGATCGTGCCCAGCAACGTGTGAGCCGTGCACAAGCGGCAGTGATGACCGTGCCAGCCACGGGCAAGCTACACACCTACGACGACATGAGCGCGTTCGATGATATCGAAATTACCACGCGCCTGTCTGACACGCAGGGATTTACACCCATTCATTCACGGCGCGGCTGTCCGCTTCGTGAGTTCCGTGCCACCCCGATGTTTGATACATTCGACCAGTTGGCCATTATCGCCAATCCGGGGAACAAATACGTCGAGGGCGCGGTGCGTACCTTGCAGATTCGTAAGGATCGCCTGATTCTGGAAGCTGCACGCGGCACTGTGTTAACAGGTGAGTTCTGCACCACCAGCGTCACCGCTGCTAATGACGGCGTTTCCACCATTGTGCATGGCTGGGAAAACCTGACCTTCGAGAAGCTTCAGGAGCTTGAACAATCCTTTGCTGACGATGAAGTGGGTGTTGATGAGGGTGAGGAGATGTATATCGCCATCACTGCCAACCAACGCCGCGCACTGCGTCAGCAGCTTGAATACAAATCCAGCGATTATAAGGATTTAGCAGTGTTCAAGGATAGTCAGCTTGTTAAGGCAGGTGCTTTCAACTTGATCGTCTATTCCTCCACTGCAACCAAGCCACTGCTCACTAAATCCGGTAACATTCGTTCCTGCATTGCATGGGCGAAGTCGGGCATTGAGTTCGCGCTTTCGCAGGATATTCAGGTTGAAGTCAATCAGCGTCCTGACAAAAACAACGCATGGCAGGCACAGTCCGTCATTTTCGCTAATGCGCTGCGTACCGAGGGCAAGAAAGTGAAAATCGTCCAGTGTGACGAAACGCATATGCCAACAAGCTAAGGCGGTGGGGCGGCTTCGGTCGCCCTTTCGTCCCTTCAATTAAATTATATCAAGGAGTTATTACAATGGCTGATTATTACGCAGACGCAAACGCACAGGCGGGAAACCGTAAGGTGGCGTTGAATCAAGGGGGTGGCCGTGTCTCCCCTCAGATTACTACGTGGGTCACTGGCGGCACGCAGGTCGATACTGATGTTGTCCGCCTGTTCACGGTGCCTAGCAATGGAACGCCTTATGAGCTTTTCATTGATCATGCCGCGCTGTCAGGAATGACCGATGTTGATGTCGGTTATTACTACACAAGGGCCGATGGCGGCGCAGTGATCGACAAAGACAATCTTGCTGATGGCCTGAGTTTTGCCACAGCGGCAACCGCAAAGAACGCACTATCTGCTGTGACGCCTGCCAACGTGGGCAAGCGCCACTGGGAACTGGCGGGGCTTTCCCGTGATCCGGGTGGCATGCTCGATATTGCGCTGACGATCAATACGGCAGGTACGGCCAATGGCGCAGTGGTGGCACGTGGTTTGTTCGTGCAGCTCGGCTAATAAGTAATGAGCGGCGCAGCGGCAAAGGTTGATATATATAACCTCGCTCTTTCGGCGTGTGGTGTGACTGGCAATCTGGTCGATCCTGATGGGGACAACGAGAAAGCAGATGTCTGCAATACACACTACGAAAGCGCCCGCTGCGCTGCCCTTGCTTTGCATCCGTGGAATTTCGCCCTGAAACGGGCCAAGCTTAATCGGGACGCGATTGATCCTGATTTTGGTTATGCGTATCGCTTCCGGCTCCCTGATGACTGCATCCGCTTTATTGCGACGAAAGAGCAGATGGAGCGCCTGACGCAGCTTTCGCCCTCGTATAACGGGTATCTGACTATATCGCGCTTATCGGCGTTTCCTGACCATGAAGACTATTCGATTGAGGATGGCTACCTGCTGTCTGATCGTGAGGAAGTTCGCGGTTTATATATCTATGACCATCAGGTGATTGCTAAATGGAGCGCCCTTTTCGTTAAGGTCATGTCGCTGACGCTCGGCGCTGAGATCGCTTACCGCCTGACCAATTCATCCACCATGAAAGAAACGCTGCTGAAACAGGCTGAAGAAACGCTCCGCAGGGGGCGTGCGGTGGATGGTCAAGAGGGGCGGTTGCGTCGTAAGCAATCTTCCTCGTGGGCTGCCTCACGGAGGTATTAAGCCATGGTTCGCGCTTCCAGTGTGTTCCAAAGCTTCAACGGTGGTGAGTTATCTCCCCTGCTGGCTGGACGCACTGATTTAGAAAAATATTATAGCGGCTGCGAGGTATTAGAGAACATGCTGCCGCTGCCGCATGGGCCAGCGATGCGTCGCCGTGGCACACGCTATCTCAAGCCGATTAAGGATGAAACAAAGAAGGGCTGGCTGGTGCCGTTCATCGCATCCGTGGACGCATCTTTTATGCTGGAATTTGGCGAGGGCTATATTCGTTTTTTCACGCAGGACGGCCAAGCGGTCATGAATGGGGCTAATCCTTATGAAATAACCACATCATTTGTGGAAGCTGATCTACCTAGCTTACAGTGCGCCCAGGCGGTGGACATCATGTATATCACCTGTGGACGAATACGTCCGCAAAAGCTCTCACGTCTCGCCGGTGGCGTATGGACGATTGAGAGCATGGAAAATCAGCATGGACCGCTGAGAGAGGAAAATATCGGTGCCACTACATTGAGGGCTTCTGCCACCGTGGGCACGGTGACGATTAACGCCAGTGCCGCCTTGTTCCTGCCGGAGCATGTGGGCAGTGTGTGGGGTTTGTCTGAGGCATTTGGTGTTTCTCGTTATCCGGTGTGGAAAAATGGCCATGGTGTTTCGGTGGGTAGTCCGGTGCATTATGAGGGACGGGTTTATATCGCACAGAATGCAGGCACATGCAGCACCACGCCACCGGTGCACGAGTCGGGCATTGTCAGTGATGGTGCTATCAATTTTCTCTATGCAAACAGCGGCACGGGCTTTTTTGAGATCACCGGCTACACCAGCGCCACACAGGTCACGGCAGTAGTGCAGGCAGGCATCGAGTTGCCGCAATCCACCGTCACGGGCAATTTCTTCTTTGCGGCCTCGCCTAACTGGCAGGAGGCAGCATGGAGTGCTGTGCGGGGCTGGCCTTCAGCGGTGACGTTCCATGAGCAGCGCCTTTTCTTTGGTGGCACCGCAGCGCAAAAGCAAACCGTGTGGGGTTCACGTTCTAACGAGCAATATGAGGATTTTGAAAGCGGTGATGCCGCCGATGCGGCGCTTACCTTCACGCTGGCCAGCAATACGAATGATGCCATTGAGTGGCTTTTCTCAGGCACGACGCTCTCGGCAGGCACTAAGGGCGGTGTGTTTTTCATTCGCGGCGGGGCCAGTGATGATCCGCTGGCGCCTGACAATGTGCGTGCGCGTAAAAACATTACCTTCCGCGCAAGCAGTATCCAGCCGATTCAGGCGGGAAGTTTCCTGCTTTACGTCAACCGCTCGCGCAAAAAGCTCTATGCGTCCAATTATTCTTTCGAGCAGGACAGTTTCATCGCGGAGGATGTGACGGTGTTATCTGAGCATATCACCGCTTCTAAAATCACCGGACTGACCTATCAGCAAGATCCATTCAATCTCTGCTGGGCAACGCGCACGGACGGTATGGCGGCGGTGCTGATGATCGAGCAAAACCAGAAAGTGTCTGGCTGGCATCGCTTTGTCACAGATGGTGCTATCGAGGCGCTGGCTGTGCTTCCGGGTGATGATGATGATGATGTGTGGATGATTGTGCGACGGCAGGCCGGTGGGCAGACACGGCGCTACATTGAACGGCTCGAGCCTGATAACGGGCAAGTGTTCTATGTTGATTCCGGTGTGACCTATAGCGGTGCGGCTACGGCTGAGATTACGGGGCTTGGGCATTTAGAGAGTAAAACGGTGGCGATTCTGGCGGATGGTGCCATTCAGCAGAAACGGCCTGTCAATGGGGGCAAGATCACGCTGGATCGTCCGGCCTCGCTGGTGCAGGTTGGGTTGCCCTATAAACATAAAATTAAAACCTTAGTTAAGCAAATGCCCAAGCAAATTTCTAAACAAAAATTCAACAATCAAACAT
>JAIEPI010000062.1 GCA_019749855.1 Rickettsiales bacterium | reverse complement strand
GCGTGCGTGGCAGCACACTGACTTCCGCCAGAATCTGACGAATATCCGCTGGGCCACGGCCATCGATACGGTGCTGCTTCTCAAGGATGTTGCGACGCACAATGTGCGACTCCAGTTTCTTGATCGCGTCGCTCACCGGAACCGATTTATACTCCTCGGCCAGCATGGCTTCTTTCACCGCTTTCTTCACTTCGTTGATCTTTTTCACGCGCTCTTGCTTGTTTTGAGTCGTGTAAGCAGCGCGCATCTCGGCTTCTGCCATCGCGCTGACTTTGGCATAAAGCCCCTCAGCGGACTCATCCACCGCAATATCCCACGGCTCTTTGGCGCAGAGTTCAGCAAAGTTGATGATGAAATCAATCACCGTCTGCATTTGCTCATGACCATACACCACCGCTGCGAGCATCTGCTCCTCAGAGAGTTCCTGCGCTTCTGATTCGACCATCAACACCGAAGACTTGGTACCAGCGACCACCAGATCAAGGATGCTGTCCGGCATTTCCTGCATGGTGGGGTTGAGGACAAATTCACCGTTGATTAATGCGACACGAGCGCCGCCGATGGGGCCAAGGAATGGCACGCCAGAGATGGTCAACGCGGCGGAAGCACCCACCATGGCGACGATATCAGGGTCATTGGATTTGTCATGCGACATCAGCGTGCACACCACTTGTGTTTCATTGCGGAAGCCGTCAATGAACAAGGGGCGAATTGGGCGATCAATGAGACGCGAGGTGAGAATTTCTTTCTCAGAAGGGCGGCCTTCGCGCTTGAAGAAGCCACCGGGAATTTTACCCGCAGCGAAGGTTTTTTCCTGATAATGCACGGTCAGCGGGAAGAAATCGATATCCGGCTTGGGTTGCTTAGCGGAGACAACGGTGCACAGCACTACTGTGTCGCCATACGTCGCGAGGACGGCGCCATCGGCCTGACGGGCAATGCGCCCTGTTTCCAGTGTGAGTGTTTTGCCACCCCATTCGATTGATTTGCGTGTAATATTGAACATCTAAACAGCTTTCATAATTCTAAGTTATATATCCCACAGCGGCCTCTAATCTTCTATCCCCCACAGCGACAGCAAACGCACTCATCATCGGGGCGACCGGCCTATTCCGGTGCAATCAGAACCATTCCATGAACTCCCCCTGTCACATGACAAAGGGTGCGATGGATATAGACCTTTTCTCACCCAGTGACAAGGAAGAAGGGCAAAGGCTTAAGGAAGACGCGGTATGACTCAGAATTTTAGAGGTCATCGCGCACATCTATTGAAGTTTCAGCGCTGGTGAAGCTGACTCCCGCCATTTTAAACGTTGGCCATCAGCGAACCATTTGTTTCTGGATGGCACATAAATTGCATAATATTAAAATTATATATTAATTTCACCGTTTTAAATCACGATGAATAAGGTCAATAACCTTACCTCAGCCCAGAATAGTCTTCCGGGCAAACTAGCGCGCGCCAGCAGTAATGCGGCCTCTTCTTTGGCTCGTCTCGCGTCAGGGCTTCGATTACAGAGAGCATCTGACGATGTCGCCTCCCTCTCCATCGCGACGCAGTTGCAGGCACGGATCAGCACCCTGCGCAGCGCTAGCAACAATATCACGCAGGCTACCAGCCTGTTGCAGGTAGCGGATGGCGGGTTGCAGCAAATCGACGGCATTACGCAGCGGATGCGCAGCCTTTCCGTGCTGTCCCTTTCCGGTGCCATCAACGATACGGAACGCAGCTTTTTGAATCTCGAATTTCAGCAATTAAAGCAGGAATTGGGCCGTCTGTCCGAGCAAACGCGATTCAATGGCATCCCGTTGCTGAATGGAGAAAAAGAACCTGTGCCACCACTACCGCAAAACCTCTCGATTACTGGTACCAATACCGTCGACCATCTGATCGGCGGCGACGGAAACGATACGATTAATCCGCTAGATGATCATGATTATGTGAATGCCGGCGCGGGTGACGATCTCATCCAAAGCGGGGTGAATGAAATCCCGGGACTGATTGGCGAGATATATGACAGCGCGGCGGCAATTCCCAACATCGCCACTTCACTAGCTATCATTGGCGCGCAAACCGCCGATGCCACTTTCATTTCCAGCGCGCTTGATTACGTGCCAGGGGCAACGACTTCCTCAGCCACCAATTTCGGAACCTTTCTTGGCGCTGATGGCACAACGCTTAGCAACCCAGCGATTTCCGGCGTCACGTTGAACACCGCCGTCTTTCGTTTTAGCGGCAACATCACCATTGCGAATGCGGGAACTTATAATTTCACCACCGCCTCCGATGATGGTTTCCGTCTCACCATTGGCGGCAATACCTTCAGTCAGTTCCCGGGAATACGAGGTTTTGGAGGCACCACAAATTCCATTGCACTGACGGCAGGAAAACATAGTTTTGAACTGATTTATTTTGAAAACACGGGAAGTGAGGGACTGGAAGTGCGCAGCAGCCTTGTCGGCGGTAGCATTCTGAATAGCAGCGTCCTCTCAACCCCCTCAAGCCTGACCGATGGCGATGATACGATCATCGGCGGCGCTGGAAATGATACCGTGTCTTACAGCGGAAACATTGCCGACTATACCATCACGCCGGTTGGTCAGAATGAATATCTGGTGACCGATATCCGCACCAACAGCCCCAATGGTAGCGACCTCTTGAGCGACGTTGAAAACCTGACCTTTGCCGATGGCAACGTGTCGCTCGGCACATCGGCACCAACGGAAGTAGCCGTCGCCGGCCCGCGTAAATTGAATTTCCCCATTGGCACGCGCGAGGGGCAGGTATTTACGTACCAGATTGTTGATGCCACCCTGACCGCACTCTTTGACGATTCCGTTAAGCTGGCGATTGATCCTTTTGAAGCAGCTATGGAAGCACTTGATGCACTAGACATCGCGATTGACCGCGTGACCGAGCGCCGTGCCTATGTTGGCAGCAAAGCCTCCCAAGCCAACATTATTGGTGAAGCCATCGAAACCAGTATCCTACTACAGGGGCAGGCCCGCGCCGCTCTCACAGATGCGGACATTACGACGACTTCCACAGATTACACGCTGGAAGTACTAAAGAGTGATTTCAGTGTGTTGGTACAAGCGCAGACCAATGCATTACAAAGCGATTTGGTGCTCTCCCTCATTTCCGGAGTCACCGATCAGTTTAATGGCGCTTAAAGTTTTTAAGCCTCAGCTAATCAGGGAATCTTCCCACAGAGCCTAATTTTCTATCCCCCACAGCGACAGCAAACGCACTCATCATCGGGGCAACCGGCCTATTCCGGTGCAATCAGAACCATTCCATGAACACCCCTTGTCACATGACAAAAGGTGCGATGGATAGAGACCTTTTGTGGCGACGACACAAGCACCAACGGCTAAGTCACTCATTTTATTTAGAAATGGCCGTATTTTCTGGTAAAATAGTCGGAATACGCCGCATGCGCTCTTTCCAGCCCGAGGCATGCTGGTAATAGGTGATAGCATCATGCAGCATCTGCGGATCATTCGCCTGCGCCGCACCTGAAATCATGTCATAGGACTCCGATTTGCGGTTTGGCTCCAGCACCAACACATGCCCCTCGCGCACCAGCCCCAGCATCTGGTAAGTGCTGATGAAAGCATGGGGCACCGCTTCATCAGGATCATTCATCACATCCTCACCATAAAACTTGGTGAAATAGCTGAAATTCAACTGACCTAGAAGCGTCGGTGCCACGTCTATTTGACTGGTGATGGCTGAGCGAACCTGCGGCGTGATGTGCGCGGGTGAGTAAATCATCATCGGGATGTGATATTTTTCCGGCGTCAGCGTCAATTTACCGGCGCTGCCTGCAGTGTGATCGGCGACAAAGACAAAGACGGTATCCTTAAACCACGGCTTGGTTCTCGCCTGCGCGATTAACTGGCCAACGGCATAATCCGCATATTTCACGCCTGCTTCTCGCCCACCACCTTCAGAAGGCATGTCAATGCGCCCCTCAGGAAAGGTGTAGGGACGGTGGTTGGAGGTAGTCATCACCATCGACATGAACGGCTTGCCAGCCGCATAGGAGGCATTACCTTCGCTGATGACTTTTTTGAATAAATCCTCATCACACACGCCCCACGCATTGGAGAATTCAATCTCGTCATCACGGAAGACCGGCTGATCGATAATCGAGAAGCCATTACCAGCAAAAAAATTGTTCATGTTATCGAAATACCCATGCCCACCATAGATGAAGCGTGTGTCATAACCGCGATCCTGAAACACATAGCCTAGCGAAAACAGCCCTGCATTATCGGGACGGCGCAGGATGGAATTGCCCGGCGTGGGCGGAATGGAGAGGGTCAGGGCCTCCAGCCCACGCACAGTGCGCGTGCCAGTGGCGTAGAGGTTGGTAAAGAACAGCGATTCTTTTGCCAGCGCATCGAGGTTTGGGGTGAGATTGCGCGTGCCGCCAAAACTGGCCATGTACTCGGCGCTCATGCTCTCCATCGCCACCAGCACCACATTCAAATGCTTTTCCGGCCCGTCGCGACGCACCACACGGGTGATGTCGCCTGGCTCATTGTTTACAAAAGGCATTTCCTGTTCCGTCAATAGTGTGCGGATATTCTCATTCAACAGCTTCGCTGTTTCCACATCGTAAAAGCGATTATAGTCCAGCTCATTATTAAAGAAGGCCGAGAACAGGCCATACAACCCATCCCCTGCTATTTCATTGAGATATTGATTGCGACTGATGGTCATCAGCTCCAGTGAGGTGGAGAAAAACAAGCCGACCGTGAGAACGCCCCAGATTGCCACAGCCTGCAGTCGGTGCCAGAAATGTGGGGCCGAATGCTGGCGTGGGATCAAATGATGCCGCGTGCTGTAATAAATAGCGCTGGCAACCAATGCTAGTAATCCAAGTAACAGAGGCACCGGATAGGATTGCCAGATATTGGCCAGCACTTCCTGCGTATAAATCAGGTAATCCACCGCAATAAAGTTAAAGCGCGTGGAAAACTCATCCCAAAACGCCCACTCTGCCGCCACATTGAAAAGCATCAGAAAGATGAAAACACCATACAAGATGGCTATGGCACGGCGATCCCCTGCCTGCATGTGCCGCTTTTGAGGAAGAAACAGCAGATACAACACCAGCGGAATAAGCATGAAACCCGCTACCGCCAGATCAAACACTACCCCCACTAGCAGCGCCATGGCACCCTGCGCCAGACTCACATCGAGATTACTCCACTCGCGCACCACCAATGCCAGACGCACGGCGCACTGGATGGCAAGATAGATGGAAACGAAAGGGAGGATACGACGAAAGAAGTAACGAATCATAGGGGTAACTTTCTGTAATCACCGCTGATGTATAGTATCAATTTTGTTTAAAGATAGCACTAGTTTACAAGGCAGGTTAGCCCCCCCTAGCTGATCCATGCCGGTGATTTTCTACTGCGTGGTTTTCCACTTTTATGTATGGGCTGATGCGCAGCGATAAACATGGATACGGCCTTGCGGCAATAGTCCCTGATCTCGGTTTGAGTTGGTTTTGGCGGTATTTGCATCGCAATTCGCAAACAAATATCGGAGCCTTTAAACAAGGACGTGAAAAAATGTGTCGCCAGTATTGGATCCGGCACGTTCAGCGTGCCTTTTTCATGCAGCGCCTCAAGATGGTGACTGATTTGACTTTTGACACGATGTGGGCCAGCCTCATAAAAAAGTCTGGTGAGGTTTTTCTTATGCCGTGCTTCGCCCATCAGCATACGCTCCATATTCATCGCATCATCGCTTATGAGTAAACGCAGTAGGCCATGCCCAATGGCAAACAGGTCATCCGCCAGCGATTGAGCGCCAAAATTCTCAAACACATCATCCGGTATATACTGAACACATTTGGCCGTGATAACTGCCGTGAACAAGGCGTCTTTATTGGGAAAGCGCGAGTAAAGCGTCAGCTTGGATATGTTCAGCGCCCGCGCAATACTGTCCATGGTTGTACGCTGCAACCCCTGCTGCATGAATAGCTGCGTGGCCACCTTGATGATGGCATCACGTGTTGCTCCATTTACCGGACGCCCGCGTTTTATCAGCGTTGCATTTTTATGTGGGGTGGGCATATTAATAGTACTTGATTGTATCGTAATTATACATATAAGATACCACAGAGTTTAATAATTCACAATGACCCTGCCAATGCGTGTAGAATCATGCGCCTGATTGCCATAAAAATGCTACTCGGTGACCGCGCCAAATATCTTGGCCTTGTTTTCGGCGTCA
This sequence comes from Rickettsiales bacterium, assembly GCA_019749855.1. Taxonomy (GTDB): domain Bacteria; phylum Pseudomonadota; class Alphaproteobacteria; order Rickettsiales; family UBA998; genus UBA998. The sequence goes on along the minus strand of JAIEPI010000062.1, from coordinate 262 downwards.
CTTTTGCCACGCTGCTCATGGCCCAGCAAGTCTCCATCTTTGCCGGTCTGATGGCGCGCACCGCCAGCGCCATCAATGTGGTCTCGGAGGCGGACATCTGGGTAATGGATCAGCGGGTGCGCTACATCGAGGAGGTGGAGCCCATGCGCGAGATTGAGTTGACCAACGTGCGCTCGGTGCAGGGCGTGGCTTGGGCTGTCCCATTTTATAAAGGCCTCTCCACCATTCGCATGCCGGACGGTTTAACGCAACAAGTGCAGCT
>JAIEPI010000141.1 GCA_019749855.1 Rickettsiales bacterium | reverse complement strand
GTGCCCGCCTTGACTCGCCGAATCCGAACCCGTACATCCGAGGCAGGATCGCCTCTGGCTGCTGCTCGCGGCCCTCAAGGGGGTGTAGCTCAGTTGGTTAGAGCGCCGGCCTGTCACGCCGGAGGCCGCGGGTTCGAGTCCCGTCACTCCCGCCACCGATTTTGCCCGCGCTTGGCGCGGAATTGCAAAATCGAGTGTCCGCCGAAGCTCCGCTTGGAGTGAAGGCTGGACTGGTGCCACTCCAGAGCTTCGAATCACAGTCAAGGGTTTGTTAAGTTCGAAAATCCTAAAAGCAGATGAATTATAAACAGAATATGATTCGAGCTTTTTCGTAATAATTCTGTAATATTAAGATGTTATTTTTTAAATCCAAATTGGAGGATTTATGAGTGATGAAACAGCAAAAGGATTGCTCGCTTTAAAGCCTGGCGGTATGGGCGGAGCTTCTTATGAGACAAGTGAATATCCCGCAATTCCGGAATACATGAATATTGCTTATTACAAAGGCAGCGAACAAAAGCCGAACGCAAAATTTTTAGATGCCCAAGCTTTTTTAACCCAAGAACATATACCTTTTACAATTGCTCCCGAAGATGCAAAGGCACCTCATCGCGGCGTGATTTCGATTACCGGAAAAGAGAATACCGGTAAATTATATGAGGTGTTACAAGAATTTTCTGGAAAAAGCCGTGTTGCCGAAATGGAAAAATGGCAAGGCAGTTCTTCCAGTGTTGCGGATAGTGTTTTGTGGGAAGCATTTGGACCATGGCTTCAAAAAGCTTTAGAAATTGATCCTCCCAAAGGAATGTCTCCCATTATGCTTCGCCAATCAAAATCATTTGGCGTTGCGATTAGGGACAAAGCAACCGAATTAGCCACACAATTAGGCGCGACTCCCGAAAAGGCAGCAGAGTTTGGCGTAAAAATGGGGCGCATCGCACAAGAAATTGGCCGAATCATGGCTATGGGTAGCAGATAATAGCTTCTGCCAATTGCATTACAATTTGGCTGCCACTGTAGTTGATTTTGTGCCGTTTAATTCGTAAATAATCCTCACGGCAGGTTCTGGTCCCGTCACTACCGCCACCGATCTCCTGCCCCCTCTTTTTCACCGTTATGAGGCTTTTAGTGACAGTTGCGGCAAATGTGCTTTTGTGATGGGTCGCTTGCGCGGTAATTTGATTGCCATGCAGGATTCAACGCGATAATGATGAGCGCGATTCAGCCAGAGATTTTCGTGCATGGAACAGATCGTCGCGTCCTATTTTCCTATTCTAGTGTTCATGGTGATTGCCGTGGTGCTTGCCTCGGTGATGGTGGTGGTGCCGCTGCTGATTGCGCCTTCGCGCCCTGATAGCGAAAAGCTCTCGCCCTATGAGTGCGGTTTTGAGCCGTTTTCTGATGCGCGCGGTCAGTTTGATGTGCGGTTTTATCTGGTGGCGATCCTCTTTATCATCTTTGATTTGGAGGTGGCGTTTTTGTTCCCGTGGGCAATTGTGCTGAAGGACATCGGCGTGTTTGGCTTCTGGTCGATGATGATTTTCCTCGGCGTGCTGACCATCGGCTTTATTTATGAATGGAAAAAAGGGGCGCTCGACTGGGAGTAACGCTTGTTTCTTTGATGCAATGTTTATAAATTAGATTTCTCTTATATAACTTAAAATGATTTAGCCTCACGGTTTGCCATGACACAGATTGCCACGCATGATCACCATTCTCCTCTGCCAGCGGGCAGGGATCAGGACGCCTTGCTCGGGCAGGTGATGGAAGAATTTAACGACAAGGGCTTCGTGGTTGCCAATGTTGATAAGCTGGTGAATTGGGCGCGCACGGGCTCGCTATGGCCGATGACGTTCGGGCTGGCCTGCTGCGCGGTGGAAATGATGCATGCCGCCGCGGCGCGCTATGATATGGACCGTTTGGGATTGGTGTTTCGCCCCAGCCCGCGCCAGTCGGACGTGATGATTGTTGCTGGCACATTGTGCAACAAAATGGCACCTGCATTCCGTAAAGTGTACGATCAGATGGCCGAGCCGCGCTACGTGATTTCCATGGGGAGCTGCGCCAATGGTGGCGGCTATTATCACTACTCTTATTCTGTAGTGCGTGGTTGTGATCGCATTGTGCCGGTGGATGTGTATGTGCCTGGTTGCCCACCGACCGCAGAAGCGCTGATTTATGGCATCATGCAGCTGCAGAAAAAAATTCGCCGCACAGGGACGATTCGCCGATGAATACGGAAAAATTGAACGCTCTGGGTGAGCACGTCAAATCAGCGCTGAGTGCGGCGGTGTTGAACGTAGAAATCATTCGGCATGAATTGATTATCACGATTGATCGCACCTCCGTGATTGCGGCGCTCACCTTCCTGCGCGACGATGCCGCCTGCCGTTTTGTTCAGCTGGTGGATGTGTGCGGGGTGGATTATCCGGCCAAAGCCGAGCGGCTGTGTGTGGTGTATAATCTGCTGAGCCTTGTGCATAACCAGCGTATCCGCGTTAAAGTGTGGACGGATGAAAACACGCCAGTTGCCTCTGTAGTGGAGGTGTTTCCGGCGGCGGGCTGGTTTGAGCGTGAAGTGTGGGACATGTATGGCGTCTATTTCGACGGCCATCCGGATCTGCGCCGCATCCTCACCGATTACGGCTTTGATGGGCATCCGCTGCGTAAGGATTTCCCGCTGACGGGCTATGTTGAGGTGCGCTACGACCCTGAGCAGCAGCGGGTGATCTATGAGCCAGTCAAGCTGACGCAAAGCTTCCGCAAGTTCGATTTTTTAAGCCCTTGGGAGGGCGCGGCCGACCTGATTTACAACCTGCCAGGCGATGAGAAGGCGACGAAGGAATCGGGAATCGCGAATCGGGAATCGGGAAATGGCTGAGGTTCTTGGTATTGAAAAGAGTTTCATCACCTCTGTCAGGGAACTGGAGGTTTTCAAGCTGGCCTATGAGGCGTCGCTGGAGATTCATCGGTGTTCCCTGGAATTTCCCAAGATCGAGCAATACGCGATGGCGGATCAACTTCGGCGCTCGACAAAGTCAATCTGCGTCAATCTCGCTGAAGGATTTGATCGCCAGCGTCAGTCACCTGCAGAATTCAAGAGGTTTATTGCCATTGCTATTGGCTCCTGCTCTGAATCCGCGATATGGATCGACTACGCGTATGACCTTGGTTACATCCCGCTTGAGACAAAGCGAGATTGGCAAGCGACTTACGATTCTGTGCACCGTATGCTGGTGAAGCTGCGCAATAAGGTGAAGTCATGACCATTCCCGATTCCCAATTCCCGACTCCCGATTCCAAAAATCGTGTTGATATTAAAAACCTGACCATCAATTTCGGCCCGCAGCATCCGGCGGCGCATGGGGTGTTGCGTCTGGTGCTGGAGATGGACGGCGAAGTGGTGGAGCGTGCCGATCCGCATATTGGCCTGCTGCATCGCGGTACTGAAAAGCTGATGGAATACAAAACCTACCTGCAGGCGCTGCCATACATGGATCGCCTCGATTATGTATCGCCCATGTCCTATGAGCATGGGTTTTCGCTGGCGGTGGAAAAGCTGCTCGGTCTGGAGTTGCCCGATCGTGCTAAATATCTGCGGGTGATTTTTCTTGAGTTGACGCGTATTGCGAATCATTGCCTCAACGTGACGACACAGGCGCTGGATGTGGGTGCCACCACGCCGCTGTTGTGGATGTTTGAAGAGCGTGAAAAGATCATGGAATTCTATGAACGTGCTTCCGGTGCGCGCATGCATGCGGCGTATATTCGCCCGGGCGGTGTGCATCAGGATATTCCAGCGGGTATGGAGGACGACATTGCGCGTTTCTGCGACGGGTTTCAGAAATACGCCGATGATATTGAGGGGCTGCTGACCGAGAACCGCATCTGGAAACAGCGCACGGTGGATATTGGCGTGATCTCTGCGCAGGATGCGTTTGCGTGGGGCTTTACCGGCCCGATGTTGCGCGGCTCAGGCGTGGCATGGGATTTACGAAAATCACAGCCTTACGAAGTTTACGCGGATCTCGATTTTGACATTCCAATAGGCAAGAATGGCGACTGCTATGATCGCTACCTCGTGCGCATGGAAGAGATGCGCGAGTCGCTGAGAATCATTCGCCAATGTCTGGAGAAAATGAAGGCTGGGCCAGTGTTAGTGGGTGATCCAAAAATTGTGCCGCCCAAGCGCGAACTGATGAAGACTTCCATGGAAGCGCTTATCCATCACTTTAAGCTCTACACCGAAGGCTACCATGTGCCGGAAGGCGAGACCTACACCGCCGTGGAAGTGCCCAAGGGTGAGCTGGGCATTTATCTGGTGTCGGACGGAAGCAACAAGCCGTACCGCTGCAAGGTGCGCGCACCAGGCTTTGCGCATTTGCAGGCGCTCGACTTTTTATCCAAAGGGCACATGCTGGCGGATGTCAGCGCCATCATCGGAACACTCGATATTGTTTTTGGGGAGATTGATCGCTAATGCACGCCGCTACCAAAGGTAAAGTTGCCGCTGCTCCGCAGCCGGAAAGCTTTGAGTTTACTCCGGAAAATCTTGCGGAAGCCAACATGATCATTGCGCGCTACCCTGAGGGGCGTCAGGCCAGTGCTGTGCTGCCACTTTTGATGATTGTGCAGCGTCAGGCCGAAGGCTGGGTGCCCAAAGTGGCGATGGATTATGTGGCGGGCATGCTGGGCATGGCGCCTATCCGCGTCTATGAGGTGGCCACCTTTTATAGCATGTATAATATGCAGCCGGTGGGACGTCATCACTTGCAGGTGTGCACCACCACGCCCTGCTGGTTGCGCGGTTCTGATGACATTATGAAAGCATGTGAGAAAAAACTGGGCATTGCGTCGGGTGAAACCACGGCGGACGGTCAGTTTACGCTGCAGGAAGTGGAGTGTCTGGGTGCCTGTGTGAATGCGCCGATGATGCAGGTGATGAGCTACGGAAAAGAATTCCGCGATGTGTATTACGAGGATTTAACCGCTGAGAGCACCATCGCACTGCTGGAAGCGCTGGCGCGCGGCGAGTTTCCTGCGGCTGGCCCACAAAGCCCACGCCATGCGTCGGAGCCATTGGGGGCAACACCAGCGAATGTGTATTCACAGAATGCTTCCAGTGTTTTCGTGGAAGCTCCCCAAGAATCCAAGAAAAAACCGGTGAAATCGTCATCAAGTGCAACGACGAAATCAACCGCCAAACCATCCGCTAAAACTCCTAAAAAAAGTAGCACTAAGAAATCTGATTCATGAAAATCTGGTCACTGATTTTGTTGCTGTTACCGACATTGGCCTCTGCCATGCCGGAGTTTAGCATGGATTGGGAAGTGGTTCAGGATGGCACCTTTCTTGCGGCTGACTGTAAAGGGCTTGATGGCCATGCCATTGAGGAAAAAAATAAAGACACTCCCAGTTTTGACTATTGCGCATGCACCTCTGTGATCCGTGTGCCGCAGATGCGTGGCCTGAAAGATGAAGCCATCCAGACGGGTATCAATCAGGCGCTGCGTGAGGCGGTGGTGGGTGTGGGCTGTGATGAGTCGCAAGCCTACAAACTGGCGGCGGGGCGCACGGGTTCGCGTAATCTCAGTTATTTTGACGTGAAATTAGCCAATACCAAGCTCGTCAGCTTCCTGATCTGGAATGACAGTTATGCGGCTGGTGCGGCGCATAATAGCTGGAATCTTCAGGGCATGACCTTTGATCTGCTCACCGGAAAGAAACTGGTGCCCGGGGACATTATTGAAGCGGATAAGTTTATGCCGATTAATCGCCAGATTCGTGAAGAATTATCCAATGCCAGCTTTGCTGAATTTGCCAAAGAGCAGCTCTCGCGTAAGGAGGGTGATTTTCTGACTCCCGAGGGGTGCAACGGTTGCGCGTTTAATCTCACACGTGAGGGCATGGAGGTGGTGTTCCAGCTTTACGAAGTGGCGCCTTACGTGAATGGTAATCCCAAGGTCATTATTTATCGTGACGATTTGAAACCCTCAATTGCGGAGCTGTTATAGCCATGCTTGCTGATAACGATCGTATTTTTACTAATCTCTACGGGTTCCATGACTGGACGCTAAAGGGCGCACAGGCGCGCGGTGATTGGGACAATACCAAGGCCATCCTTGAGTTGGGGCAGGAGAAAATCATCGAGGAAATGAAAGCCTCCGGCTTGCGTGGGCGCGGCGGGGCAGGGTTCTCCACGGGGATGAAATGGTCGTTCATGCCCAAGCAGTCCGATGGGCGCCCGAGCTACCTCGTGGTGAATGCCGATGAGGGCGAGCCAGGCACCTGCAAGGACCGCGATATGATGCGCCACGATCCTCACAAGCTGATCGAGGGGTGTTTGATCGCCGGTTTCGCCATTCGTGCGGTGGCGGCTTACATCTATATTCGTGGCGAGTTCCGCGAGGAGGGTGACCATGTGGAGCACGC
>JAIEPI010000089.1 GCA_019749855.1 Rickettsiales bacterium | reverse complement strand
GCCAAGATCCGCCGCGCCTTTTTCAGGATCAATCGCCACTGCAATGGTGCGCGCTCTGTCAGCAGCAGAAATGCCGGTGGTGACGCCTTCGCGCGCTTCAATGGAAACCGTAAAGGCTGTTTCGTGACGCGAAGCGTTATGGCGACTCATCAGCGGCAGTTGCAAATGACGCACACGCGCAGGGGTCATGGCGAGGCAAATCAGGCCGCGCCCGTGCTTGGCCATGAAATTAATCGCCTCAGCATTGGCTTTCTCGGCAGGAATCACCAGATCGCCCTCATTTTCACGGTCCTCATCATCCACTAAAATGAACATGCGGCCCGCTTGGGCGTCAGCAATAATATCGCTAATCGGGGCAAGCTGTGGATACTTCATGCCATACCTCGCGTATCCAGCATGCGCTTGATGTAGCGCGCAAGCATATCGATTTCCAGATTCATGACATGGCCTTGTTGCACTAGATTCCAGGTGGTGGCGCTGAGTGTATGGGGAATGATGGTGATGCCAAAAAACGTCCCTTTCACATCGGTGACGGTTAAAGAAACGCCGTCCAATGTCACGGAGCCTTTGGTGGCAATGAAAGGCGCCAGAGCACTCGGAACATCCATGACGTAAGCCATGGAAGCGCCAGAGGGGCGCACGGACATTACCGTGGCCAGCCCATCGACATGGCCCGTTACCAGATGCCCACCCAGCTCGTCACCCATTTTAAGCGCACGCTCCAGATTGATCGGTTGACCGATCTGCCACTGCCCGAGCGTGGTGACCGATTGCGTGTGTGGGGATGCTTCGACACTAAAATACTGGCCCTGCTCGTAGCTGCCACGCTCCACCACTGTGAGGCAAATACCGTTACAGGCGATGGACGCGCCCACCTCAATGCTGGCAGGATCATAGGCGGTGCCAATGACCAAGCGCAGGTTTTCCACACCTCCTTCGAGATGTAGCAAATATCCTACGTCGCTGATAATGCCGGTAAACATCGCTGCTCTATAGCAACCCGCGCGCATCGCAGCAACCTTTGTCGTTCGGCACCGCTTAACGTACCTGAATCGCCAGAATCGTTTTAAAAAGATATTTTTAGAGTGAGTAAAGCGAATGTTAATGAATATCCTACTGTGTAACAGCAAGATAAGAGATAAAAATTGCTTAATCAGTGTGGAACAAATTCAGGCACTGGATGCCACCTTGGCAAAGGGGGTTCTCTCAGTCCTTAAGATATGTCGGCGGCATCCCTATTTGCACTCAATGCTGGCAATGTTTCAGCCAGCCGTGACACGACGCCTGATTCGCCCGCGCGTTAGGTGTAAAGCGTTGCCACTGATCCTGACCCAAGGCAACGCAGGGGTGGCTTTTCCAGCGCTGGATGTCATTTAAAGCTGCGGGGGCGATGTTCCAAGCTGAACGTCCACTCGCACCAATGACCAGTGGCGCTCGGTACCAGTGAATCTCATCCATCAGTCCTGACTCATAAAATGAGGTATTGAGCGTCGGCCCAGCTTCAATGAGCAGGCGCGTGATGCCGCGCTCTGCCAGTGTTTCCATGATGGCTGCCGGTTGTAACTGTGGCATGGCAATCACCGTGATGTGCGCAGGAAAAGAATGAGTGGCGGCGGCGGATTCTGAGCAGATCATCCATAGCGGTATCTCAGTCGCTGATTGTACCAGTTGCGACGTGATCGGCAGACGAAGATGTGTATCCAAGACTATCCGGATGGGGGAATGTGCTTCTCGTCCAGGCACTCGGCAGTTCAGCATCGGATCATCGGCCAGCGCCGTGCCAATACCCGTCAGGATGGCATCATGCTCTGCCCGCAATAGATGCGCGTGCTGGCGGGCTTTCTCGCCCGTGATCCATTGCGATTCGCCGCCTGCTGTAGCGATCATGCCATCGAGTGAGGTGGCGAGCTTGAGGCTGACAAACGGGCGATTTTTCTCAATGCGCTGCAAAAAGCCCGCATTGAGGGCGCGTGCGTCCGCTTCGCAGATTCCGTGATGTGTCTCAATACCAGCCGCGGCAAGACGCATGATGCCTTTGCCCGCCGTGCGCGGATCGGGATCGCTGCAGGCTATCACCACGCGGGCAATCCCCGCGTCGATCAACGCATCCGCGCAGGGGGAGGTCACGCCGAAATGGGCGCATGGCTCCAGTGTGACATACGCCGTTGCGCCGCGTGCGGCATTGCTTGCCTGCGCCAGTGCCATCGCCTCCGCATGGGGGCGCCCACCCGGTTGCGTCCAGCCGCGGCCAACGATCTGCCCGCCTTTCACCAGCACACAGCCCACCGAAGGATTGGGTGCGGTTGAGCCAAGGCCCCGACGTGCTAAGCGCAACGCCATTTGCATATAATCGCTATGATTCATGATGGAAGTGTAGGGGAGAGCGTTGGGCGATGTAAAGTCACAAAGTGGCTAACGCATGTGCCATGCACAGCAGTGTTACTCAGGTTTGCGACCAACTGCCATCGTCATTCTGGCGGAAATACTCCATCACCCAGCCACGCGACTTATACGCTGCCCAGCGCTCACGTGCCGCGGTCACGCTGTCCTCATCACTTCCATCAAAAATGTCAAACAGGCGCTCGAACGTGTGGGCGCCCTCATAGAGTGCCCCGTTGATCATCACCAGCAGCGTCGCCCCATTGAGCGGACTCAGATTGGTGGATAAAAAAATGGGCTGTTCATCGGGGTAGGGGTCGCGCTGCGTGCCATGTGGAACAAACTTACCCGGATGGAACGTCCAGATGGCGCGGTCCATGGCCTCGATTTGATCTTCTCGCCCGTGGATCAGTGTTTTAACACCATTCTGGTAGGCCGCTTCCATGAGTTTTGGCAAGGCTTTGCCCAGCGGTGTCGAGAGTAGATGGTAAAAACGTACTTGCGTGCTCACGTTGGCTGTCACCTCACGATGCTTGAAATGCAGTTATTTTTCGTAATGCGTTTCAAGCAGCGCGTTAAGCAGGCGAATGCCAAAGCCGGTGGCACCTTTCGGGCAGATCGCATGATCTTTTTTGCTCCAGGCTGTTCCGGCAATATCGAGATGTGCCCACGGCACGTCATTGACAAAGCGCTGCAGGAATTGTGCGGCGGTGATGCTGCCGGCTTCGCGGTCCGCGCCGATATTCTGCATGTCGGCAATGTCAGAATTGATCTGCTTGTCATATTCCTCGCCCAACGGCAAACGCCACAGACGCTCACCGGTTGCTTCACCCACAGAATGCAGGCGCTCGGCCAGCTTATCATTGTTGGAGAATAAACCGGCGCGCTCATGACCGAGTGCGACGATAATGGCTCCAGTGAGTGTCGCCAGATCAACGATAAACTGCGGCTTAAAGCGATCCTGCACGTACCACAGCACATCGGCCAGCACGAGGCGACCTTCGGCGTCAGTATTGAGCACTTCAATGGTTTGGCCTGACATGGACGTCACCACATCACCCGGGCGCTGAGCATTACCGTCCGGCATGTTTTCCACCAGACCCACCGCGCCCACCACATTGACTTTCGCCTTACGCAGCGCCAATGCTTTCATCAGGCCAATCACCGTACCGGCACCGCCCATGTCCCATTTCATTTCCTCCATGCCTTTGGCTGGCTTGATGGAAATGCCACCTGTATCAAAGGTTACTCCCTTACCAACAAAAGCGACGGGCGCATCTTTTTTATCGGCACCTTCCCAACGCATGACGACCATCTGTGACTCGCGTTCTGAGCCTTGTCCAACGCCCAAGAGCGAGCCCATACCAAGCTTGCGCATTTGCTCTTCGCCCATGATCTCAACCTTCACCCCCAGCGGCGCAAGGGTTTTGCACACGGCCGCCAATGTCTCAGGATAGAGGATGTTGGCAGGCTCGCTCACAATGTCACGTGTCAGCGTGATGCCTTCCGCCAGCGCGTCCAGTCGCAGTGCGGCTTTTTTAGCGGCTTTCACTTCGATTCCTGCGACGGTGACGCTGAGCAGCGATAATTTTTCATCGGGTTTTTGCGTGGTGCGGTATTTATCAAAGCGATAATTACGCAAACGAGCGCCAAACAACATATGCGCCGCCGCATCCACATCGTCGAGTTTGCTTCCCGAGCCTTCAGCGCTGATGACCAGACTCTCGACACGTAGGCGCTGTGCTTCCTTCACCAGCGCGCCGCCCACTTTTTCAAAACTGTGGGTGGTTGCGTCTTTTTCTTTGCCAATGCCACCGATCATTACGTAGGTGTAAGCATGGCCAGCCGGTGCCAGAAACGAGATAACCTCCCCCATTTTGCCCGTGAAATTCATCACATTCAGCGCGTGCTGCAAGGCATTGTTGGATTGTTTATTAAATTGCGAGGCGGTAGCTGAGAGCTTTTTCTTCTCGCCAACGACAAAGGCGATTGCACGCGTCGCACCCGTGGGGTTGATCGGTGCATCAAGGCTGATTTTTGGTAAAAATTCGTACTTCATGGTGCTCTCCAATAAAAATCCAGCTATGGCTGGAGGTAATCTACACGCTGATATATATAGGCATGGTGGATTTTTGCCAGAGTAAACAGCGTTTCATGTTTTTGAATTTATGTTGCGACAGTATCATCTCTATATTTTGAAGCTGCTTGCATGGCCGGTGCTGCTCATCACCTTCAGCCTGACCAGCATCATTTGGCTGACGCAAGCCTTGCGATTCATTGATTTTATCATCAATCGTGGATTATCCGTGATTGATTTCGTGCATATCACCTTGCTTCTGGTGCCATCCTTGCTCACGATTATTTTACCAATCTCTCTCTTTATCTCCGTGCTGTTCAGCTATAACAAACTTATTGCCGACAGTGAAATGGTGGTGATGAAGGCTTGCGGTCTTTCACCCTGGCAACTGGCGCGGCCAGCGTTGGCCATTGGATTGATGGGCATGCTGATCAGCTATGCGATATCGCTCTATGTCATGCCCGCCTCCAGCCGCCAGTTTAACGAAATACAGGATTATCTTCGCGATAATTACACCTCGGTGCTTCTGCAGGAGGAGGTGTTTAATCATCCAGCCCCTGGCTTAACCGTGTTTGTCCGCAAACGTCAGGCGGATGGAACATTAGAGGGCATTCTGGTACAGGATTCGCGCCTTCCGGGTCAGGATATAACAATGATGGCACGTCAGGGTAACATCACGCAGACGGCTGCGGGCCCACGCTTTAATCTGGTGAAAGGTACGCGTCAGGAAAGACGCGATGGGCGTATTTCCTGGCTCGATTTTGACAGTTATGATCTTGATCTGAGTTTCTACACGAAAAATACACAGGCCAGAGAACGCAGCGCGCGTGAGCGCTATCTGGGTGAGCTCTTTGAGCCTGAGGCGTCTCTCACATCGGCGCAACGCGATAAGTTACGTGCCGAAGCACATCAACGGCTGACCTGGCCATTCTACACATTGGGGCTGTCGATGTTTGCCGCCGCCGTCTTGTTGGATAGTGAATTTAACCGTCGCGGACGCTGGAAGCGAATGACCGTTGTCAGTGTGATTGGCTTAGTGATTGTCATCAGTAGCCTTGGACTGAACAATATCGCGGCTCGCGTTCCCATATTGTCCGTATTGATGTACACTAACGCGCTGACTGTTGTACTGATCAGTGGCTATATGTTGTTGCGTCCGGCGTCTATGACACCGCGTGGTGTGTGGGAGGTGGCCTGATGTATCTCTCCTTTACGCTGACGCATTACATTGGACGTCAGTTTGTTCTGGCCGCGGGCATCGCCTTGCTGGGCGTTCTGGCCATTGCCGGAATGATTGATCTGGTGGAGTTGTTTCGACGCACGGCTGATCGCAGCAACATATCCGGTGCCGTTGTTATCGAAATGGGCCTGCTGCGTTTGCCGCACATCGCGGAAAAGATTTTGCCTTACGGCACATTGATTGGCTCGATGCTGGCGCTTACGCGTCTCACTCGCTCCCAAGAGCTGATTGTCGCCCGGGCAAGTGGCGTTTCAGTATGGCAATTTCTGTTGCCGGCCATGATCTGCGGAGTGGGCTTCGGCATGCTGTGGGTGATTCTTCTTGATCCCATTGCTGCTGCAACCATTTCACGATATGAGCTTTTAGAGAATCGCTATTTTCGTGGTAATTCCAGCCTCTTTTCCGTTTCCGACTCCGGCCTGTGGGTGCGGCAGGTTGAATCAAGTGGACAGACGAAAATTTTCGACAAGCCAGTTCAGGAATATATCCTGCGGGCTGTCCGCATTAGTCAATCGGACATGACCCTGCATGAGGTGACCATCTTTGGTTATGATGCGCAGGGGGTATTTCTGGGACGGATTGATTCCGAAGCCGCCACCTTGAGAGAGGGTTATTGGCAGCTCGAAGAGGCGCGTGTTTCAATGCCAGGTATGGTGCCACAAGCGCTGCCAAGTTATCAGCTGGCAACTGATCTCGACATTCGCCACAT
>JAIEPI010000091.1 GCA_019749855.1 Rickettsiales bacterium | reverse complement strand
CTGAGGAAGCCAGCCGAATGGTTATCAATGAACATCTGCCGCACTTCTTCTGGTACATTTGAAAGCTCGGAGCGCCCAGAGATTTTTCTCAGTGCCTGAATCATGGCGTCGGGATTTTTCGTCAGCGCGACGGCTCCGGCATCAGCGAGATATTCGCGTGAGCGAGACAGTGCCATGCGTATGACCAAAGCGAATACATACCCAACGGCTAATACCAACAAGGCAATCAATAAGGGCGCACCATTACGCCGATTGTCAGAGCGATCGCTATGCACCAGCATACGAAAAATCATCTCACAGAGAAAACTGATGATTCCCACAAAGATAATACTGATCACCAGCAACCGCACATCTCGGTTGATGATGTGGCTAAGTTCATGCGCGAGCACTGCCTCTATTTCATCCGAGTCTAGTGTTGCCATCAGTCCCCGCGTGAGCGTGATGCTGTAACTTTTCCTGTCAATGCCAGTGGCAAAGGCATTGAGCGCCGGCGCATCAATCACATACAGGCGAGGCATCGGGATACCGCGCGAGATGCACAGATTCTCAAGCAGATTATAAATCTCTGGCAACTCTGTGCGTGAGACCGCATGCGCCCCTGTGGCTGAGCGAATCATGGCACCATGAAACAGATACGCCACCGCGAACCAAACCATGGCGGCCAGCAACGCATAATGCCCGTATTGCGTGACACCCAACCACGCCTGCTGCATAAAAACATCCATGCCGGATGTTACGTGAGATCGGTCGTTACCAGCGCCTATTATCCCACAGAAAACGGCCAGCATCAGTAAGAGCAGCACAGGAAATCCCGCGAGCAGAAACAGTGAGCGAAGCTGGTTATTCCATATCTGGGTTTGCAAGCCGACGGTGGCAAACATCGCTTAGCTGAAGGACACCTTTGGAGGGTTTTCGCTCTGGGCGCGCGCCTCATCGGTTAGCTCGTAGAACGGCTCCTGCGCAGAAAATGCAAACAAACGTGCCACCAGCACAGCGGGAAACTGCTGCACACTGGTGTTATATTCACTGGTCGCATTATTAAAGAAACGACGCGCTGCGGCGACTTTATTTTCTATATCGGCCAGTTCGCTTTGCAACTGACGAAAATTCGCATCCGCTTTGAGCTGCGGATAATTCTCTGCAACGGCGAACAACCCGCTGATAGCGCCGCCAAGCGATGCCTCAGCAGCCAAACGTGAATTCAGATTTCCGGCACTCACCACACTGGCGCGTGCCTGAGTGACCGCTTCTAAAACACCCTTCTCGTGAGAAGCGTAGGCTTTCACCGTTTCAACAAGATTGGGAATGAGATCAGTGCGCAGCTTTAACTGCACATCAATATCAGCAAAGGCGTTGCCACGGTTTTGTCGGAGTGCAATCAGCCGATTGTACAGCATGACAAACCATAAAATCAGGACGGCAATAACGCCAATGACACCCCAAAATTCCATCTGTACCACCCTCAAAAAAATTTAGGAAAAATAGACAATACTGCGCTGAATAAATTGCAAGCCAAGAAACAGAACCAACGGCGACAAATCAAAGCCGGCAATGAGCGGCAACCGCTCACGTAGGGGACGCAGCACCGGCTGAACCATTTGTTCAAGCACCTGAAAGATACGGCTAACAAGTGGTTGATAGCGATTGATGATTTGAAAGGAAATGAGCATGCTCATGATGACCCACGCCATCACCACATAAAAATACAGCGAGATAATTTGGTAGAGCAAATAGGAAATGGGATTCATCGTTTTATCCTGCCAGCGGCGTCGTCATGGCTGTCAGTGACTCCGGAAGGAAGCCGAGATCAAGCCCCATGCGCTGACGCTGCGCGACGCGCTCTTCCAACACATCACGAACTGTTTTTCCCGCGTGTGTGTAGGATTTTGGATGCGCAAATGCTTCCATCAGATCGTTTTTACTCACACGCAAAACATAGCGGCCAGATTCCGGACGAACACCCGACGAGACATGACGAAACTGCAATTCACGCGAGAGCACGCGCGCTGCTTCATAGTCAGAGACATTTAAGACGTAGTCTACGCGGGTGACGCCATCACGCATCGTGTGGCTGCCGGTTTCCAGTTGAATCATGCCGAACAATGCATTGAGAATATCCTCAATAACACTGACTGTTTCCACGGTGCGAACATAGTCCGCTTTGTGCTTGTCCGTCCAGCGCATGAAATCCTCCGCGATTGCTCAATACTGGCACACTATAGCGCAGCATCACAAAAAAATACAGTGCGATTGGCAGGTGACCAAACGCCTCAACTAAATGCTTTTAGCACTCTTGGCTGTCATCGCTCCCAAATACACCACATTGCTGGTCGTAGAGGCATTTTCCAAATCCTTTTTTTGCTGCATAAGCGCCTTCAACGCATCCAGTAATGTCTTTCCTCTGCATTTGTTGGATTGAAGATCAGCAAAAATATCATCCATTTTTTCTGCGTTGATGCGAAGTTCTCCAGTGAAGGCCGCGCCTTCATGCGCATGATCCTCCGACAATGGATGATATTCCGCCTGCACCCCATAATCACGCAGCAGTGTGACAATCCTCTGAGGATCCAGCCAGTATCTGTATGGACCGGAGGAGGACACGCAACAAAATAGATCGGTGAGCACCACATAACATTTAACATCAGGAGGAAAGGCCGGTGATGCGGCAATGTAATGCCCCGCTTGCTGCACGCCAACCCCGCCAAACATATCACGCAGCAATGATTCCGCGGTTATGATGCGGCGAGGAGGAATACGGATATCGGTATCGTCTGACATAGCTGCTCTTGCGTGACATGCTTTTCTAGCATGCGGATATGTCAGTTTAATGACAATGTAAGCTACGTAAAAACAACTGTTTTATTTCCGTTCAGCAACACACGTTGCTCGCAATGGTACTTTACGGCGCGGGCCAGTACCACACGCTCAATGTCATTGCCTACCGCCACGAGATGCTCCGGCGACAGGGTGTGATCAACGCGCTCGACCTCCTGCTCAATGATCGGCCCTTCATCGAGATCGTCGGTGACGTAATGTGCGGTCGCGCCAATCAGTTTTACGCCACGAGCATGTGCCTGATGATACGGACGCGCACCCTTAAAGCTGGGCAGGAAGGAGTGGTGAATATTGATGGCGCGGCCACTAAGCTTTGCCGATAATTCAGGCGACAGGATTTGCATGTAGCGCGCCAGCACCACCAGATCCGTGTGCAGTGCTTCTATCACCGACCACACTTTGGCTTCCTGCTGTGCTTTATCGTCCTGCATAGGGAAGCAATGAAAAGCAATACCATACGATTCCACCAACGCGCGCAGATCATTGTGATTGGAAATCACCGCCGTGATATCAATATCAAACCAGCCTGAGCGAAACCGGTAGAGTAAATCATGCAGGCAGTGATCGAATTTTGACACCATAATCACCACGCGTGGTTTGCGCTGACAATCATGCAGATCCCACTTCATGGCAAAAGCAGAGGCCACTTCCGATGCAAACTGTGATTCAACCTCCTCATGTATGGGGGTGGCAGGCCCTGCAGAAAAATGCATCCGCAAAAAAAACTTATCGGTGGTGGGATCGCCAAACTGGGTTGATTCGATAATGAATCCATCAATCGCCGCAATAAAACCAGAGACAGCCGCCACAATCCCCCGCACATCACGGCAGGAAAGCGTCAAAACATATTCAGGCGCTGAGGGGGATGGTGTCATGGCTGGTAAGCTCTTGTGATGATTCAGGTTCGGCGGCAATACGTTGCGGCAAATAACAGGTGATGGTGGTACCACGTCCCAGCGCGGAATCCAACTCCACATGACCACCATGCAGCTCAATAAAGCTTTTCACCATCGACAGGCCCAGGCCGGTACCTGAGTTGGTGCCGCTGCGCGCTGAACCGCGGTAGAATTTATCAAAAACGGCGGCTTGCTCACTGGCTTCAATGCCCTGACCTTCGTCAGATACCCACAACCAGATTCGACCATCGTCACGACCGGCGCCAAGAATCACCCGCCCATCTTGCGGCGAGTATTTCACGGCATTGGAAAGCAGATGGAACATGACTTGACGGATGCGTTTTTCATCGGCTCGCATGGTGCCAATATCAAACGTACAATCCAGTGAGGCATGGATCGAGAAACGCTTCATACGCTCGTTAAGAAGCCCTAAGACAGAACGCAACATGGGTTCAATCTCCACCTCACGGACATCCAGCGTCATGTAACCCGCTTCAATGGAAGCGAGATCGAGAATATCATTAATCAAATGCATCAGATGTTGTGATGATTCATGAATCCCCTCGACATATTCACGTTGCCGCTCGGATAACTCGCCAAAATAATCCTGCCGCAACATCTCGGAGAAACCACTGATGGAGGTAAGCGGTGAGCGCAGCTCGTAGGATACGTTTGCCAGAAACTCGGTTTTCAAACGATCCGCCGCTTGTAGCGCATCATTCTTCTCGCGCAGACTGCGCTCCACCAGCGTTGAATCGGTGATGTCGGTAAAGGTCAGCAATGTCCCGCCATCCGGCAGCGGCACAACGCTCATATTGAGTACCGAGCCGTCTGCCCGCTCAAGTCGCATGGCATAGAGTGAACGTGATTGCACCCGTCCGATAAATCCCTGTTTATACAGTACCCAGTCATCCGTGCGGAACAAATGCCGCGTCAGCTCCAGCACATCAGAGATATGAATATCATCCTGCAACTGGTTTTCATCCACCTGCCACAGATGCGCAAATACGGGATTAAACAAACGCAGACGGCCATTCTCGCCAAACACAATCACGCCTTCATGCAGGTTATCCAGCGTTTCTGTTTGCACGGCAATCAGCGTGTTATACGAGCGCTCTAGCGCTAAGCGATCGGTGACATCCTCATAGGCAAACATCAGGCCACCCTCACCATGCGGAATGGCCACCACGCGGAGTGTTTTTCCATCCGGCAGATAGAAAAACTCTTCGTTAGGCTCCAGCAAATCGGTGAACAATCGAAGGCGCTGCTCCTTGAACGCCTTAAAGTTGGCCTGTTCAGGCAAGCGGCGCTTTTCACGCAACACTTCCAGCAACTCACCGAAGGTTGGTTGACTATCCAGCAGCACGTCATCTAATTTCCACAAAGTGGCGTAGGCGTTGTTGTAGGAGCGCAGACGCATATCGCGTCCGAAAATGGCCATGGCGCTGGTTGAGCTTTCCAGAAACACCGATTGCGACGACATATGGCGCTCGATTTCCTGCTGGGTTTCTTCCAGCTCGGTGATGTCACGGCCAAAACCAATGATGCCACCATCCGGCATCGGCATTTCGCGCAACTGGTACAGCTTACGCTCACCATCCACCACAATGTGACGGCGCTCTCGCTGCGGCTGATTGGTTTCCTTGGCCTTCTCCGCCATGCGCCGTGCCTGAGTGTAGAGCTCCGGAATGGCCTCAGAAGGTGCAACACCAGGCTCATCCACCACGCGGCTGTAGGCAAGATTACGATAGAGAATTTTCAGTGATTTATCGCGCACCCAGATCAGTTCACTGGTGGTATTGAGCAGCATCGAATAGCGCCTCACATCGACCCTCAGCGTGTCATTTTCATTCTCGACCATCTGTGTGTGCCGGTATTGGGGCGAAATATCTCGCAACACAAACATCACCGGCCCCTTGCCTGCCAGCAACGGCGTGCATTCAATGTGCATCTGTCCTTTAGTTTTCAGAATTAGCGGTGGACAGCTCACATTCTCAGCGCATTTGTGAATGAGATGCTGGAAGAGTGCCGAACTCTCCTCACTCAGCTCCTCAAGAATTTCCTCAAGCGCGGCAACGGGTTTCTTCAGGCCCAGACATTGCTCCAGATTCGAGGATTCAACAATCTGCTGGCGCTGCGGATGATAGGCGAGGAACGCGGTGCCAGGCTGTCCAAACACGTGAGAAAGGCGCTGCGTAAAACTCATCGGCAAGCCGGCCGAGTAACGTCGCAACACCCACAGCAACAGGCTCAGCGCCAACACCGCCGTGACCAACACCACCATGTCCATCAAATCAGAAATGACAAGCCCCTCATGCCGCATTATCGCAGCACAGCATAGTACCGCGCACAATGACTGACAAGAAACCCTCGCTCAACACAAGCGCATTTAGCATAGCAAATGCAAGGCGTTGCTTAATAGCGATAGGTGTCACTCTTATAGGGGCCGTCGGAGGTGACACCGATGTAGGAGGCCTGCTCCTTGGAAAGCTTACTGAGCTTCACCCCCAGCTTGTCCAGATGCAGACGCGCCACTTTCTCATCGAGATGACGCGGCAAAACATACACTTGCTTGGCGTATTTTGATGTGTTCTGCCAAAGCTCAATCTGCGCCAGCACCTGATTGGTGAAAGATGCCGACATCACAAAGCTGGGGTGACCTGTCGC
>JAIEPI010000199.1 GCA_019749855.1 Rickettsiales bacterium | reverse complement strand
GGCGCAGGTTTCTCTCAAGACCAGAAGGACATCGAAATTGGTCCTAACCGCATGATTATGTCGGAAGACCCGCAGTCAAAACTTACCTTTGTCGAACATACAGGTGCGGCCGTTGATAGTGGCCGGCAATCCATCCGCGACCTTGAGGAAAAAATGGATGCAATGGGTGGGCAATTACTCATGCAACGTTCAGGCGATAGCACAGCAACCGCTGCATCGCTGGATACCGCCAAATCCCATTCCGCACTGCAAGACATGGTGCGCCGCCTTGAAAATGCTATGCAACAAGCATTTATGCTTATGGCTCTCTGGTCGAAATTGCCAGCTGAAGCAGTGGGCGGAGTCAATATCAACGAAGATTTCGGGCTATCTCTGATTTCCGGCAAAGACGAAGACACGCTTCTAAAATCACGGCTGTCTGGTGAACTTTCTCGTGAATCATATCTCACTGAACTTAAACGCCGTAATGTTTTGCGTAACGAGCTTGATATTGAAGAAGAAATTGACCGCATTGAAACCGAAGGCAGAACTGATCCGCCAATCAACAACTCATCCGCAACAGCATAATCATGCAAAACATCAATGAAGCCCTCTTTCATGCCGGTGTGCAGCACCAGATTTACCTGCAGCGTTATTCAACTCAGGTGGTGCGAGAGATGCAGGACTTGCTTAATCAAAGCGAGCTCGACATCATTGCCAAACTTTCGCGCGCGGATCTGACTGAATTTGCACAACGTCGTCTGCGGATGATGCTTGATGAGATTCTAAAACTAAGCAACGAAACTTACAAAATCCTTCAAGAACGCCTTAATAACAAGCTGGCTGATACGGCTCATTACGAATCAGATTTTAACGCTAACCTTATTGAAAAACTGCTTCCCGTTGAGATTACGCTTATCCGTCCAGCCATAGAAACTCTCTCTGCGTTAGTGACAAGTAAGCCAATGCAAGGGCGTTTCATAGCTGACGAGGTAAAAGACCTGGATGCTGCAAGTGTGAAGCGCATTGAGCAGGCAATCCGTATTGGCGTTATCGAAGGCGAAACCACGCCTGACATCATCCGTCGCATTCGCGGCAGCAAAGCACTGAATTACAAAGACGGCATCCTGCAGCGCTCGCGCGATGATGTAGAAAGATTGGTACGCACGTCCATCACGCATATCACCGCCCGCGCACGTGATGAACTCTATCGTGCCAATGACTCGGTCGTTAAGGCATGGCGATTTACAGCAACGCTTGATCGACGCACTACCGTGATATGCGCTTCGCTTGATGGTCAGGTGTTCGACTTGAGTACGGGCCCGATGCCGCCACGCCATCCAAATTGTCGCTCATCTTCAACACCGATTCTCAAATCATGGCAAGAGCTGGGCATTGATGCGAAGGAGCTTACTGAAAGCACCCGCGCATCGATGGATGGTCAAGTGCCAGAAACTCTGACTTATCAGGATTGGCTTAAAAAGCAGCCGCAAGATGTGGTCGAAGATGTGCTAGGAAAAACCAAGGCAAAGCTCTTTAATGAAGGCGGGCTGACGCTTGACCGCTTCGTGGATTTCAAGGGTGAAGTTTACACGCTCGACGAATTGCGAAAACATGAAAAAAACGCCTTTGCAAAGTTGCAATAAATTGTCCATCCGCTATAATATGCGGATATGGAAAATGGAAAAAATATCAAAAGATTTTCAGTTATCGAGGGCGGTCAAAGTCCTAGAGCTGAGTTGCAAGCAGGTGATGACGAAAGAGTTACCTGTCATGTCTGCATGAGGTTTGAAGGTGTTGATACCATAGAATTTATACCAGTGCATACCAAGGTCATGCGTAAAGATAATGAGTTGAAACCAGTCATTACCAGAATGCTATGCGTTAGCTGTCTGCAAAAAGGCAGAAAGACATACATCACATAAGCTGATTATCAGCACCGAGATAAAAAGCCGCTTCGGATTTCCGAGCGGCTTTTTTGTTGCGCGTTTCTAGCGGGAAGCTGGGGCGCGTTTTTTCAACGGCGAGAGGCCACAACCAAAGGAGACCCCATGCAAAACCTACCCTTAAACACTGACAATCTTGACGCAATTCCTGAAGAGTCGCGCAAGCTCTATCACAAAACCGATGACGGCAAATACGCCGTTAACCCAACAGAACTGCTTGCTGCATTGACCGCTAAGGACAAGGCACTTGCCAGTGAGCGCAAAATCCGTAGCGATTTTGAAACCAAATATACCAAGTCAGCAAAAGAGCTGGAAAGCATCGACAAGGACAAATACGGCAAACTGCTCGAAAAAGAGAAAGAGTGGGAAACCGAAAAAGAGCAGCGTGAGCGCGAGACTTTAGAAGCAAAAGGCAGATACGAGGAAGCTCTTGAAAAAGCCAAAGGCAATTTCTCCAAAGAACTCAACGATCTCAAAGCCGACTTTGAAAAGAAACTCAAAAAATCTACCGAGGCTGTCGAGCGTTCTGAAAGCGACAAGAAAAATTATATCCTCGACGACAAAATCCGTCGTGCCGTTATGAAGGCTGGCGTTTTTGCTGATGACGTGGATGACGTGCTGACGCTTACACGTGGTCGTTTTGCCCTCGACGATAATTTCAACGTCGTTGTGAAAGATGACAGCGGCAACGCATCGGATCTGACCGTTGACGCATTCTTTGGTGAAACCTTCAAGAAGCAAAAGCCTAAATTTTACCAAGGCACTAATGCTTCTGGCAGCGGTTCACCCGCTGGTAAAGGCAACCGTTCAACTGCGAATAATTCAGGTGAGCTGACCTCTATCCAGAAAATCCAGTTGGGCTTGCAGAAAAAGTAGCCCGACTTCCAACCAGTTTTTTGAAGGCGTGTTCCCGTGATGGGACGCGCCTTTTTTATTGCCCGATTTCGGCGGCGGGTGAGCCAAAGCCGAGCGTGCAGAAAAATCGTCCTATCCGCGGGGGAGCCAACGAGGGAACGCAATCTCAACTTTAACCTTAATCAATGGAGAACCCTTATGGCTTCTGTAACTCTCGCGGAAAGTGCGAAACTTTCCCTTAATATGTTGGTGGCTGGCGTAATTGAAAACGTCATTACCATCAACCGCTTCTACCAGCTCCTGCCTTTCACTGAAATCGAAGGCAATGCGCTGGCCTATAACCGTGAAAATGCCCTTGGCGACGTTCAATATGGCGGCGTCGGCGGCACAATCACTGCGAAAGCAGCGGCTACCTTCACGGCGGTAACTTCTAGCCTCACCACTATTCTCGGTGATGCGGAAGTCAACGGTCTGATTCAAGCCACCCGTTCCAACGTTAATGACCAAAAGGCAATTCAGGTTGCGTCTAAAGCAAAATCGCTAGGACGCAAATACCAGGATGGCATGATTAACGGCGATGGTACGGCTGATAGTTTCCAAGGCTTACTGAGCCTTGTTGACCCGACTCAGACCATCACGGCCAACGCAGGTGCCGGCAATGGTGACGTGCTTACCTTCGCCTATCTCGATCAGCTGATTGACCTGGTGACGGATAAGGACGGTCAGGTCGATTATATCCTGATGCACGCTCGTACTTTGCGTTCCTATCTCGCGCTTCTGCGCGCGCTGGGTGGCAACAGTGCGTCGGATATTATGACGCTTCCTAACGGTGAGCAAGTTCCTGCCTACCGTAACATTCCTATCTTCCGCAATGACTATATCCCTATCAACCAGACGCAAGGCACTAGCACTGCTTGTACTACTGTCTTTGCCGGCACTCTGGATGATGGCTCGATGAGTCATGGCATCGCTGGTCTTACCGCCACGAATGAAGCGGCAGGTATGCAGGTCGAGGAAGTGGGTATTTCCGAAACCAAGGACGAAACCATCACCCGCGTCAAATGGTACTGCGGGCTTGCTCTGTTTTCGCTCAAAGGTTTGGCCGCACTCAAAGGCGTCACCAACTAACCCATCACTACCAAGGCGGGAGCTCAAAACTCCCGCCTTTCTTTTAACCAAAACCAATAGGAGAAACTATGTCTAACGAATCAAACGTGAAATTCACAACCTTCGGACCCAATCGGGGGTTATCCCTTAAAATCGGCAACTTTCAATTTGTCGATGGCGCTTGCGAAGTTGCAGCCAATGAAGCAACTGCCGCTGCAAGTATTTTGTGCCGTTATCATGACGTTTGCTATGCGCATGAGCTTGAGCAAAAAGTTGCTGAGTATGACACCGCACGAGAAAATCGCCTTGCTGCAACAGGTGAATTTCCTCCAGCCACCAAACTTGATGAATCTGCAAAACCTGAGCCTGAGCAAGCAAAACAGCCAGAACCTCAAGCGGAACCAAGTGCTGAACCTCAATCGCAAACTGGCGAAGAACAGCCTGCAACTGACGCACCACAAGAAGCGCCCGCGCAGCAAGAGGAAGCACCGCAAGGCGAAAGCAAACCAGACGCCGAAGCCAAAAAAGCTCAGGGCAGCGGGAAGAAAAACTCTGGCAAGCAGAACCAACAATAACCTTAACCAATAATGGAGGCAGTCATGCTGCAAGGCTTCAAAACCGTCATCTTTAACATTGTTGCCCTAGTCGCAGCATGGCTTGCCACCAATTACGGCATCACCATCGCACCGGAGGAACAGGCGGCAATTGCCGTCACCATCGTGACGATCGGCAACATCATCCTGCGGATTTTTACCAAATCCGCAATTTTCAAAAAACATGACCAATGAGGAATCTATGAAAAACATTATCGCTTTCGTTCTCGTTGCCTTTCTAACCGCCTGTAATGCGGTGCAAGGCGACACACCGCTGCAACGTTACTATGGCTTGCAGACGGACTACCGCACCATCCAAAAAGTGGCTGTCACTTACAAAAATGGATGTGCCAAAACCGCTCAAGAGCATCCGTGCCATAAAGACGTGACCAACATTCAGGCTATTTCACGCCGAGTGCAAGGCACGTTCGATGCGGCAGAAACTGCACGGCTAATTGGCATCAATGCTGATTTTGCAACCAGCGTTGCCATTGCAGGCACAGCACTTGGCGAACTCTCAACCTATCTTCAACACACATCGGAGGTGAAATAATCCGCTATGGCATTATCCCCAAAACAAACCCAACTTTTCCTCGAACTCCTTGATCGAGTGGTTCTGCTTTTACCAGCATTGCCAGAGCTGAAAGCGTCTTTTACTGACACCAACAGCTTGTTCAAAACTCTGCTTAAAGAAGGTCGTGACCCCACCGATGAAGAGCTGAATGCAATCCGCGACGAGAATAACGCGCTCTACGAACAGCTCCAATCTTCTTAACCGTTTTACCTCCCCCCTGACTTTGCGCCCTAGTTGCTCACGCGGCTGGGGCGCAACTTTTTAAGATAACCAACAAAGGATTTCAGCATGGCTCTAGTCGTCGAAGACGGAACCGGCATAAATAACGCAAATGCCTATGTGTCGGTAGCAGAAGCCGACGCTTATTTTACTGCGCGAAACATCACCAGCTGGGTAACGCGCAATACTCCCGACAAGGAAAAAGGCATCCTTTATGCCACCTCATTTCTGGACAGCCAGTTTTACTGGTATGGTCATATCAAGCGCAGCGAGCAAGCCTTAGGCTGGCCACGAATTCTTGTCTATGACACAGAGGGGCGTTCATTAAATAGTGGCGCAGTACCGCAGCGTGTCAAAGATGCTGCCTGCGAACTAGCCTTAGAAGCTCTCGATAAGCCACTGTCGCCTTCATTGGCACGTGGCGGAGCAATCAAGCGTCAGCGCGTTTCATCTCTTGAAATCGAATACTTCGAGAAAGCGAGCTCAGATCGGACATTCCCGATTGTTCGCCAGATTTTGCGCGGACTTTACAAAGATTCACCCACAGCGGAGCTATTCAGAGCATGACTTTTGAAACAGATTTTCTGGGCTTTGCCCGTGACAGCATCGAAACATACGGCGCGGCCGTAACACTTCGGAAGCCTGGCACAGAAACCTATGACACCACCACAGGCAACCTTATCCAGCCAAACACAGAATACAATGTCCGTGGGCTGATTGAGGATTACTCAGAATTTCACGTTAGCCAAGGATTAGTGAAAGCTGGTGACCGCCGCATCATCCTTGCCGCAGGCAGTTTGTCCGTTACCCCAGCACCGGGCGATACCATCCTATTTGCAGGGCAGTCATTTCTTATCATCTGCGTGCATAGCGAATATGCCGCCGATACGCCAATCATCCACACATTACAGGTTCGCAATTAGCCATGCCTAGCAACATAAATGATTTTGATAAAAGCCTGAGTATCTTCGCACAGGTCAAAGTGCCTGATGACCATAGCAATATGGTTAAGAAAGTGGCGATGCAGGCACTGAGCGGCGTGGTGAACAAAACACCTGTAGATACTGGACGCGCCCGCAGCAACTGGATGACCGCAGTAAACACCGT
>JAIEPI010000194.1 GCA_019749855.1 Rickettsiales bacterium | reverse complement strand
GTCTCCACACCTAAAGCACGCGCACAGATTGCCGTGCAAATCAGGCTGATAATCCCTTGAACACCCTTACCGCCAAGCAATGCCGCAGCACCAAGCAGCGGCTTGTACCAGAGATTCTGTGAGCGCGGCATAATGTCTGTCATGAGAGTCCCATAGCGCATTTTTAATCATGGCGGCAAGTTACAAGTTCTTTTATGTTCCAATCATGTATTACGATGCCATTTTTTCAGAATCACTCCTCCCATGCGCCGCATAGACCTTTACCTCGCCCAACGTATTCTGGTGATGATGCTATTTGTCGGAAGCATCCTTCTTCTCGCTCTCTCCTTGGAGAGATTACTTCGACTCGTGGATGAGGTAACAACGTCCGGCGCACCCATTGGGCAGGCCGTGCTTATGCTTTCTTATTTACAGCCGCATTATCTTGGTCTTACGATCCCAGCCGCCTTGTTCCTGGGGGTGATGCTCACGATACGGCGATTGCATGAGCAATCTGAGTGGGTCATTTTCCATGCAGGTGGCTTTTCGCTGTGGCGATTAACACGACCGATATTACTGATCGGGTTAATGTTTGCTGTCTTACATTTTCTTCTGGTGTCACTGGCGCAGCCTTACAGTCGGTATGCTTTCCGCGCAGCCTATCATCAGATTCACCAAACCCAGCAGCAGGTGCTGTTGCGCCCACACGCTTTCCTTCGCCTGAACAACCGGCTGGTCATACGAATTGAGGAAGTGGAAACCACAGAACCACTGGTGATTAAAGGGTTTTTCTCTGCCACATCGGAAAAGGATGGCAGCCGCACTCTTCTGTCTGCCGACCGTGCCAGAGTATCCAATGAACCCCATCAGCCTTTCACACTTTTACTCAGCAATGGCAGCATAGTCACTGAGACGAAGGCGGGGCGCGTCAGTGCCATCGCTTTCAACAGTTATACGTGGAGCCCGACCCTCGACCCTATCGGACTTTACGGGGTGCGTGGGCAGGATAAACGCGAGCTGACGCTGTTTGAGCTATTGTCCACAGGACTGGCCGGAGGACTCAGCAAAGCGACGCCGGCAGAGCGCCGCGCTGAACTACACTTACGGCTGGTTCAAGTGGCTTCCGTGCCTGTGCTGGCGCTACTAGCTATTCCTCTGGGACTGATTGGCGGCAATCGCTCTGGCCGTGCTTATGGACTGGGCGTTGGATTGGTATCGCTGATACTCTACGAAAAAATTCTGGGGTTTGCTCAAGCTCTGGTGAGCAGTGGCAAAGCATCTCCCTTTCTAACACTCTGGGGGGTCTGGGGTTTGATGCTCAGCGTTGTACTTCTGTTGCTTGCTTACCGTAATGAGCTTCCAGCCAGCGCCTACTGGCTGTCGAGACAGAAACGGGCGGTATTATGATTCTTATCTACAGTCTGGTAACGCGGTTTTTATATGCCTTTCTGGTGGTAGTCGTGTCACTCAGCGGACTTTTGACGGTCTTTGATCTGCTGGCGAATGCCGACAGCGTCCTCGAACATCACGCGGGTGAATTATTGCCGCTGCTGCATTATGTTAGCTTACGGATACAACAGATTTTTAGTTTCGTGCTGCCGCTTGCCGTTCTGATTGCGGCCATGGTGTTATTCGTACGCATGGTCCTGACTCAGGAAATAGTGATTCTGCGTGCAACGGGTATTTCTGTGCATTACATCCTTGGTATTCTGGCACTGGCTACGGTGATGATTGCCTTTGTGCATCTGAGCTTTCTGAACCTGATCCTGCCGCATACTTCAGCCACGCTTTATCGCTGGCAGAAAGAGGATTACCGTGGCGTACCCATGAGTAATACCAGTAAAATTGCTTCAGACTGGGTGGCTAGTGGCCATCAGTTCATACGCGCTGAGTCTGTTAGTGAGGAGGGCTTCCGCTTGCGCAATATCCAGCTGGTCACCCGCGACGATAACTACGCCATCACAGATTACCTCGCCGCTGATTCCGCTATTTACCAGCAGGGCATGTGGCGATTAGACGGGGTGCGCGAGCTGCACTCAGACAATGAGGCTCCGCAGGGGCAGAATGTCTCAACGCTCAGGTCTTTGCCGTTTGAGCCAAGGATGCTCAGTCTCACTGGGGTTCGTGAGGAGGAACTGAGCTATGGCGACCTGTTGCTCCTTATGGACAAAACTGATGAAGATACGGATAATTCACGTCCTTATGCCTTCTGGTTCCACCACAAGCTTGCTTATCCGTTCAGCTCTTTTGTGATGCTGATGATGGCTGTCCCCGTTGCTTTTCAGCTGGCGCGACGCAACCAGATTCTTATTTGCTGTTTTGGCTGCATCATGGCTGGCTTCTTGTTCTACGTGGTTCAACAATTACTGGCCTCTCTTGGGGAAACCGCAGCTCTTCCGCCGATACTGGCCGCATGGTCCCCCGCAATTCTTGGTGCCTCGATGACAAACTGGGCGGTGCTGCACTGGGAAACATAAGCGCTAAAGGCGGCGTTTCAGAGTTTTCTTCTTGAGGACTCGTGCCTTTTTCCTCTATATAGTCAGGAAAATTTTTTGGATGTTCTATGGCGTATCACTTCTGGAAAGCTCAACACAGGCTTGACATAATGAATCTTCGTCAGCTGTGGATTGCCTACCTTGGTCATTACACTATTCAGGTCTATGGCGTGCTTGCGGTTATCTCCGCCTTCATGACCTTCACCTATGCCACTCAAGTTGCACCCCTGCTGCTTTGTGCGGCCTTTGTGATCGTTGTGTACCCTGCGGTATGGTATGGTCTGCATCGCTTTGTGCTTCATGGGCGCTTTCTCTATCGCATGCAGGCCACTGCCCTCATGTGGAAACGCATTCACTTTGATCATCACCGCGATCCCCATGATCTCAATGTTCTTTTTGGCGCACTTTCGACGACTCTGCCCACGATCGCACTGGTGACAATGCCTGTTGGTTATGCGGTGGCAGATATTGCTGGTTTGGCCGCCGCATTTACTACTGGCATTCTTGTTACTTGCTTTTATGAGTTTTGTCATTGCATCCAACACCTTAAGACAAACCCGCAATGGAAATGGGTCCAGCGTGTAAAAAAACTGCATCTTCAGCATCATTTTCATAATGAGCGCCATAACTTTGGAATCACAAATTTTGTCTGTGATAAACTTTTTGCTACTTACCGTTCTAAACCAAGTGCCGAAACACGCAGCGATACCGTGTATAATCTTGGTTACACTCTTGATGAAGTTCGCCGCTATCCGTGGGTCGCAAAACTCACTGATGATATTGATGTTGAAGTGGGTGCAACACAGGGCATCGACCGCCGCAAACGAGGCGCTGAGTTAGGCCAGGCAGTGCGCGCATAATGCTTGTTATTGAGCCCGTGCATACTAAGTCTGCACGTCGGGATTTTATCCGCCTTCCGTCACGTATTTATAGGAATGATCCGGCTTTTATACCGCGCCTAGAGATGGAGATGCGCGAGCTTATCAGTCCCAAAAACCCTTTCTTCCTGCATGCACAGCATCAGCTATTTGTGGCTTATGAAAATGGCGAGCCTGTGGGCCGTATCAGTGCACAGATAGATGCGCTGGCGCAGCATGATGACACACCCATGACTGCCTGCAAAATTGGACATTTCGGGTTTATTGACGCCGCACGTGCCGAGCTGGTGGCTCCGCTGTTAGCAGCGGCTGAGAACTGGTTACGCTCTCACGGTGTCACCCGCGTTATGGGCCCGTTCAGCTTCTCGATTAATCAGGAATCGGGTCTTCTGGTCGAGGGGTTTGATACCCCCCCCTTTCTGCTCATGAATCATGCGCCAGCCTGGCTTGCTGGGGCAGTGAACGCCGCGGGATATGATAAGGTGAAAGACCTCATCGCCTTTCGTATGGATGCCACCGGCCCCTTCCCTCCATCGGCACAACGATTGGCGCAACAGGCACAAAGTGTTGCCGGCCTCACGCTGCGGCCACTAGATAAAAAGAAGTTTTTTGAAGATGTTTCCAGCGTGCTCACGATTTATAATGAGGCATGGCGAGATAACTGGGGTTTTGTCGCGCTGACGGCAGAAGAAATCCATTGTTCGGCAAAAAATCTGAAGCCGCTGGTTATCCCTGAACTTGTCTATATAGCGGAAATCAATGGTGAACCTGCCGCCATGATTTTAGCCTTGCCCAATGCAATGGAGGCCATGCGTGATTTGCGCGGCAAATTGCTACCCTTTGGCTGGCTCAAGCTCCTCACGCGTCTCAAAATATCTGGTTTGCATTCTGCTCGTGTGATGTGCATGGGCATTCGTCCGCAATTCCGTACTGGCTTTATGAGCGCCACTCTCTCTGCATTGCTGATTTATCAGCTGCGACAAGCCTGTGTGGCACGACAAATCCACGATATTGAAATGTCGTGGATTCTCGAAGATAACATGCCAATGATTCGCCTCATTGAAGCGGTTGGCGGTAAGGCTTACAAACGATACCGGCTTTACACGCGGGACATAGCATGAATGTACTGATTCTTGCCGGTGAGCGACCCGAGGGTGACCCGCTGGCCCACGCAGAGGGTGTTGCCAGTAAGTGTGACATCCTGATCGCTGGCAAAACCATGCTACAGCACGTCATGAGCGCTCTATCAGGCCTCACCCCAACGCCCGTTGTATTTATTAGCAGCAACCAGCCCGTTTGTGCGGGCGTGATACGCATTCCCACCGCGGCGACACCATGCACCAGTGTGCTGGATGCCATACGTAAAACGGATTTCCCCGTGCTCATCACCACCGCCGATCATCCATTGCTGACACCAGACATCATGGCTGATTTTCTCACGCAGGCAGCGCTTACCACAGCGGATGTTGTGGTGGGAGTGGTAGAACTGGAACGGGTGATGACAGCATATCCACAAAGCCGCCGCACACGCCTGCGATTTCGTGATGGCAGCATCAGTGGGGCAAACCTGTTCTTGCTGAGAAACAAAAATGCTGAAAAATTAATTGATTTCTGGCGTCAGGTGGAAGCCAATCGTAAATCTCCCTTGCGAATGCTCAGAGTGCTTGGCGTGGGAACTATGCTGCGCTTTGCTCTTGGCTTGCTTCGTTTTTCTGAGGTTGTGGACATTATTGAGCAACGCACTGACGTGCATATTGCAACGGTTCGCCTAAGCGACCCACATGCCGCAATCGATGTTGATAAAGCGGAGGATCTCGCGCTGGTTCGTCACATTTTTGCAGCACGCGTTATCGCAGCGGAGAAACAGGCATGAGGATGCGATGCTTCATGTTCGCCGTCATGCTCCTGAGCACGACGGCAGCCTCAGCGGCTGAATTAAAAACCGTCAGCGGGTACTGGCTGGTTAAAAAGAAAGATGTGCTGGTTGTCATTAAACCCTGCGAGGAGAAAAGCGGGCGCCTGTGTGGTTCTATTGCGTGGTTAAGCCCTGACGCAAAGCAGCAACGCGATGTATTAAACCCTGATGCAAGCAAGCGTAAACGCGCCTTGTGCGGCATCCGTGTGATGTGGGACATGCAACAAAACTCTGAGCAAAAACCAGACTATAACGGAAAAATCTATAAGCCAACAAACGGTACAATCTATCAGGCGACCATGACACTGGCCGATGCGGATACACTTGAAATACGTGGGTATATCGGCGTTCCACTGCTTGGCAAAACCGTAAAGCTTACGCGCGCAAATCCTGATGAATTCCAGCGGTGCATACCGCATGATGGGAACGTTTGGAGAGATAAGTAAGGATCATCCTGAAAGGCTAACGGAATGCCCTTGCACGCAGACCACGTACGAATAGCGGCCCAATACCAAGCAGAGGATGGCGGCGCTGAAAGGCGGTTGGCTCAAGGCGCACCCCGCTATGGCGCTCAATTTTATACACGAGGTAATCAAGCCCTCCGACGAATGTAAACGCAGCTTTTGCCAACCGCAGCAGGTGCTGTGCCTTACTGATAAGGTTGCGCCCCTTCTGAGCTAAACGCTGCCGTTTTTTTTGCGTGGGACTAAGCATACTGAGCATCTGCTCACCTTCCAGCGTTAGACCTTGAAGAGAGTGATGCTCCAACAGCGCTCTGCTGCGTGCCATGAGTGCTGTATGCATCGCTTCAACGAGCATATCCTGCCGGCCATGACGCTCCGCACGAAACTCACTGGCATAGGTTTGCTTTAGTCCGATTTGCCAGAACTCAGCCACGCTGCATCGCCCCGCCACCCACGGCGCCGTCGCACGATGAAAGCTGACAACGGCGTGGGCAACGGCCTCAATCACCTTTTCACG
>JAIEPI010000017.1 GCA_019749855.1 Rickettsiales bacterium | reverse complement strand
ATGCAAACGGTGTAACACACGCTTGACGTTCGCTTCCATCACCGCCACCGGCTGATGATAGGCAAAGGCGGCAATCGCGTGCGCAGTGTTGCGGCCAATACCTGGTAACTCCAGCAGGCCCTCAACGGTGGTAGGCAGCGTTGGTGCGCATATTTTCGCCGCCTGATGTAAGTTGCGGGCACGGCTATAATAACCAAGCCCCTCCCACGCCTTCAGCACCTCCTCCTGCGAGGCATCAGCCAGAGATTGCAGCGTTGGGAAGCGCGCTAAAAACGGATGATAGAAACGCGTCAGAACCGTCGCCACTTGCGTTTGCTGCAGCATGATCTCACTGACATAAATGGCGTAGGGATCGCGGGTGAGTCGCCACGGCAAACTGTGGCGCCCATGCGCGGCGTACCAGTCATGGATGGTCTGATGATGCAATGGTTTCATGCGCCTGTCTTACCTGAGATTTCTTGTCCGTCATTCCCCGAAACGCGTCAGCGATTCTAAGGGAATCCAGTGCAGCACGCGACCTTCGCTGGATTGCCCTAGAATGGCGATGCCATTCAGGCAATGACAAGAAACATCACTCATTTCGCAGGAAAGCCAGTGGGCGGGCCTTAGCCAACGCGCCTGAAGTGAAACTGACCAGCAGCCATGCGGCCGGAAATGCGAGAGCCAGCGCTACGGCGGCCACTTCCCATGCCAGATCAAAACGTGGCAACCGCATTAAGCCGCCAATGATGCGGGCAATCACGGTGCCAATTATCAGCGCGAGCAGGGCGGTGAGGGCGGTGAGCAAGCTGAGTTCGCGCCGCAACATCGAGAGTACATCACCCTGCGTTTGACCCAGCACTTTATAGATCACGCTTTCATACAGACGTGTTTGAAGGGTGGCATTCAGGGCGGCCCCGATCACAAACATGCCGATCAAAATGGTCAGAGTGGCAACGGTGAGAATCACCAGCGACACGGCATCAAACAGCTTGGCGATTTGTCTGAGCGTATCTTTCAGGCGTACGACCGTTACGGAGGGGTATTTCTCAGCAAGTAAGCGCAATACATGGGCGTGAGACGCGTCATCGGCCATTACGGTGGCAAGAAAATTGGCCGGAAGCTGACCAAACGCATCCCTTGAGAGAACAATCGAAAAATTCATTTGTAACGACGCCCAATTCACCTCACGAAGATTAGCAATTTTTGCCTCAATGTTCTGTCCCAACACCGCGAATGTCACGCGGTCGCCCACCGTGACATGTAGTGCTTTCGCCACATCTTCCGCCAGCGATACCAACGGCTCACCGTGATAGGTTTTTGGCCACCATGTGCCGCGTGTGATGGTGTTTCCCTTCGGGGTACTGTCCGCGTAGGTCAGTCCACGTTCATTTTCCACCACCCAACGATAATCGGGATCAATGGACGCTACATCAATAGCGGTATGATTAATCTGGGTAATACGCCCACGTAGCATGGGCATTATTTCAATCTCGCCCACACCTGTGAGGGCATGCATATCCTCCTGCATTGGCTGCTGGAGGTGCGGCAGAATATCAATCAGGAAGAAGGCCGGCATGTCCTGCGTGCGATCCGCATTGAGCTGACGGTGAAAATTGAGCGCCACCAACGCCAGCGCCACCATGAGGCTAACACCCAAGCCGAGCGACACCATCACGCTACGAGTGATGGCCCCGGGCCGCTGGAGACTGGCCAGCGCCAAGCGTAGTTGCGGCGGCAGCCCGCGCGATGGATCACTCAGTGTTTTTGCTCCTTTTTCCAATAGCCATGCGAGCAGGGTAAAAAACATCAGCGTCGCCAGCATACATGCGGCAAAATAGAGGCTTAGTTTGATGTTTTGCGTAAACGTAATGGTCAAAGCGATCAGTGCCGCGATGCCGGCGATGGAAAAAGCCAACTGCCAACCCAGAATGTGCGATGTTTGATGGGCCAGCGCATCGCGCAGCAACAACGCCGCACTCAGGCGGGTCGCTTGCAAAAGCAGCGGCAGGCTGAAGGTCAGTGCCGTGATGATGCCAAACGAGCCAGCCAGCCACAGCGGGCGCAAATAGATGCCTGTGACAGCTCCCACAGGAAGTGCGTTACCCAGTGTGGCGAGGATGCCGTATTCCAGAGCGATGCCAAAGCTGATGCCAAGCAGGGTGGCAAGAAGAGTCATCAGCATAATTTGTGTGAGGTAAATCACAAAAATCCCACGACGCGACGCGCCTAAGCATTTCAGGCGAGCGATGCTGATCATGCGTTGCTGGAGAAAACCACGCACCGCATTTGCTACGCCGACTCCACCAATAAGCAACGTCGCAATCGCAGCAAAACCAAGGAAAACGCCCATGCGATCAATCGCTCGGCGTAACCCGGGGGCGGCATTGGTCAGATTATTCACCTCCCATGTGCCATCGTCAAACCGCTGGGTAATCTCCTGCTCAAACGCGCTGGCGGATTGTCCCTCGGGCACATCAATCGCCACCCGATAATAGACCAGACTTCCTGGCTTGAGCAGCCCTGTTGAGGCTAGTGCCTCACGCGCGATCATCACGCGTGGGCCAATGGAATAGCTGGCGTTTAAACGGTCAGGTTCATGGGCAATTCGGGCGCGAATCTGCAGCGTGGCATCATTGATGACCAGCGCATCGCCAATCTTTACGCCCAGCATGTCGAGCAGCTCCTGCTCCACCGCTGCTCCGTATTGCCCATCCTTGAGATCAAAAACCTCTGAGCGCGCCAGTGGCGGCTCAAATTCCAGCGCTCCGGCGAGCGGATAACTCGGCTCCACTGCCTTCAGTTCAATCAGCGTGCGTGGCGGAAATTCACCGCCAGTACGCGTCGATGCAGCCATGGTACGCATTTGCAAATGCTCGCTTGTGCGGCTGTGCGCGTCAATATAGCGGCGAGCCTGCGCAGGCAGTGGTTGATAAAGGGTGCGTATCATTAAATCACCGCCCAGTAACGCATGGGCGTCACGCGCAATGCCTTGCTCGGCTGCGCGAATAATTAACCCCACGGTGGCAATCGCGGCGACCCCGAAGCAGATGCACACAATAAACACACGAAATTGTCCGACCACACCGCGCAAATCACGCAGGGCAATACGCATCAAAAGCGGTAGGGGTGTTGTGGCTCGCATAGGGCTTACGTGGCGCTTTGCATGGCTTCAATACGACCATCGCGCAATCGTATTGTGCGCTGGCAACGAGCCGCCAATTCCGCATCATGCGTGATAAGCAGCAATGTCGCTTTTGTCGATTGCTGCACAGAAAACAGCAGATCAATAATGTGATGACCGGTTTCACGATCCAGATTTCCCGTGGGCTCATCCGCAATAATCAGGGAGGGACGGCGCACCAGCGCGCGTGCCACGGCCACCCGTTGCTGTTCACCACCGGAGAGCTGTGCTGGATAATGCGAGAGGCGCGGCGACAAACCCACGGCATCCAGCGCTTGCTTTGCTTGCTCCCACGGACGCCTCTCACCATGTAACTCAAGCGGCAGGGCGACATTCTCGAGCGCCGTCATCGTTGGCATCAGATGGAATGCCTGAAACACAATACCGATATGCTCACCGCGAAAACGTGCCCGTGCATCCTCATTCATTGCGTCGATGCGCTCACCATTGACCGCGACCTGTCCCTGCGTTGCAGGCTCAAGTCCAGCCGCAATCATCAGCAATGAGGTTTTGCCAGAACCAGACGGCCCGACAATGGCAACGCTTTCCTCTCGCGCAACCCGCAAGGAGACGCTATCAAGAATAGGCACGGCGCCATTGGCAGACGTAAGTTGCAAACTTACATTGTCGAGTTGCAGTGCAGGGGAGGGGGAATCATGTTCATGCATAGGGGAATGGGTCAATGAATCTCGGGTTAGAACAAAAAAGCGTACGCATGTTTATCACAGTCATACTGGTGATGATATGTGGTTTGCATGCGAATCATGCAAGGGCGCAGCAAGTCACCATTAAAGTCGTTTTTTTTGGTGATAGCCTGATGGCCGGATTTGGATTGGCCGCCCCGCAGCGTGATAGCCTTCCGGCCAAGATGGCAGCGGTTATGGCAAAAAGTAAACAGGGGAAATACCTCCAGGTTGAGAATATGGGGGTCTCCGGCGACACCAGCTCATCGGCGTTAGGGCGCTTGCAGATGCTGATTGCCAGCAAACCCGATATTGTGATGGTTGCGCTTGGCGGCAATGATGTGCTGCGAGGCATTGACCCTGACATCACCTTTAACAATCTGGACATCATTATCAAGGAACTGCAACGCCATGGCGTCTATGTTCTGTTGGCGGGGATGAAAGCGCCGCCAAGCATGGGCTCGGAATATGCGGCGCGTTTTAATCGAACTTACGGCAAACTGGCCGAACAATCTCGCGCCGTATTTTACCCTTTTTTGCTGGACGGGGTGGCAGGCGAGCCGCAATTCAACCTGCGTGATGGCATTCATCCCAATCCGGAAGGTGTGGACGTTATCGTTATGAAACTTTATCCGGTGATGGATGAAATGGTAAAAAACATCCTGCAATTAAAAGTCAATGCAGGCTCGCGCCAAAGTCGTGCAAATCGCCAGGCACGTAAACGACCTGCGCAGTCCTCGCAGCCTCAGCCATAAGCCTCAGTAATGAACAATCGTTAGCTGGTACGTGATGCGTTTTGCTGTGCAGCGGCCAGTTGCGCGCGCATGGCTTCTACGCGATTCGCAAAACTCTGTGCTTCTGGTGATGACGCAGCGGGTGTTGCTACGTTGGAAGCAGCTGTCCTGACGGAGGCAGAGGGTAGGCCTGCATTGGCGGCGGCGCGTTGTGGGCGCACCTGCTGAGCAAAGCTATGTCCCTCAGCGCGGTCATGTGCGGGATGCCAGCCCTCACCCGTGTGAGCGTATTCCGTAAATTGTGGCTCCTGCGAGGGCAGGCTGTTACCATTATTGCCAATGGCTTGAATACCTGCGGCAATAGAGGGGCTGGCCGCGGCTGCCAAACCCACGCTGTTGCCAATCGCGGCGGAGCGCGCCGTTTCTAAATCCGGTTGCTGACCGCGCGCTAAGGCTTCTTCGCGGTAAATGATGCCACTTTCAATATTCTGCACTTGTTGCGTCATCGCATCGCGATATTCACGCGAGCCGCTGAAAGCACCGGTAACGGCCAAAACACCGCCAATGATAAGCGCTGGCCATGCGACGAAATTCAAGGCGGCGGCAATAGGGTCCGCGCCCATGAATCCGGACATGCTACCCACCAGACCAACAAGCGCAGCGCCGAGTGTGATCCAGCCCGCCTTGCCAAATCCCTGCATGGCACCGGTGAATAATCCACGGTTGAGACGACCTGGATCCTGAATCAACACACCGTCGCGCTCGGCTCGGTCCTGCTCACGCTGATGCAGTACATTGCCGACAAAACCTGCGGTAAGCACACTGCCGATCGAAATGGCAGCACCGGTCAAACCGCTTAATAAAACTCCTGCGCCCGACACGGGGCCAAGCAACGTAACGGCCAGCAG
The DNA here is from genome assembly GCA_019749855.1 of Rickettsiales bacterium. GTDB lineage: Bacteria > Pseudomonadota > Alphaproteobacteria > Rickettsiales > UBA998 > UBA998. The sequence goes on along the minus strand of JAIEPI010000017.1, from coordinate 672 downwards.
AGCTGCACCCGCCACAGAGACACCTGTGAGTGTACCTGCATTCAGCCAGCTACGCGGCAACGGGCCACGCGGGCGCACCCGATAGCCTTCGCCTTCGCGTTCAATTTCTGGCAGTTCAACCATTTTTTTTCCTCGTTATTTGCATCATAACACGAGGTGACAGTCTGTCGTATGAAAGTTTTGTGACGTTGTGTGCGTGAAAGTCTGTGCCCCCATAGATTTGTAATATTCTGATATATATAAAAACATAGTTCTTTCTGGTAATTTAGCAGCGGTGGGATTATGACATGACCATCAGCTGGATTTTTTGCTGGGTATTGTTAACGATTTGGCAAAACTTTTCTGTGAAGTTGAAGCATCTAATAACCTGACTATCAATCCTCGAGAGGACTCATTCATGACTCAGAAACAAGCCACACTCACTCTAGACAATGGCAAGACCGTGACCTTCAACGTGCTCGGTGGCACGGAAGGCCCAAATGTAATGGATATCAGTAGCTTGTACAAAGATTCAGGCTATTTTACCTATGACCCGGGCTTCCTTTCAACGGCCTCTTGCGATTCAAAAATTACCTACATTGATGGGGAAGAGGGCATTCTGCGTTATCGTGGCTATGATATTGATGAGTTGGCCGATAATGTAGAGTTTCTGGATGTCGCCCAATTGCTGCT
>JAIEPI010000050.1 GCA_019749855.1 Rickettsiales bacterium | reverse complement strand
CGCACGCGATGGTGGCGTCTTAGTGCGTGCGGGCCATACCGAGGCCGCGGTGGATATCGCGCAACTGGCGGGGCTGAATCCTTCCGGCGTCATCTGTGAGATCATGAATGATGATGGCAGTATGGCCCGTCTGCCAGACCTTTTGGAGTTTGCACGGGTACATCAACTCAATATCGCCACCATTGCCGATTTAATTGCTTATCGTCGGCGTTATGAAAAACTGATTGAGCGGGTGCTCACCATGCCTTTCACCAGCAAAGCCGGCGGTGAATTTACCTTGATGTTGTACCGCGATGTGCTCTCAGGCGCTGAGCATGCGGTTCTGCAAAAAGGGCGCGTTGATAGCGACACACCAACCTTGGTGCGCATGCATTCCAGTGATTTTCTCAACGATATTCTGCAAGATGCCACCAACCCCAAAGCCGGAGACTTACAGCGCGCCATGCACATGCTGGAGCGAGAGGGCAATGGGCTGGTGGTGATTTTACGCCACCCAATGCCCGGCGTTCTCTCAGAGCAACTTCTGGCGCGCCAGCGTGGCGAAGCACCGACGATGGATCTGCGTGCTTATGGGATTGGTGCACAAATCCTGCTGGATTTGGGAGTGCGCGATATGGTACTCATCACCTCCAGTCCACGTCCGGTGGTGGGGCTGGAAGGCTACGGCCTGAATATTGTGGGCCACCATCTTTTTGAAGAGCGTTGATTGATGCATTTGCTGTTTGTGGTTGCTCCGTTTTATCGCAAGCATGCCGATGGGCTGGTCGCGGGTGCCAAAGCCGTGTGCGCTGAAAAGGGCGCCACATATGACATCATTGAGGTTCCAGGCGCCCTCGAGATACCGCTGGCGATTCGACTGGCGATGGAGAGTGATCGCTATGACGGCTATGTCGCACTTGGCTGCGTGATTCGTGGTGAAACCTATCATTTTGAAGTGGTCGCCAATGAAAGTGCGCGCGGCCTGATGATGCTGGCCACCGATTTTGGCATGGCCATTGGCAATGGCATCCTCACCTGTGAAGATGACGCACAGGCTTGGGCGCGCGCTGATCCTGAGCAAAAAAACAAGGGTGCGGAAGCGGCGTTGGCTGCCATACGTATGATCGATCTGGCGCATCATTTTACCCTCGACGATAAAGCACCATGACGCGCCCTAACCCCTCGCTGATGAAGAAAAGTGCGGCACGCATGGCCGCCGTACAATGTCTGTATCAGCATGAATATGCCACAGAGCTAAACGCCGATCAGCTCATTGTCGCGCGTCTGGGCATTGAAGCGGAAGAAGAAGGGATGCTGGAGGAACTCGAGCCTCTTGATATTGCACCCGATGCCAAGTTGCTTCGCGGCATTGTGACGGGAGCCATCGAGCAAAAAGTGGAAATTGACCGCAAACTGGCGGAGATTTTAGGCACACGCTGGAGCGGCCACCGCATGCCCGATGTGATGCGCGCTTTATTCCGATGTGCCGCCTATGAACTGCTCTATCATCCGCAACTCAAAACAGGCATCTTGCTCGATCAGTATGTGACATTGGCCACCAGCTTCTTTGATGATCAGGAGGTCGGTTTTGTGAACGGCGCATTACAAGAAGCCGCTAAAGCATTACGCGAGGCTTCAATCCCCTCATAAACGCACGAAGTTTGCCGTTTTCCTCATGGTGCACCAATGGATGAATTTGACCTCATTGCCACTTTCTTCCGCCCACTGGCCGCAGGCGCCGAGTCATTGCAATTGTCCGATGATGCGGCGCTACTGGAGGCCCGTTTACATCAACGGCTAGTTGTCACCAGCGACATGCTGCATGCAAACGTGCATTTCTTTTCACATGATCCGCCACACTCCATTGCTCAAAAAGCCCTGCGAGTGAATCTGTCTGATCTCGCTGCCATGGGCGCGGAGCCTTACAGCTATTTTCTCTGCCTCGGATTGCCCAAAAACACCAGCGAGGCATGGCTGAGAGACTTTTGCGCGGGGCTGGAGAGTGATCAGCAGGCATATGGCATCCGTCTGATGGGCGGCGACACCACTCGTACCACCGGCGCCTTAAGCATCAGCATCACCGCACTTGGTTGGGTACCAACGGGCGGCGCTTTGCTGCGAAGTGGTGCCAAGGCGGGGGACGGCCTCTATGTTTCAGGCACCATTGGCACCTCAGCGCTGGGTTTGAAACATCAACAATCAGCGGCCCATGCACGATATTTGCTACCACAACCCCGCGTCACGTTAGGACAAGCGCTACGTGGCATCGCGTCGGCGGCGATGGATGTTTCAGACGGACTTCTCCAAGACGCCGCCCATCTGGCGCGTGCCAGCAAGGTAGGGCTCACCATTCAGGCATCGCGTATTCCACTCTGCCCCGTCACTCAAGAAGCGATTGCAAACGGTGAATTCAGCCTGCAGGAAGCGCTCACCGGTGGTGATGACTACGAGTTGCTGTTTACCGCCCCAGCCAATGCCTCATTTCCCCGTGACGTCCCAATCACCTGCATCGGACATGTACATGCCGGCCATGACGTTTCCATTCTGGATGACACAGGCGACGTGATGACCTTCGCATTACACGGTTATCAACATCGTTTTGACGAATAACCTCGCGCTGCGTGATGGCGTTTCTATTGCGTTTCTGTAGCGTTAAACCACGCTGAACCTGATAAACAAGGCATCGAGAGACAGACCCTGCCCATCACGAATTTTTGTATAATCAAAGAAGAAGGCGCGTGCATCGGGCAACAACGCATAGGCCTCTGCCCAACGGCGAAACTCACTCAGACGCGCCGGAATCAGGGCGTGATATTGCATCATTAGTTTCTCAGCCGCATGAATGGTGGCCTGAGTGACATGCTGCATCACGGGGAACATTTCCTGCTGCCCAAGACTGCGATGCAGCTCAGGGAGCGCGCGCTCAATCTGACTTAACGCCTCAATTTCAGCTAACAGACTCTCGCAAAATTGTTGCATGATATCCACAAAGAAGCTGCTGCCGCTTTGTCGTGACATCGCCATACCCTGCGCCGCATCATGCGTATGATCGATGTACGAGATCGCTTCACCTAATTTTCGGCTGGCTTCCTGCCATCGCCGCGGATCCAGCACTGCATTACTTTGCGTGATGACATCCTCAGAAAAGCCGTATTGTTTCAGGGATTGCCAAAGAGAGGATTGTGCCTGCTGCATATCAAATTCTCCATCAGACAATGTCCTGCGGGAAGATGATGGGGTCACAAATGAAGATAACGAGAGGAAAGACAGCATAGAATGCTCCTTGCATGGAATGGGTCAGGCCATCGCCTAACCCAAGTTTGCAAGATGCATACCAATCTATAGAAATCAGTTACTAACGCGGCGTCGCGGAGTTTATTTGTTCGACAAACTGCTCAAAGTCTTTAGCTTCGCGGAAATCACGATAGACGGAGGCATAGCGAATATAGGCGACAGGATCGAGTCGTTTAAGCGCCTCCATCACCCGCTCACCAATCAACGTCACCTCGATCTCTGTTTCGCCAGAGGTCTCCAGTGCCTTAACGATCGCATTAATTTCTTGCTCCACCAGATCAAGATCCACCTGACGCTTACGCAGGGCAATCGACATTGAACGCTCAATCTTATCACGATCAAAGGTACGACGCTCTCCATTGCGTTTGAGCACCGTCAATTCACGCAGTTGAATTCGCTCAAATGTCGTAAAGCGCGATTCACATTCCGGACAATGCCTGCGACGACGAATGGTGGCGCCATCCTCGCTTGGCCTTGAGTCTTTCACTTGCGTATCAGGATGGCCACAGAACGGACAGCGCATAGCACCTCATCTAGGTATGGAAGGGATAAATCGGGAAGCGCTCGCACAACGCCTCTACCTTAGCGCGCACGGCAGACTCAACGGCTGAATTATTCTGCGGATCAACGGCCAGTCCATCCACCACATCGGCAATAAGCTCACCAATCTGGCGGAACTCTGCTTCGCCAAATCCACGAGTGGTTCCAGCCGGCGTCCCCAGACGCACACCTGAGGTCACAGCAGGGGGTTGTGGATCAAACGGGATGGCGTTTTTATTGCAGGTTAAACCGGCGCGCTCCATGCTTTGTTCCGTGGCCATACCGGTGACGTTTTTCGGGCGCAGATCGACCAGCACAATGTGATTATCCGTGCCACCACTGACGATATGCAGGCCGCGCTGCATCAACACCTCTGCCAGCGCCTGCGCATTGGCAACAATTTGCTGACCATAGAGCTTGAACGAGGGGTCGAGCGCTTCAGCGTAAGCCACCGCTTTTGCCGCGATGACGTGCATGAGTGGCCCACCCTGGATGCCCGGAAACACAGCAGAATTAATGGCTTGTCCCAGCGTGACATCCTTGCCGGAGGGCGTTTGGCGCACCACGAGCTCGGGCACTGCGGATAGGATCATACCACCGCGCGGGCCGCGCAGAGTTTTATGGGTTGTGGTTGTGACAATGTGCGCGTGCGGCAGCGGGCTGGGGTAAGATCCGGCGGCAACCAAGCCGGCCACATGCGCCATATCCACCAGAAACCAAGCCCCAACGGCATCAGCGATTTTGCGAATTCTTGCCCAGTCAATTACCCGTGGGTAAGCAGAGAACCCCGCAATAATCATTTTGGGTGAGTGCTCGCGTGCCAAGGCCTCGATTTGATCATAATCAATGAGCGCATCTGATTCACGCACGCCATATTGCACCGCATGAAACCACTTGCCAGACTGATTCGGCGCCGCACCATGTGTCAAATGACCGCCCGCCGCCAGCGACTGACCCAGAATCGTATCTCCTGGTTGCAACAATGCCGTAAAAACAGCCTGATTCGCCTGTGAACCTGAATTGGGCTGTACGTTCGCAAAGCCACAATCAAAGAGCTGACAGGCGCGCCGGATGGCTAATTCCTCCGCAACATCCACATACTCGCAGCCACCGTAATAACGCTTACCCGGGTACCCTTCCGCATATTTATTGGTCATCACGGAGCCTTGCGCCTCCATCACGGCGCGGCTGGTGATATTTTCCGAAGCAATCAATTCGATTTGATGCTTCTGACGGCCCAGCTCATGCTTGATCGCCGCCGCAATCTCCGGATCACGCTCGGCCAGTGTTGATTCAAAAAAACCATCCATGCGGATGCGTTGTGCGGGGGAATCTTTTTTCATTGCGAGCATGCTGACGCTACCTTTAAGCCTCACTGGTTAATGAAAAGAGAGAATTCTCTCAAGATTTGGGGTGTTGTGGAGGCTATACACACCCTTTATATGTAAGACTGTGGCGTTTTAGCCGAGTTTGGTGACCCTTTGACTGTGACGCCCTGCAGCAAAGTCGGTGTTCAAAAACACTCGAAGACAATCTTTTGCTGTCTCAAAACCAATCATGCGCGCACCCATCGCCAACATGTTGGCATCATTATGTTCACGCGCTAATCGTGCCATGGTGGCGTCCATACACAGCGCAGCTCGAATCCCCGCATGGCGATTGGCGGCGATACTGATCCCGATGCCGGAGCCACACAGGATAACCCCGAAATCGGCAGCGCCATCGAGCACCGCATGAGCTGCCTTACCGGCAAAATCAGGATAATCAACTGATTCTTCTGAATTCGTACCCAGATCAAGCGCACGAAATTCTCCGAAACTACTCAACTCTGACAGCAATTGCTGTTTGAGGCCAAATCCCGCGTGATCTGAGGCAAATGCAACGATTTTCATAGGGCTGTTGTGCCATCTTCATACTTGCTCTGCAAGCCAAACCTGAGCATTTTACGGCAATGTCAGTAAAATTACTCCATTTCCTGACCTCTTTTTTGCAAGATGGCCTGAAACTCTTTTGGCTGAATCTTGTCCATATTTTCATTAACAACCGCCGCCAAGGCTGATGGAAGCAGGGTTGCGTGATGCGCTTCCTGCGGGCTGACCCTGCGGCGAAAACGCATATCGGTTGTGTTTAGTTGTCTCGTGATTTCCTCATTTAGATGCGCGATGGCTTTATTTGACGCGTCCTGACTCACGGTGATGGCGTGATGCAATTTTTCATTCACCTCTTCATTATTGGCCAATAAGGCGGCAGCACCATCTTTAAGTTTTTGATAAT
>JAIEPI010000150.1 GCA_019749855.1 Rickettsiales bacterium | reverse complement strand
ACACGAACTATGGTCACAACAACAACCGTTGCACTTCAAATGTGAATCTACCTCCCAGCCTGCGCTGGGATGACAGGGAGGAGGGGCGCTTTTACAGAAGCACTACTCTTAGGTGGGTGTGGAGGAAGTTTGGAATGATAGCCTTTGATTCTAAGCGAAATTCTAAATCATGAACATCCTGCATGATCAAAAAAAAACTTCTATGAAGCTAGCTTAACGTTTAATGTCGCGTCGGTTTGCTAGGTGACTGTGAGGGAGATGGCATTGCATAAGCAGGAACAATTCAGGAGTCTGAGCGAGTGCTGCAAAGCGCTTTATCAAGCCACGGGAAGAGAAGTGGCGCGTGAGTTAGCATTAGGCGTTGTTTTAGATGGATTTGATAAACTTTTGGAAAAAGAAGGTTTCAGGTCGTTCGCCCCGGTTGCATGCGGTTCCTCAGGTGCAGTTTTTAAAACGACGGCGGGCCAAGTACTACGTCTGCGATATGTTCTTGATAAATCAGATACCGTGCCCCCCGAGGAAATTCATGAGCAGTTACAGACCGTCAAGCATGGCACATGGGATAGTTATTTTTACGAAATAATGCCTCAGATTGAGACGGATGTTACGCAAAAAGAGGCAGATGCTTTTGAGCGCCATCTAAAGGCGAAAGGGTATTCTGTTGAGGATTTTACCTATTACAGTGGCGATATTGGTAAATTACCAGACGGTACGCTGGTGGGCGTGGATAAGGACGCGATAAATGCTGATGAAAAAAAATTCACTGCAGCGGATAAAAATTGGCTGATCGAATCTGACCAAGAGAGTATTTTTCCGTATCTGCATGGTACGGGCTACATCAGTAAACAAGAGCATTTTTATCCGGCATTGCGAGACAAGCGTGTGCGCGGTGTGCTCAGCGACTCGGATTTGCAGCGTTTACAGCAAGGCGAGCTGGAGGCATTAAGGCTAGAAAAACCAGAATGTTTCGATGCTGTCACCGCTGAGAATCTGGGCCAATTCGTTGAGTTGGTGAAAGGTGGGCTTTATCCCAGTCAGGCGCAAGAGATGCTACACACAAGTGCGAGGGGCGTACCAGCAAACCCACCACAGCGTGGTCGCGCTTAGCAGTTCTAGTCGTTACGCTGGTGAACTCGGTGATGCTGCCCAGCCTTCGCTGGGATGACAGGGAGAAGGTTCGGGGTCTGGCATGACGGGAGGAGAGGCGGGATTTGGGATGGCACGGATTCCCTCTCCCTCACTGAGGGAGAGGGTAGGGTGAGGGTGTCTTTCAAGAGGCTTCAACAGTGGAGTGAAGGTATCATTTGCCACCCCTCACCCGCGCACGCGGTGCGCACCCTCTCCCCTTAAAGGGGCGAGGGTAAGCACGAATGCCCGCCAGAGTTTACCGCTGCGCGCGCAGGCGCTCAAAGGGATTGAAAGCGGTGATGCAGCCCAGCCTTCGCTGGGATGACAGGGCGAAGGGGAGAGGGTTGACATGCGCGCAAGCGTTCAAACACATACCAAAAATCCCTACGCAAGGGGATGGTACTGAGAAAAGGGGAAATAGGGTGGTGCCCGGAGCCGGAATCGAACCAGCGACACAGGGATTTTCAATCCCTTGCTCTACCAACTGAGCTATCCGGGCGCACGGTTGGTACGTCTCGAAGTGGCGTTATATATAATGCGCTGTAACCTGTCTAGCGAAGATAATGACTAGGCCTCACCATTTTCGTCGTCATCGGGCATGCCATCATCCTCCATCACCGGTATGGCGTAACGTCCGGTGACCCAGCGCCCCAGATCCATATCGGCGCAGCGTTGCGAACAGAAAGGCGCGTGACTGGCGTGTGCGTTGGCTTTGCAGATGGGGCAGGTAGTGGTCATGGATGTGATGTCATGCGTTAGAGGGTGGATAATGCGCACAATGCGGGCAGGACACATCCGCGACATACTCCGCATGCGCGCGATCCTGGGTGGTTAAAGGGTGGCCGCACGCAGGGCAGGTGGTGATGGAGTTATCCGGCTGTAAACCATGCCCGACCGCCACGCGCTCGTCAAACACATAACAGCTACCCTGCCACAGGCTTAGCTCTGGTGGGATGGTCTCAAGGTAATTGAGGATGCCGCCTTGCAGGTGATACACTTCATCATAGCCCTCAGCCAGCAGCCATGCGGTGTATTTTTCACAGCGAATGCCGCCGGTGCAGAAGCTGGCGATCTTGCGGTGCTGCTGTGGTGAGGTGCGCGCGCGGGTGGCGGCAGGAAGCTGGCTGAACTTGCGCGTCTGCGGGTTGATCGCTCCACTGAAACTTCCCAAATGCGCCTCATAGCTGTTGCGCGCATCGATGACGATCACCTCAGGATCGCTAATCAGTGCGTTCCAATCCTGCGGCGACACATAACGCCCCACCTGATGCTGCGGATGTGCGGGTTCGCCTAGTGAGATCAGCTCGTCCTTGAGCTTGACCTTGGCGGTACCAAAGGGCAGGGATTCATGGTGGCTGATTTTTATCTCCAGCGGAGCGAGCTGAGGAATGGTCTGCAAAAGCTGATGCAATATGCTGAGGCCTCCATCGGTGCCACTCACCGTGCCGTTGATGCCTTCGGGTGCCAGCAATAGGGTGCCCAGCACTGCGTGCTGTTGCATGCTCGAGAGAAGGGGTGACTTCCAGTCACGAAAACGGGGAAAATCAAAAAACTGGTAAAAGCTGTGAATGATATAGGACATGTGCGGGCCAATGTGGTTCTAGCAAATCACAAGGCCATTGCCTATGGGCTTAATGCGAACGCGCTGAATCAGGCGTCGTGGATTGACGCACACGGCTTTGCCAGTCGCCCGTTTGCTTCAGTTGATTCGCCAGCGATTGCGCATTCTCACGGTGCAACGCGTCTGCCTGAGCCCCGAATGAAGTGGAGGGGATGGCGGCCGGCTCAGAAAATCCATGCTGCTTTTGCAGTTCTTTGATGAGCTGAAGCCGCGCCTGAGCCACCGCCTGATCCAGTGCATCCCCATGATCATCACGCAGTGGCAGATGCTTCAGTTGGCCATCAATCATGGCATTCACATGATAACGCGAAATGGTGCTGCCAAAATTTTGTTTGGGGGTGGTGGGATGAAATTCAAGGTCTTTCGCATTCACCCATTGAATGTCTGCGGCGTCACTTCCGGCCCGCATGCTTTGTTTGAGTTTCTGAAAATCCGCTTGGCTACCCGTCATATTCACATGGCGGAAATCAATGAAGCTATGCTCACGCGGATCACCGTTCACGCCATATTCTGCCGCTGATCCCAGTGATTTTGGCGCATAGTGCTCTGGCAGATGCAGATTGGTTTCTTCCTGCAATTCACGGCGCACTGTTGCCGCGATATCCTTGTCATAAGGCCGCGTCGCGAGACCCGCTTCATTGGGTGTATGGGGCTCAAGATGACCGCCAGGCAGGATGAACTCGTCTTTGAGTCCCAGCTGCGGCTGTTTTGGATCCTTTAGTTTGCGCTCCAGCAAGACGTAAACTTCCTGAGTTTCGGGTATGGCGTAGGTCACCGCCACATCACTCACCACCGAGGCATGCGGAAAGGGGGAGATGTAGAGCGTATCCTGCCTTGCGCCCTCAGGCATCATGCGGGTTTGCGTTTCGGAGATAAACGGATCACGCACCACGGCACCGTGCTCATCACGACCTTGCTGCATATCATAAGCAAGCGAAGTGATGAGTGATTCACGCAGCAAATCCGCGTCTTTTTGTGGGCCAGTGAAGCGATTAACGATGCCGAGAATGCTGCCGCGCAGATCGTGGATCTGGCGTAAGCGAGGGTCAGCCAGCACCGCACCTATGTGCGTTTGCTGTGGTTGTATCGCTGTTCTATTTGATTCTGTTGAAGCTAAATTGGCCATATTTAAGTATTATTCATGATGGATTGCCGGCATGCACGTGAAGATTCTATGACATTATTGGGGGATTAGCTTATAAGCCCCTGACTCTTAAATGAATAATGGCCTTTTCTGGCGACAATCACGTGATCATGCACCCTTATGTTGAAGGGCTTGGCCGCCTGAATGATCAACTGCGTCATGTCGATATCGTCTTTGCTAGGGCTGGGATTGCCGCTGGGGTGATTATGCACGAGAATGATCGCGGTGGCGCCTAGCTCCAGTGTGCGCTTGATGATTTCACGCGGATAAATGGGCGTATGGTCCACCGTGCCGCGTTGCTGCACTTCATCAGCAATTAACATATTGGCACGGTTGAGAAAAATCACGCGAAACTCCTCAATGGTTTTCTCAGCCATTGTCAGGCGACAGTAATCCAAAAGTGCTGTCCATGATTGAATCACTGGGCGGGCCTCAATTTCCTGTTTCAATAGTAGCTCCGCTGAGGCCTCAACCGTACGCAGAGCGGAAATCACCGCATCGCCGACACCATCAATCGCTAACAACGCAGGCGTTGATGCCTTAACAACCGCAGCAAAACTGCCAAATTTCTTGATGAGCGCCTTGGCTAAAGGTTTGACATCACCACGCGGCTTAGCGGAAAACAACACTAATTCCAGCATTTCATACTCTGCAACTGCGACCAGTCCGCCTTTCAAAAATCGCTCACGTAATCGCCCGCGATGTCCTTTTATGGATTCGTCACTGGTGCTCATGCTAAAAATGCTTTCCTTCCAGATGGGTTTTCGCTATGTTCCCGCCTTCTTTGAGCATGCGTACTTTATGCAAAAAACGGCAGTTACTATCGGCATCATTATGGGCAGCCAGTCTGACTGGTCAACCATGAAACACGCTGCCGCATTACTTGATGAGCTTCAGGTAGCACATGAGTGCAAAATCGTATCGGCACACCGTACGCCTGAGCGGCTGTATGAATATGCTAAAACGGCGGAATCCAGAGGACTTCAGGTGATTATTGCCGGAGCTGGTGGTGCAGCGCATTTGCCTGGAATGGCCTCGGCACTTACCATTCTGCCAGTGCTCGGGGTTCCGGTGCGCAGCGAAGCGCTTGATGGCATGGACAGCCTGCTCTCCATTGTGCAGATGCCTGGCGGTATTCCGGTGGGTACATTAGCGATTGGCCCTGCGGGCGCCAAGAATGCGGCGCTATTGGCGGCATCCATTCTGGCACTGCATGACGAGTCACTGCGTAAGCGCCTGAAAACCTATCGTGCGGCACAGACCGATAGTGTCGCTGAATTTCCAACCGTTACCTGAGACTATTCACATGCTGGCCATTGGCTCAACCATCGGCATTCTCGGAGGTGGTCAATTAGGGCGTATGATGAGCATGGCCGCATCGCGTCTGGGCTATCATGTGCATATTTACTCTGATGAAGCGGAGGCTCCGGCGGCAGAAGTTTCGCGCCAAGTCACTCTTGCCGATTATACGGATGAAACGGCGTTGCGGAAGTTTGCGAGCGAGGTGGATTGTGTCACGCTGGAGTTTGAAAATATCCCAGTGACATCATTGCGATTATTGCAATCACTGGTGGCGGTGATGCCTGGCCCACAGGTGTTGGATGTCACACAGCACCGCTTACGCGAAAAAGAGTTTATCGCGCAGCAAGCTATTGCCACAGCGCCTTTTCATCCGGTGATGTCCCTGCAGGACCTGCGAGAGGGACTTGCAATGCTTGGTACGCCCGCCATCCTGAAAACAGCCTGTATGGGCTATGATGGCAAAGGTCAGTTTCTGATCACAAATGCAGTGCAAGCAGAAGAGGCTTGGCAGGCTCTCGGTGAGCAGCCTTGTGTACTGGAGGGGTTTGTTGAGTTTACTGCTGAGCTGTCCATCATCGTGGCACGTAATCGTGTGGGTGAGATGACCGTATTTCCTTTAACACGTAATGTGCATCAACATCATATTTTACATGAAAGCTATTATCCGGCGCAGGTTGAGCCTGAGGTGGCGCTTCAGGCGCAGGAAATTGCTCAGACATTAGCGATCAAATGTGATTTAATAGGTTTACTCGCCGTTGAGTTGTTTTTATGTGAAAACAATCAATTGATAGTGAATGAGTTGGCACCACGCCCACATAATTCAGGCCACTGGACGATGGATGCCTGCGCCACCAGTCAGTTTGAGCAGGCCATTCGTGCAGTCGCTG
>JAIEPI010000167.1 GCA_019749855.1 Rickettsiales bacterium | reverse complement strand
GGCGCGCCCCATCGGCTCCAGACGTCCCAACTTGTCTTTTCCAGCGACGCGCAATTCTCCGGCAATCTCTTCAATATCCGCCCGCGACAGTGGCTTGATTTCTGTGCCTGCAGAGACATTAACAATGGCCACATCGGTGACACCATCAAAACAGGGTTTGGCATGACGCTCAATCACCACTAGATCCGTTTTTTCTATGCAACGACGGGTGCCCCACGCGCCGTAATGCTGCGGCGAGAGATTGCGTACGATGCGATTTATATCTGTCACATAATCACGCATATCCACGAGTGAAACACCTTTTTTGTGGTCACCAAACACTGAGCGATTGCCACCGATCTGCAATTCCTCATCGCCGGAAAACAGGAAATGCCCACCCGGCGCTATCAACATGCCTTGCGCCATGGCCTCGCGCATCGCCGCTTCCGCTGCCCTGATATCCACAAAATCAACAGGATTCACCAGACTAACTTTACCCTCCGGCGTGATCACTTGATGATTAGTGAAATCCAGCAGGCTGAGGGTGTTGCCCTCGCTTTCAAAAACCGCGCGATCCGCCGTGTAGCCCGCTTCTACAAATTTATTCGCAATGTTTGGCTCATCCACCGAGCCTGGGCATCCCACCGCGCCCCCAGGTCGCTGCGCCTTCTGCTGCAATGTCCCATCGGGAAGCATGATACTGCCGACCACATCTCTGTCGAGATTGCCCATTTCACGACTGAGCCAATTAGAGCCATGCTGATGATGTTCGGCCCAGAAATTCTGACATTCCTGCAGGCCATCTCTGGCAACGGTCGGCGCCCAATAGGTACTGGCGTAGCAATGCGTTAAATGATCACACTGTGTGTAGCGCTCAAGCTTATCTGCATTCCCCAGTGTTTCACCCAGAATACGAACATCCTTCTCAAGAATGGAGGGATGACGCGCATGCACTTTTTCCTTGAAATACTGCATGAGCGGATCCAGCACTTCACGCCGATTCTGAGCAATGGAATCCAGCCGAATGCCAGTGAATCCGAGATCCACCAGATAATCCAGATACGGTTTCCATAGATGCTCAATGATGTCATGGCGAACATCGGGATCATCATAATTGAACATCGCAATATCGGGCCACACCAGCTTCACATGCGGCTTTGACTTATCATTTTTCTCTAGCAGAACTTTACCGTTCTCATCCACGCCATGCATCACGGGCTGGCCTTTTAAGGCACCTTCCGTGTAACGTTTGAACCAGCGCGTAGTATCCACCACTTTTCCATTTGGCAAGGTGAGCTTCTGCTGTGTTATCAGGGGGGAATCGAGTGACATGTGCGAAAAGGCAATGTCACACATCGCGGCCATTTTTGCAGAACGAATGGAGGCAGTCAGTGCGCGCACTGCTCTGACATTTTCCTCCTGATTTGACGCATCCTGCTTGTCGTTCGCAAATGCACCATTGAGTAAAAATGGCGAATGCATGGCATATAAACTGCCTTTTTTTTGACTCTCTGGTAAGGGTGGCGGAACTGTACCAGTCACAGGATCAAACTGGCTCCAGTCGGGCATAGCCACCTCACCCACTTTGCAGAGGGGGCTGAGCCACACAGCATTAAAACCCATTTTAGCAATGCCGGGCACCGCCTGCGTCATCTCATTAAAAGACGTATAACTGCGGGGATACATATTGTAGCAACGCAGCGCCGTGGCATTGTGGTTATTGGGGAACTCCTCACGTTTTTTTTGGAGAAGCTTTAGGCGATGATCTTTCGCAGGATCAGCTTTGGTAATTCCTCCAAACAATGCGTCATATTGGCCGGCAATATGTTCCCACGTGAAGGTTTCCGCCTTGCGCATGGCATCATGCTGCATCGTTTTCCATGCATCCGTGCCGTACTTATCATAGGCTTTCTGCGCGGCATCCACCAGAGCATCCGCTGCGGAATCCAGCCCTTGCGCCACGGCTTTTTCGGAAAATAAGAATCCGGTGACGTCGTGCTTGATGGTGTCTTTCAATCCGCCGGTTTCGGTGGCAATCGGTAAGGTGCCACAGCGCATGGACTGCATCTGAGTGATACCACATGGCTCATAACGGCTAGGAATCACGAACGCATCACTGCCGGCAATGATCTGCCGCGTGAGGTCTGTATCGGAATAGCCTGCATGATACCCCATGCGCCCTTTATATTGCTTAGCTTTTGCTTTCAGCTGCCGCATCAGCTCAGGATCACCATTGCCCGCAGCTACGATATTCCAGCCTTGTGTTATGAGGCGATCGATCGAGTGCAGAAAAATATCGGTGCCTTTTTGGTCTTTGGTGATACGACTAACCAATGCCATTAAGGGTCGCTTAGTGTCGATTAAATCAAATTTTTCATGCAGCTCTTCCTTGAATTTCCTCTTGCCAGTCTGGTCATTGATAGAAAAAGGATGCTTGAAGTTTGCCGGATCCCACTGCTCGGCTGTTATACCGTTCAGGATGCCTTTGACCGGATAAAGTGAGCGCAGAGATTCTGCGCCATGCTTGTCACCCAGACGAATTTCTTGTGCGTAGCTTGGACTCACCGTGGTGACAACATCGGCCGTGCCACAGGCCGCCGTCAACGCATTCGCCGCGCCAAAATTATTCATCGATGTGTCGCGCATGGAAGCGGGCAGACCCATCCAATGCAACGCCTGATCCATATCGGCAATGCCTTGATAACCACCATTATGAATGGTGAACACCGTCTTTACTTTATCAGCGAAACCGGCGGGAAGATCACGGCGATGCTTCATCATGGCGGGCAAGTATCCGCCATGCCAATCATGGACATGCAGAATATCGGGCTGATTAAATTTCAGTGTGGCGGCCACATAAGGCACAGCGGCAGAAAACAAAGCAAATCGCTTATTATTTTCGTGATAGGCGACATTGTCATGAATAGTGTGATCGGCGAACCTTGGTTGCGGATGGAATCCATAATCAACGCCGCGATCCCCTATAAAACCGTACGTGACGCCCTTATATTCGACCACTCCCACGCCTACTCGCTGTGTGCCACCATCAAACGGCACCTCAATATCTCCTACATAGGTCGGAGGCGGCATGTCAGGATTCAGTCCCTTATACCACGGCGAAAGCACCAGAACGTGATGACCCTGACTGGTCAATGCCTGTGACAATTCACCCGCCACGTCAGCGAGACCGCCGGTTTTACTGTAAGGCACCGTTTCACAGGTAACAGAGATAATTTGCTTGGCAGGCATGGGAAATTCTATCTTTAAGTGAGTTTAATCTTCATTAACAATAAAATGGGAAGCTTTTATACTTAAGAAGCGAGAAAAGAAAAGGACATATTAAGTACTTCTTGTAATTGATTGCTTCCATTATACGTCGCTGAGAACGGCTTGAAAAGCCATGCAGGTGCTTATTTCACAAAAGCTTCATGTTTCGCATATGCAGCATTTTCAATGCATTTTGCATGACAAAAAAATAGTTAAAATCCCATCCATAAATAAATATTCATTAACTATTGTTTATTATTCTGAACATGCATGTAGCACAAAGGAGTCAATGATGACCATTACCGCCGCAAGTTATTCGCCACGTCCAATCACGGACAATCTGGCACTCAGTTACAATCGTCAGAAGCAGATCGCAGAGCAGAATGCACAAACCGGCTCGCAGCTGGATCTCAAAAAAGAGGTCAATGCCTCCATTGCAACAACGATTGCGGGCATTTTTGCTTGAAGCGCCTGAGCGTTAGCCAATGACAGTTAATTGGCCTGTGTATTAGCTGCGACGTGTGACGACGAACTCAGCTAATGTGCGCAGGTGGTTGGCTTTTTTGTCAAACACATCGAGGTGATTGATGGCCTGACGCGCCAGAATCTGCGCCTGCTCACGGGCGCGCTCAATACCCAGAGCCTGCACCAGCGTTGCTTTGCCGCGCGCTTCGTCCTTCATCACCGCTTTGCCTGCTTCCTCACGGGTGCCTTCAGCATCCAGCAAATCATCGGTAATCTGGAAAGCCAGACCCATATCATTCGCATAACGACGCAGCGCCAGACGCAACGGATTCGCTCCCTTGCCCAGAATAGCACCTGCCTCACAGGAAATCGCAAAAAGCTCACCGGTTTTCAGACGTTGCAGACGGATAATTTCATCCACCGACATTTCTTTGTTTTCCGCTTCAAGATCAAGCATTTGCCCGCCCACCAGCCCGCGGCAGCTGGCGGCTTTCGCCACAGCGGTCACCAGCTCACAACGCACGGCGGGATCAGAATGCACTGAAGGGTCAGCCAGCACCTGAAAGGCCAGCGCCTGCAGAGCGTCCCCAGCGAGAATCGCCGTCGCCTCGTTAAAAGCCTTATGGCAGCTGGGTTTTCCCCGACGCAGATCATCATCATCCATTGCCGGTAAATCATCATGAATCAGGGAGTATGTATGAATAAATTCAATGGCTGAGGCCGCAATCAGCGATGCTTCGCGGGATACGCCAAACAAGTTGGCGCTGCTCACCACCAGAAACGGGCGCAGACGTTTGCCGCCGCCGAGCGTGGAATAACGCATCGCTTCCATCACCCGCGCTTCACCGCCGACCGGAGAGCTCTCTGCTGATTCATTACGGTTTTTGATCGAGATGATATTGGAGGAGCCGCCATCTGGTTGCGGCAAAAGCATGTCCATGGTGTTTTCAAGCGCATCCGACACTGCCGAGAGCGCCTCCTGCATATCATTAACAGCGGTGGTTTGAAGTTTAGCCATGATCAAATGTCTCCGTTTTTAGGCTTCCGTCTGACTGCGGAATCAATTTCTCAACCTTCAAGCGAGCGGCTTCCAGTTGCTTTTCGCAATGCTGTTTCAGCGCCGTTCCACGAGTGTAGTCGGAAATTGAATCCTCTAATGAGCTTTTGCCACCTTCGAGGCGTTTGACGATCTCTTCTAACTCTCGCAGTGAATCTTCGAAAGATAGTTTAGCAATATCGGCAAACGCGGTGACTTTAGTCATAGCAGACCTTGGGTTTAAAGTGCCACTATCTATGCCAATTCACCCCATTGAAGCAAGCGCGAAGTGTTGACAACCGCCACAATATGCCTGACATAGAGACAATGTTCGACTCACTGAATAAACGTCTGGCCTCCATTTTCTCAGGATTACGCCGCAAAGGCATGCTGAGTGAGGAGGATATTAACGGTGTGCTGCGCGAAGTGCGTATTGCGCTGCTGGAGGCAGATGTGGCGCTGCCTGTGGTGAAAGAGTTCATCAACTCGCTCAGAGAACAGGCCGTCGGCACGAAAATCATTGAAAGTGTTTCACCGGCACAGATGGTGATTAAGCTAGTGCATGACCATCTGGCGCAGCTATTAGGTAGTGAAACACAGGACATTAATCTCGCCGCCAATCCACCCGCTGTCATTTTAATGGTTGGCCTGCAAGGCTCAGGGAAAACCACCAGCTCAGGTAAGCTGGCGTTACGTTTACGCACCAAACACAATAAAAAGGTGCTGGTGGCTTCACTCGATGTGCAGCGCCCTGCCGCGCAGGAGCAGCTGGCCGTGGTCGCGACACAAGCGGCGGTGGCCAGCCTGCCGATTATTCAGGGGCAGCAACCCGTGGAAATCACCAGGCGTGCCCTGCAAACGGCGAAGCTGGAGGGCTATGATGTCCTCATTCTTGATACGGCCGGTCGTTTGCATATTGATGAAGCGCTCATGCAGGAACTGCTCGAGATACGCTCACTCAGTAATCCGATAGAAACATTGCTGGTGGCGGACTCGCTGACCGGACAGGACGCGGTGAACATCGCACGCCAGTTCCATGAAACGATTGGCATTACTGGCATTATTCTCACGCGTATTGATGGCGATGCACGTGGCGGTGCGGCGCTCAGCATGCGCCACGTGACAGGTCAGCCCATCAAATTTATGGGTGTGGGCGAAAAACTCGATCAGTTTGAACCGTTCCATCCCACACGCATTGCCGGACGCATTCTGGATATGGGCGATGTGGTCTCGCTGGTGGAGCGCGCTGCGGAGGCGGTGGATCAAAAAGAGGCCGAAGCGCTGGGTGAGCGCATGATGCAAGG
>JAIEPI010000147.1 GCA_019749855.1 Rickettsiales bacterium | reverse complement strand
CGCGGCGTCGGTTTCCAACTGCATCCAGCGTGTTTTCTCGTTTGCCAGCGTGCCAGCTAGATTCGAGCCAAAAAGATCGAGGCAGTTTTCGCCGGTGTTATCATAGCGGTCGATGCGCTTCTCAGCCGGATTCTGCAAGTTAGCGTGCGGATCGGCTTGCGGATAAATGGTTTCGCGTATCGCGTCCCACATCGACTCATAAGGCCTGCGATGTGTCTTGAGAGCACCCCACCGCCGTACTAGCTCCTTAGGATCAGCGGCCATTATGATCCCAACAGGCTTTTGGTTTGCTGCAAGGCAGGCGCACCCGTTTCCGCGTTGGCAGACGCGAGCAATGTCGGCACGCGATTACCTGCGATGCGACGACGCTCACGCTTAGCCGCTTCGCTTGGAGCCTCCTCAGATGGCTCAGCAGGCAATGGCGCAGGCTCGGGCGATGAAAAGATGCTACCCATTGTGTATGGCTCCATGATTATGCGGCAATTATAGGCCGCGCACCCCGCTCTTGTGAAATCAGCGCAGCCGCTTCTTGCCCTTGGCTTTGTAGGTTGAGGCATTGTTGCCACTGGCAAATCCACCACTACCCATCATGACGGGCGCTTCACCCACCTGATTCAGGCGACGGATGGCATCAGGATGCTCAGGAATAGATACCGCCCCCGTGCGGAAAGCATCAGCGGCATGTGACGACCAATCGTGCAGCGGGTGATCCGCGAAGCAGGCGCGTTGCTCGTTCCATGCCCGCCGGTAAGCGCGCAGCGCTTTCAAGCCCTCAGCGTCTTTCACTTTATCGAACCAGCAGCGTCCCAGCAGAACCCGCGTCGCATTGATGTCATCATTGACGTTGACCGTGCGCGGAACCGTTTGGAAGGTGATACCCAGCGCCTTGGCGGTATCCTTAACGCTCTTGCCCGTACCCATCTCGCGCTGCTCAATATCGTGCGGCCCGAAATGCCTGCCGTAATGGTAGCCGCGCTCATTCAGCACCCGCGCATAATGCTCCATGCCCTCGCCTGAGAAAGCGTAGAAGTCGATCACATCCACGCGGCCCGAAGGATGGAGCTGCATAAACCAGATGCTTGTGTCATCGGAAACGCCAATATCCCAGAACGTGTGCACCGGCAGGCGCGTATCGTAGGGCAATGAGCAGATGCGTCCGTCCGTATCCGCCTTCGATAGCTGCTTGGCATAATACGCCCCCTCGACGGCCTGCTCGAACGCCTCCTCAGGATACGACGGATACTCCCGCTTCATGTCTTCGGCCTGCGTTTCGGCCTGTTTATAATACCAGAGCTTTTGCCCGTCGGTCAGGGTGATGCCGTGCTCGTCTGCCAGCATGCGGAAGTACCGCTCGACCGTCTCAGGATACATTGCACCAGCAGCGTGCGGCAAGCTGTAGCGTTGCTCCTGCCACCACGCGAAAAAGTGGAACTTGAAATCTAAATCCGTTAGGTCGCCACCTTGGCGATGAGCCGCCATGGCAAGCATGGTCATCTCGTAGAAGCGCCCGAACTCCCCCTCAGCGGTGGATTCGATGTCAATACGCCCAGTTGATGGCACGGCATTAAATGCACCTGTGACAATCTCCCGCGCTTTATCAGGATATTTTGCTGAGATTTTCCCGAACTCGGACACGTGCAAGCGCTGCTTCGTGCCGCCCCGCGCCGTGGTACCCACCGCCACCATGGAGCCGTTATCCAGCGCCAGCTCACTCGCGGAGTCTGTGGTGGCTTTGCGGGCCTCCTTGATCCATTCCGGCAACTTGGAATAGGGAAACGCTATCTTCGTCTCGAATATCTCCATCGCATGCGCCAGCGAATAGCTGATGATCTGCGCGGAGAAGTTATCCTCGAACACCACCGAATCGAGAATGTCCAAATCGATCAGTGTGGAAAAGCCCAACTGCCTCGCCTTGAGAATGATGTTGCGCTTGTGGCGTTCGCGGAAATACTCGGCCTGCGAAGGGTTCATTCGGAACTTGACGACCTGCCCGCTCTTGTCCTGAATCCAGTACAGGTTATTGAGCCGCCACTCCTTCGACGGCAACCCCTCACGCAAGATGGCCTCGCACTCCGCGTTACTCAGGCCGCTGATATCATCCGGCAGCGCGGGTATCATACAGCCACCCAGCGCACAAGCTGGTTGACCGTGAGAAAGATTGCCAGCGCCCAGCACAGGCCCAGAATCAGCGAAAGAATCACCGCAAATACCATAAAGCCACGCATGTCGCTGGTGTCATCCGGCAGAAAATCATCAGGGGTTCCAGCAAACCACTCCGGCGCGTCACGGTCATCCATGGTTCTGCCCCTCCATAATTGCCGCCAGCATTTCCCGTGCTGAAAGTTTCACCTCGCCCTCGACATCCAGCTTCGCGCCGTAGCGCTTGGGAGCCAGCTTCGACGCCCGCCATTGCAGCCCTGAAAGCGCCACCCTCGCCACGTCCGGCTCAATGGTTTTATCAAGCACGCCCTCGACGACTTCCATGATGCGCCCGTCCATCACCTCGGCCTGATGCTCCCTTGCGCGCGCGCACCTGGCGGCAAGTTCAGCGTCATCGTCACACCACCTCAGCCACGTTCGCGGATTAGGCATGTCCTCGCCCGTGCAGATTTTCCGCACAGATTCGCCGTTGGTAATCCGGTTAAGGATTTCGTCGATCACCTCGTCAGATCGTGCAATGCGAGCCATAACCCCATTATCCCTCATTTAACGCTTTATGATAAATCGGCGCATAACTTGCACCGAAAGCTTTGTTTTTCCTTGTTTAATTCCTTCTGCGGATCGACGCACGACAACATGGCACAGGCCCGCTGCCTCGCAATCATGCTCAAAAATGCTATCCTCGAATTGGCCAAAAATATAAGCGTGGGCTTCGCCTGCTGGGTCAACATCGTCACAATCCTCCATGTCAATTTTGATAGGCTCCACAAAGCTGAGCAGCATTTGTCCGCCGCCTTCTGTGGGGATGGCAGGATCAGCCTTTTTGGGCTTGGCGCAAAGGTCGCGGAGCGCTTGTACGATGATGGCCTGATACAGCCTGCGAATAAAATAAATATCGCTGGCGTGGTCATTCTCACTGATGTTGGTCTGGTCATACATGCGACTGTTGGGCGGGAAGGTTGGCCCGCTCGAATAGGCGCGCAGGCAGGGTAACGCTGATGGAGCCGCGCTGCTTGGCGTCATCGGCTTCGCGGAAAATATCTGCGCGGAAAGATTCATCGTCTGGCCCGCCATCACAGAGCAAATCCATCCAGTTCACCGTGCGTCGGGTGACTTCCATGATGGTTTCTGCTTGAAAGGATGCAGCGGCGCTGACGTAAGTGAGCGCGAGCATTTTTTGCTTGTCCGAGACGAAGGGCTGAAATCGTGGTGACGAAGCGAACACTCGCACATATTCGGCCTTCATTTCGCGGGCTTTGCGCGCTTTGGTTTCCCATGGCATTTCGGCTTTTTTTTCCATAGCCTCCCTAGATTTTTTTTCCTCGATTCTCACCTTGCGGCCCTCCTCCAAAACGGCAATCAGATCAGCGGGGGCAGGAATGTCAGACTTGCGCTGGCAGTAGGTTTTCATCGACCACAGCACTTGCCGGAGTGTGTAATCAGTCATGGTCCACAGATAGCCATCGACGATGGTTTTAAGCTCTTGGGCTGTCCGGCCATATTTCTTCTGCAGCACACAAATCCGTGAGAGTGCGGCTGTCAGATGCGGCCTGTCCGTCTCGCTCAGCCTGGTCTCGGTATTCGCGGATAAGGCGTTCTCCCTCCTCGAGGAATCCGTGGTGATTGCTTGATTGTGCATGGCGTGGTGCTCCAAAGTTTTTGGGTTCATAGACAGATTTCCAGCCATGTTTGATGGCGGTTTCGATGAGTTCATTCGGGTCGTGGCCCATGTCTCGGAATCGCTCAAGGTCAGCAACGATGCACCGCAGTGCGAATTCGCTGTTGACGGCTTTCAGCTTCTTTCGGGATTCAATAAAAACATTCCAAGGCTCAGGCTTGATCCAGTCCGGCAAAATGAATTTGGGGGTAAGGGGGCTAGATAAGGAAGATTTATCTTTCTTATCTATATCTGGTTCTGGGTACGAAGTACGGCGCGCGATGTTGGAAGTTCGTTGCAACGAAACGTCAACGTCCGTTGAAGTGGTATCTTTGTTTTTCAGCGCCTTAGCTTCCGCACTTTTCTTCCCTGAGTCGGAGCAACTTTTGATTTTACCCTCAACTTTTTTACGCTCTCGGGAGAGCCTTCCTTGTGTAAAATGCCCCTCCTCATAGGTGAAAAAAGGTGCAATAACGGGCTTAATGGAGGCCCATTTCTTTGCACCTATGGAAAGCATTGTGCAGATTTTTTTATCGTCATCAGGGAGCCAGCCATCATCGGTGCGCCACATGCAAAACATCAGTTTCAGATAGGCGCCGTGCTCATCGATGGAGAGGTGCATCGTGTCTGCCAAATAGTCAGCAACGTAGAAAGGCATAAAAGATAGATCACTCATGACCTCACCCTTCCCCACGGGCTACAAAGCGCGTCCATAACCGCATTTGATTCTTTCTGTTGAAAACGTATCTTTCTGAGCAGCGGCAGCCATTCGCGTATAAATTTACGGCGCTGCGCTTTTATAAGCGATTGGGAGCGTGTGTCGTCTGGCACCTGAATTCTCATCGCTTGCCCTCTTGTGCTAATTCCTTCCTGATACGCGACACGTCCTGCAGCGTGATGCCTGTCAATTCCATGACGTACACATCGCTGACATGCCCTGCGCGGAGGTACATCTTCGCCAGTTCGCTTTGCTTGTACGTAGGGCCAATGCGACGTGTCATGACTCCCCCTGATAGTGCTGCTTACCCAGTGCCGTGATCCTGTAAACGCGGTGTGGATGACCACATTCATCGCAGTTAAGCGATTCATCACGGCGAATTTTTCCCGCCACAATGAGCCGTTGGAGATTGGCTTTAACTGATTGTTCAGTGGCCGCATGTTTCATGGCTTCCAGCTCGCGCTGGATGCGGAACAACGTTAACCCTTTTGGCTTTGCGTTGAGTGATTTCAGAATTTTAATGGTCATGATTTCGGTGCGGTTAATAAGCCCATCCTTTTTTGATGTGAGAGCGGCATCACCTCGATTTCTATGCGCGGCGTGCTGCTATATTGCTTGCGAGCGGTCATCTCGATCACGAGATTATCGTCGCGGTAAACAACGCCGTTCAGGGCATCGAGCGCGGCTTTAACGTAGTTGTCGAGGTCTGGCCGTGATTGAGGATGGAGCACCCCAGCCAGTGCGGCCACCTGCTTTCTTTGCGACCATGACGGAGGCACCGGCACGAAAGCATCCACGTACACCGCCAGCGGCTCATCAAACGGGGGCAGCCCCGCCATAGCGTCAGAGGCGGCGTCACGGAGTTTACTTTCATAGGCCTTGGTTTTCGCTGGCGTGAAGATCATGCCGCGCCCTGTGGCACGATTGACGCCCACCTTGCCGCGACCCTTAGCGACGGGGATTTCGGCCAGCGTGATGCGAATGCTGTTTTTCATGATCACCTCTTGTTAAAAAATGCAGGGTTGAGGGAATTGGCGGTTTCTATGCCGATGTCGGGCCGCACTGCATTCCCTTTTGGTTCGCTGGAACGCCCTGCACGCTCCCTAAAGGCCCCGACATATTGAATCATGCGCCGTCCTCCCCGATCAGGCTGGACAGGCGCGAAAGCAGTTGCTTAGCCTCCTTCTGGCGACGCAGGCGATCGCTGCCTGCCGACTCAGCATGAATTCCCATCGGCGCCAGCCACAACAACACCAGCTCCGCACCAAAAAACGCGAGATAGCGGTGCAGATGCGGCCCTTGCGGCAAGGCGTCGCAGTCAGAAGACAGATGCTTTTCCACCGTTTTTGCGGGGATACCGACCAGCCGCGCCAGATGCTCCGCCGTATATCCACGGCGAAGCTTCAGGCTCACTAATGCATCGCGGAACGCCCCGACAAAGAGCGGGTAAGATGGGTTAATATTTCCCCTGTCTTTATTAACCATGTCGGGCTACTCCTCTCGGAT